>NZ_JBEAIJ010000044.1:0-175879 GCF_040065315.1 Klebsiella sp. CN_Kp100
GTTGCGCCACCCCCTCCGGCGTGGCGCCGGGCGGGAACAGCGCCCCCACCGTCTGACTGATGCGGGTATCCTGCGGCCAGGCGCTGTCAGTCACCTGCCACAGGTACACCGGCGGCTGCCAGCGCAGGGCCTCCCCGACCTGCTCGAGGGTGCGAAGATGGTTATCCAGGGTAGCGCTGGTCGCCTGCGTCTCATCAAGCGCCAGCACGATGCCATCCAGCGGACGGCTGCGGCGCAGCTTGCGCAGGGCGGCCAGGCGTTCAGTATCCGGCGCGGATGACAGAGTGCCGCCGTAAATCAGCACCGTGCGGTGGCCTTCGAGCCACTGCTTTTCCGCCAGACCGGGGACGATGGCGGCAATGTGCGCGGGTTCACCGGCCACCAGCAGCAGGCGGACTTTGTGGCGCCAGAAACGGGTATAGCGGCGGCGGAGATGGGTGGCTATTTCTTTCGATAGCATCGGGCGTTTCAACGCCAGCGTCTTTGCTGATGTACTCTGTCCAGCCGCTGATGAACGCCTGGCTCGACTGATGATCCAAAGATGTATCGCCAGAAAAACCAGAGATACGACACATACCAGCACAATCCAGAGAAGACCGCACACCAGTAGAATCGGATAGATAACCGACCATTTTGCAGCATGGTCACCTATGAAAAACCAGTACGCCAGTCCCCCCAGTAAAATAAGGAACGTGATCGCCACGGCTGTAAGTACCACCGTGAACGCAGCAGAAATAGTTTCTTTCTGATTTTTATCTGTTTTCATGAGGTTTAACAATTCCAAGCGCCAGGGGGTGTAAAGGATCAGTGGCTATCCAGCCGCAGGGTTGCGACTGGCTTTGTGCGAAAATGGCAGCAAGTGATATCACGACAAGCGCCTCAAGTTTTCCCGTATTACCCCAAAAATTGTCCTGCAAATGATGAGTAACGTTCCAGCCGCTGCCTGCCAGTTCAGATTGTTGCGGGTGAGAAAAAAGAATGCAGGCGTCAGGTGCTGCGTCAAGTTCACTTTGCTTCTGTGCTCGTTCACAGACATCCTTCAAATATTCCGTTGCCGATGGGGAAAAATATTCCCCCTGTGAGAGCAATACAGCCCCCTCAGCACTCACAAGCCACAAGGCAGCGGCTTCTCCGGCAGGCAGCAAATCCTCTGCCGAGGGGACTTCAGACTGGCACCCAGCCACCAGAATTTGCGTGCCATCGCCCTCTGAATCCAGAAAGGCTGCAATATCTGACAGTGAACGTTCTCCCTTCCACATAATCGGTAATTCAGGCAGCACAATGCCTGGAAAAGAGTCCTTTATCTGTGCAACAAACGCCTGCCATACGCTCTCGCTCCCCTGCCAGTAAAAGCGCTGCGGCGAGACCAATTTTTTGCCTTCGCGCTGCCGTTTCCACTGTAGTACCAGCATACGAGCCAGTTGATTTTCACGTTCCGTCGCATCGGAAGAAAAAGAACGCGCCACACGCAGCGCTTTACCGTTTGCCTCCTGACGTTCTGCTGGCGCTTTTTGCTCACGCTTAAGCAAACGCAACCAGTCCATCATCTCCGCCCCGGCAGGGCCAATCAGCACCACATCCTCCAGGGAAAACTGCCGACGATGCTGATACCACCAGTGACTTTGTACCTGTGCCACCTCCGCTTTCCAGGTGGATGAGTGGTGAATTGAAAACCGGTAATACAGTAGAGAAAGAAGCCAGAAAAGCCCCATGACGGTTAACGTGAACAGCATCGCGGCAAAAACGATCCCGGAGCTTGCATCTGTTCCCCGTAATAACGCACTCGCAGCGCCGACCGCCGGGACCAGTAATGCTCCGGCCCCCAGCCAGCGTTTTGCCGCAGGCGGTTTAGCGGTGCGATAATCAGGAAAATCAGGTAGCGGTCTCACTGTGCAATACCGCAGTCGGGAAAAGAACTCACCAGCGTACAGCCACAGGCGCAGCGGTGTCCGTGAAGAGCGACGGGCTGACCATCCACTTTTGACAGCGAACTGCCTTCAATAATCGTGGTCATACCATGCTTATTGCATTTTACCGGATCGCCTTTAGTGGCAATGCCTTTTCCAAAACACAGATAATGTCCGGCCAGAACTTTACCGCCATACTCCCGCAGGGTATCGCCTTCGCGTATTACCTGTTTCATATTTATTCCTTGTATTATTTACACAGGCATCCGTATATCAGAACGCCATTTCGTTATGGCCACAGTGAGGCTATCGCCGCTTTCGTACTGGCCAGTTTTTCCGCTTCCCGCGATTGTTGCTGCCAGGCGATTAATTCCGCTGGCTCGTTTGTCAGCGCAGGTTGAAGGGGAAGATCGGACAACATGGTAAGGGGAATATCCGCAGAGCTGTTTACCACGGATATTTTTTGTTTTATTTCAGGCGGGGAGTTTTCACCCATAATAGCCCCTCCTTTCTCAGCTCGCTCGATAATAAAATCAACGTCAGGAACCGTATCTTTAAATCTCCCCTCAATAAAGCGCCCGTATTTCACAAGAGGTGTAATATTTTTACTCATCAGCTCACCGAAATAGATCATCCGGTATAAAAAGTAACTTCCCCACGGTTCCCTGGCATCAAGCGTCGCCTGCATAAACCAGGCCCTGGAATCATGAACCTGATCGTCAAATAATGCTCTGACCAGCCCTCCGGGTTGTTGCTCGTTGCTGCTTTCCCCCTGAGGAGGAAAGAGCATTGAATATTTTTCATTGGCCTCTTTTTTTATCTTTATATATTCGCCACTTACATCATCATCGCTGAAGGTATAAACCAGGTTACTCAGTTTATCCATTCCCTTATATATCCAGTTTCCGGTTACGGCACGCTGTTTTAGCTGATAGTCCTCGCGAAATTCTTCCGCAGCCTGGCGCAGCTGCGTCTGCCCCAACGCGGGATCAAAATCTTTCGGCCCCGGCGGATAGGGGATATAGGTATCTTTTTCAGCAGACTCCTGCATTTTACGCCGTGTTTTCTCTACTTTCCGCTGTTTTATATCTCGCGCCTGTTCGGAAGCCTCTCTAATTTTGGGGTCGCTGTCTTTATCCATGCCGTTTGCGGCTGCATCAATATAAAACCGCTGTTTTGTATAGTTGCCACTCGCATAGCGACCGATACGCCAGGCGGTTATCCAGGTGATTTGATCTTCCAGCGCGGTAATAACGTTGACTGATGCACGTACAGGTTCGTATCTGGCAGCATTCTCATCATTTATTTTTTCCAGAGATGAGGGAAGGTTTAATGTTAATTCACGCCAGGCGTTGAAGCGCTGGATCATATCTGGTGCAATATCAAATTCGTGGCTGAGTTCAACGGGCATGATGCGCCAGGTATCTTTTTTCAGGTCATCGGGCAGTGCATCCTTCAAAACTTTAAGTGGTGCTCCGGCAAAAAAAGCAGCAGCATGAATATCATGCAATGCAATCTGCGATAATAAATAACCGTCGTTATTTGCCACTGCTTTTCCCTGATCGCCAGGCATATAACCACCACCAATATCCGAATGCATACCGGGATACACCATCTCTCTGGCATAGGATGGATAGGTTCCGTCATGGCGGCAAATCGAATCCAGAGGAAAACAGAGCCGCTGCTCGTAGGCAGAAACCAGATGCACGCAATTTTTGATCAGGCCGTTATCGGGCAGCTCCATTGCATTATCGGCCCAGCCCATATGTCCTTCCGCAAGAGGGGCGATATGCGCCACGCCAACAGAGGCCACCGTATCCAGCAGTCCCAGAAATTCGACGCTCAGCGGCACCTTCCAGTTAGCGCCTTCCAGCGTCAGACAGAGATCCGGCTTCGTTCCTTTTCTGAAACCATTGGGCAGCAGTTCAACCAGCCAGTTGACAAAAGCCCTTGCCGCCGCCGCTCCGCGTGAAAAACCGTACACATACAGCTTAATCCCCAGCAGTTTCGGTTTACCGGGTTCAGGCTGCTTTAACGCCAGCTTCAGCTCGGGTTCCAGATCTTTTAAAAGCTGCCGGAATACTATTGGTCGATATTGATCTAAAGCCCCGAAGGACATCTCTTTCACCGCTTTCCAGCTTTCATTATCGGATAACGCAGGTTTGCCCAGCGTGCGTCTTAAGGCATCGATAATGCGAATAAGCGCCCAGTTAATTCGCTCTTCGCCATAGGTAGCAAAAACCAGACCGGGTGTACTGTAATTCAGATCCGCCACTTCCGGGAAAGGGGTACCAACGCCGGGAATATAGTACTTGTAATATTTATTCCCCGACGTCCCTTCCATATCCACCAGTTCCCCGGCGTGTCCCTGGACGCCACCGGCGTGCCCCTGGCCAATGGTTGCGCGAAAAAGACGGGCAATATTGGTGGGATGTTTAGGAACGTCGATATAAAGATCGTTGTTCAGATTATTACCGGTGCCGTCGAAAAACAGGCTGATATGCAGCGTCTTACAGCACGGCGGTTCCACCAGTCGACCCGCCGCCTGGCAAAGTTCATTGCGGTAAGCCAGTTCATGGCTGTCCTGCTGCTTACAGTTTTGACCGACTAACGCCGCTTGTGTGGGTAAACGTCCATTTTCAGGAAACAGAGGAGGATACCAGACTACATCAGGCTTCATTGTGGACATACTTTGGGTTCCTCCATTTTGATCGGATCTTTAATCGGATAATTTGGATTGCCGTAGTCGTAGCAGCTGGTGGTGACTTTTATTTGATCGCAGGGTAAAAAGTGAACCTTTATTCCGCAGGTTTTTTGCCCGGTATAATCGGGAACAGGGACTATTTTTGTATGCGCTTTATTCAGTGCCTTAATTTTCCTATACCATTCTTGTTTTTCATCAAAATACACTTGCCATACTTGATAATAATTTTTCTCGTTCATCCCGGAGGTATCAGGTCGTTTCGGTTCAGGAATTTCAGGTACATCATCGGCAAAAGCCACACCCGTTTCCCACTCAACTTTCACCGTCATTCCCGGTTTCCATTTTGTCGGCACGCCGTAACAGCAGCCACCGCCTCCCCCCTGCCAGGGGCCGATAATATCCAGCCCTGACTGCCCGTCTACGCTGAAATGGTTTATCGCCCAGTGGGTATGGTTAACCGCTTCTATGGTACCGCTGCCGCCGCTAACATTCTTTTCTCTGGCAGGCCTGTCACAACCAGCCAGCAATATCGCCACAGCGATAAAAACAAGGCGTGTGAACCATCGTCCCTGCTTCGGAAACTGCGGAGGATACCAGACTGCATCAGGCTTTATTGTGGACATACTTTGGGTTCCTCCATTTTGATCGGATCTTTAATCGGATAATTTGGGTTGCCGTAGTCATAGCAGCTGGTGGTGACTTTTATTTGATCGCAGGGTAAAAAGTGAACCTTTATTCCGCAGGTTTTTTGCCCGGAATAATCGGGAACTGGGACTATCCGGCTATGTTCCTGGTTCTGAGCTTTTATTTTTTTTCCCATTCTAAATATTTAGCGTCATCTCCATATCCTGGAAAATCCATTGAATAACCGACACCCGTTTCCCATTCCACTTTCACCGTCATTCCCGGTTTCCATTTCGTTGGCACACCGTAACAGCAGCCACCGCCGCCGCCCTGCCAGGGGCCGATAATATCCAGCCCTGACTGCCCGTCTACGCTGAAATGATTTATCGCCCAGTGGGTATGGTTAACCGCTTCTATGGTGCCGCTACCGCCACTGATGCTCTCCTCTTTCGCGAGTCGATCGCAACCAGCCAGCAATATCGCCACAGCGATAAAAACAAAGCGTGTCAGCCATCGTCCCTGCGGTGGATACCAGCCTAAATCAGACTTTATTATAGACATATCTCAGGTTCCCTTATTTTAGCCGGATAAACAGGGTTATCATTAGATTCAACCGTCATCTAATAGCCGCTTATTGTTTGGTCTTTTTTTTTCAAATATTTTTTGGATCCATGTCAGAGCCACAATGAGGACATTTATCGATTTTATAGTTAACAAAATTCATGCATGATGAACATCTGTATATGTGTCCGGTATGTTTTGGCCAACGCTTATCAGGAAAAAACAAAGCGATAAAAACACTAATAACAGGAAGTATAAAATAAAAAGAATTTGCCGGCTCTCCCCAGGATAATAGCATAACTATCGCTAAAAACATCATAGACGCTTTGATAAACAAAACACAAAACACCAGAGCAATAAAAAAGCTTTGTTTTTTCCAGACAATGATTCCAACCAGTAATATTACCGTTCCAGAGATAATAACTTTTGTATCACTATCCAAATACATAACCCCTCCGATGTAAGTAGCTATGATCCCTATTGAAAATACCACTCCTGATGACTTTATAGATTATTAACACCAGAACTGCATTCATCAGAATAAATTTTATTTTTAAGAATATACTCAGCCACCCACTCATTACGTTTATCTTCGAAAAGCACACCTTCTTTTGTCGCAGCCAGCATAGCCTTAAAGCAAGCAGAAAATTCACTTTCTCTGTTCATAAAAAGGTTCTTCGGTAATGGCAGATAAACCAATAATTGTTTTGCATCACACAGACACATCAGACTTTCAAACTGATTATCAGTAAATATGATTTGCTCACTCAATTCCTCTTCACCTAATGCTGCCCCGTTTCCTTCCAGCAAAACAGGTGCTTCGTCGCGATCCAGCCAGCTCCAGAATAATGTCGGTCTGTGGAGCTGACTTTGCTGTTCATCACTAAGAACATGGGTAAAAAGATACGAAAATATACGCGTATCCCAGAAGCGAAATATCCCTGCACGCCCCTCATGCTGCGCATCAATGCAACGGATCAACCATTCAGCCAAAACTTCGAACCGCCAGGATGACCCCAGCACCAGTAAAGGCGCTGTTGCCGCAGCTTCACTAGCCAGCGCATATAACCACTGCACCTGCTGAGCATCTTCCAGCTCAATACGTACCAGCAAAGGCGCATCGTCCGGGTAAATATTCTCCGGCAATCCCTGGTAAAGGGACTGCCATTTTATTGCCGGAGAAAACCCGGAAAGAGCCGGAATGACGGAGAAATTCACGCCGCACTGATCGATAATCATATCGACATAATTGTGACCAATCTGCTGACACGTCAGCTGGATTTTATCCAGCCAGATCTTTATGTTGTCCATTTACGCATCCCTCGGCACAAAACCCTGAGCCAGTTCCTGAGCCCGTTTGAGGCATTCTTTACATACTGATGAAGGCAGATCGGGCAACTGGAAATCTTCGCTGGCTGGCCCCTGCAAATTATGTTGTCCTTTCAGACTTAACAGGCCAGGTCCATGAATTTCAATTTCTCCCTGCGGAGTCAAGCGAATGTAAGCGCCGCCACACCCAACAGTGATACCATTCTTCGCCGTAAGCTGAAGATGTCCCTGTGTGGACTGTACGGTAACATCCTGAAGAGATGTTAATGAGAGAATATCGCTATGAGATTCGATATTCAGCGGGCCTTTTGCAGATACCAGACGAACACCTTCCTGGCGGGAAAGTAACGATATCGCCTGGCTGGCATTCACTGCAAGCCTCTGCTCGCTGGCAATACTGACTTCTCCAATACTCTGCATATACAAACCGTTGCCACTGTGCAGAAGAATGCTTTCTGGCGTAACGCTCCCTATCCCCTCCGGTGCTTCCATCAACAATACCGGTTTCTTTATCTGGTCCGCCTTTTCAACAAACTGCTTTAACGTATCCATATCTGGTGAGAAATTACGGTGCGTTTGCGTCACACTCTCCCAACCGGCAATAAGGTTTTGCGCCCCCCTCAACAGACTGGTTGCAGGCTCCATCGCCAGCTGCTGCCCCTGCGCTTTCATCTGCGCATCAGCGGTGATGAATATCCCTTTCCCGGCCCGTATCGCTCCGTAGCTGTCGGTACGCAGCTCGAATCCCTCCCCGCGCGGCTGTTTTCCGCCGTCCACCAGATGCCCCAGGTTCAGCTGGCTCTTGCCGCCGTACTCCGTGCTGACCTTGATGTGCTCTTTTCCCCGCGCGTCGTCGAGGCGGATTTTGTTGTTCGCCGGCGTGCGCAGCACGTTACGTTTATAGTTCCGGATGGTGACAGGGTCCGGGTGCGCCGAGTCGTGCAGGACACCGGCTATATACGGCCGGTCCGGGTCACCCTGTTCAAAGGCGATGGCCACCTCGGTGCCCGCCAGCAGCGGCAGATGCAGGCCGTACGTGTCACCGGCATACGGGCGCGCCTGGCGTACCCACAGACTCTCTTCTCCCGGCTGCCAGTGGTCGCGGTCGAACAGCAGGTTGACCCTGTAACGCCCGTCGCGGTCGATATGGCCGTAGATATCACTGCTTTTCGTGCTGGTGACCCGCGCCGGCAGCGTCCCGGCCATCACCGGCCTGGCGATAGTGGCCGGGCGGAAGCCGTAATCTTCTAAGTACGGGATGGCGTGGAAGGCCACCTCAAAACTGCGGTCGCGCCGGGCGCCGCTGTGGAGGTGGGTTATCATCACCCCCTCCCGGAAGGTGCCGGTGACCTCTTCGCCGCCGCTCACCTTCAGTTCCTGACCGGGGGCGAGCGTCGCGCAGCTGCTCTTTCCGCTCAGCCGGGACTGGTCGTTCAGGTAACGCTCGTGACGCAGGCGGGCATAAAACGCCCCGCTCTCCGGCGCCGGGTCGCGCGGATGGCTGTCGCCCGGCGTCAGGTAGTTATCCCCCCAGTGGTACGCCTCGCCGTAAGTGGTGCTGTCGCCCCGGCTGACATCGATGCTGAGGCTCATCTCCGCCGGCGCGTTGCGGTAGTTATAGTCCCGGGTGAACACCGACTGCGGCACCACGCGATGCCGGCTTTTCAGCGCCCACACCGACTCGGTACCGCTGTCGTGCTGGCCGGAGGGCGGCACCGACGGCAGAATCAGCCCCTGCCCGTCGTGCCGCTGGTCGTCGTAAAACTCCACCACGTCGATGTTCAGCCGGGTGTCGGCGGTGAAGCGGAACCAGATACCCACCTCACTCAGCAGGCGGGTGATAAAGCGCAGGTCGTCCTCGCCGTACTGCATCACCTGCTCGCGACGCAGATACGCCTGCGCCAGGGTGAAGATAAAGTCCTCCCCGCGCATGCCGTGGCGGGTGCGCAGGATATGCTCCACGATATCCGGCACCGACATATCCTGGTAAATCCGGTTCTGGTGGCTCCGGGAGAGCAGCGCCAGACGCGGCTGCAGAGTCAGGGAATAATGCGTTTCGTCCCGGGAGGCGGAAAGGCGCTCAAACGCCGTCACCACGCCCTGAATCGTGCGTACCGGCTGCCGGATTTTTACCCCGAAGCCCTGGTCAACCGGGGCCTGCAGGGTGAAGGCGGCATCCTGCATCAGCATCTGCTGCGGCGTGAGGGTTTTGTCGGCGCTGGTGAATTCAATCTGGTAGCTGAACGGTTCGCTCAGGGCCTCATCGCCTTCAAAGGCCAGCACGTCCAGGAGGGCGCGGCAGCCGCGCACCGTTAACAGAGGATGGTTGTGGCTGAACTGCTGTGCCGGGATATCACTCATTCGTTCACCTCTTTCTCAAACGTCATCGCAATCATTTTCTTATCGTCCCGACCCGGAGAAGGGCGCTGAGGCAACTGTCCTGCAGCCACAGGGCTTAAGCGCAGCTGGCTTACCGCCGGTAATATCTGCTGGCAGAGCAGGCTTTTTCCGGCGTCAGGCGGCAGGCAGAAGAGACTTTCTGTTGCGCGGGCGCAGTTTGGGTGAAGACGACGTAACAAAATGGCGGGATTTTCCATGAGAGTTTCTCTTCAATCATTTCAGGTACGCTACCGCCCGTCGCTGTTCACTTACCAAAGCGCATCAGGCCAGCAGACCAATTTTTGTCGTTGTTGAACACTTGCCCCGCGGCTGCTCAGCAAAATAACTGCGGACAGGAAAACCTGCCCGTTTCAGGCTCAAGTAGTGACACCTACGTTTGGCGAATGGGAGTCTGTGATATCCGCTCCGCCGTTGCTCTTCAGCAACAGGCAGACCGGAGTTGCCATGCTACTTCTCCGTTTCATTGATTGACGCGCCGCTCTCCCGCGATAAGGCCGAAGGCATGCCCGGTGGCTGGCAGGCATTCACCTGCGGTACCAGACTGATTTCGACACGGCGGTTCAGCGCACGCCCTTCAACCGTTTCATTGGTGGCTACAGGACGGTTCTCGCCGAAGCCCTGCACCGCAAAACAGCTCTCCGGTACATCTCCGGTGTCACGCATCCAGTCGCGCACCGATTCGGCACGCTTCAGCGAAAGTATCTGGTTGGCTTTTTCCTCACCGGTACTGTCGGTATGGCCCGCAACGACAATCAGCCAGCCGGGTTTTGCTTTGATGCCAACCAACGAGTGCACCAGCAGCTTTGTCGATCCGGGCTTAAGCGCCCACCTCCCGGTATCGAACAGCGACATGCTGTCGAGGCGGATGGTTTTCGGCACGGTTTTTTGTGCTGGTTTTTGTGGCGGAGGTGGGGGTTCCCAGGAACGAATCGCGGCCAACACCGGTATGCGTAAATAGGCCCCGTGATACAGACCGAGACTCAGGTTCAGCGGCTCACCGCGGCGCGCCCACTGATCCAGTTGAACCGCATCCCCACTCAGGATTTGCAGGGCGCGGGCTTTCGAGGCGTAGTCAACCATCGCAATCTGCTCATAGTGCTGAATATCGAACCCCACCCGCTGCAGTAGCTGGCGGTTGTTCCACGCGCTGGCGCACAGTGCGATGAGAATGGCAAGGGTGAACAGACAGAACGCCCGGCGTAAAATCCTGGCGCGTGGCGTCTCGCTGACGCCCAATGGCAACAGTGGCAGAATAAAATCCGGTAACAGGACATCCGCTGATGAGGTATCAGGCTGCCAGCCAGGTAGTGAGCCCAGAGCGGTATGATGAGACAACCAGCGCTGCCACAGATTCTGAGGCAGAACCGGTGCCCCCGACGGCGTCATGTGATACAGCATCATAGCGGGTATCACCGGGGGCGTATCAACAGAGGGCGCCGTCAGCATAGCCAGCGCCGTCTCGTGCGTCAGGCGAACCAGCGCATTCATCCTCACCTGTGTGGCCAGACGCTCCCTTCCGTTCTTTTGCGCCAGCCAGGTCCCGGTGCAGCAAGGCGCGTCATTCGCCTGCCACACCTGCATGGCTTCCCCGGTCTGCGCTGTCTGCCATAGCGAGTGAGGAACAGACGCCCCTGCCACGTGACTGCTCAGTAGTAAAGGCACCGAGCGGCGGCAGTCGCTCCGCGCCTGGTTCAGCTGCCAGCGCAGCTCATTAAGCCCGACCGCCAGCGCCGCCTCATCACCGTGCAACTGCGGGCAAACGCAGACCATCACCGCCAGCTGCGATATCAGATCCGGGCGTTTACGCAGAAGAGTACGTACCGTCTGCTGCAGTTCGGCGGTAGGAACATTTAACCAGCAGCCCTGAGCCGTACGCAAAACCACCCCGCACTCCGGCCACCTGGCGATATCACCGCAGACCAGCACCACCGGCAGGCGGTACGGCGCGTCCGGAATGTCATCCAGCCAGGCATCCTCTGTAAGTCCCCATTCCCCCTTGCGCCCGGCGACAATCAGGGCAACGATGACTGCGGTCAGGATCAGCGCAACAGCCAGAATCCGCCCGCCGGTAGCCAGCGGCAGAAACAGCAAACAGAGCAGTACCGCAAGGATCCCGGCCCAGAGCCATAACAGGCGCAAATGGTTCACGCTCATTTTTCCGCCCCGAGCAGCAGGGTTGTAATCAGGGAATCAAGCCAATGATTTAGCCCCAGCCACAGCGCGGCGATCGCAACCAGCGACAGCCCGAGGCAAACCGGCCAGCGTCGCAACCCGTCCGCCAGGCCGCTACGCCCGGATATACCCGCCAGTACAGGCTGGCTCTGGTCGGTTTCAAACGGCGAAACGCGCTCCGCCAGTCTGGTGATAAGCTGGTCGCGAACCGGCTCATCCAGGGCATAACATCCCTTAAAGCCCAGCATCAACACGCGATGGAAGCAGGTCAGTACCGCCACATCCGGCGCGGGCTCATGCAGAACCTGTCGCATCCGCTCATACAGCGCATCGCCGGCGTCCAGGGCACCGAAGTATTTCGCCTGCAGCGGACGGTCATACCAGACGATGCAGGCATCATCCTCACCTTCACGTCCTTTAGCTGTCTCATCCAGCAGCGCACACCAGGCGTAGAGAATATGCCGACGGCTCGCCTCGCTGAGGCCCGCGGTCTCCAGTTCCGCCATGACCTTTTCAATATGCTCTACGCAATGTCGCCAGAGGCGTTCGCCCTCCCCGTCGGCCAGTCTCGCCCCGCACCGCAGTTCCGTCACCGTCAACCAGGCGTCAGCCATCAGGGCGTCGATATTCGTATCCTGTTTCATGAGCGCAGTACCGCATAGAGTTCGAGTTCAGGGGCGCCCAGCAGACCGGGGACGTAAAAGACACAACTGCCTTCCAACAGCATCGCTCGCGCCGCCGGATGGGCCATATCAAGGGTGAAATACTGGTTCTCCAGGCGCAGCGGGATGGCCGCCGGAACGTGGCTCATCGCGCGCAGAGGGATGCCGGGTTGCGAACCGTTAACGACCCGGTCGACTTCATCCGGGCTGCCCGCTTTGCACTGAAGCGGAAACTGCTCCAGTAGCTGCGCTACCGGCAGCGCCGATCGTACCGAGAGATAAAAATCCGCCTCTTCACGCAGTCGTGGATCGTGCAGACGGGCATGCCAGCGCTTGCGTCGTTCATCATGAACCATGTCAATCGCCACCACCCTCGATGGCAGACTGGCTTCCAGCAGTCCCCCCAGCAAGTCAAACAATCGAGGAAAGACCGCCGTTAACTGCTCATGACGATAGGCCGGAATATCGGCTGTAGTGTGTTCAAGAGAAAAAGTCAGCAGGCTACCTGCCAGACAGGCCAACGCTGTATACAGACGTTCCGGATGCACCTGCGGATGACGAACAAAATGGCTGAGCAACGGCTCAGCGCTGTTGAGCGCACTCAGCAGCCAGAACAGCGACACGTCCGCTACCGCGAAGTCGGCCATTCGCTCGTTGCTTTCCCGACGCATAGACATCAGGCGCTGCAGGCGCGCACGGAGCTGACCCGCCAACTGTTCGGTCTGTTCCCTCAACCAACGGCTGGCCTGTACGTTCAGCAGCGGCGGCAGAAAAGACTCGTCCTGCGACCAGTGTCCCTGGCTATCGCGCGTAAGACGGATCGCGGCGACGGTCTGGTAATCAGCGTTGTCGCTATCGGCCTCACGCAGCGTCAACTCCGGCTGCATTACCGCAATCTGGCGGCAGTCCTCCCCATAGCGGTTTCGCACCTCCCGCCAGGCCAGACGCCAGCGCACGGGACGCTCCGCTCTCTGCTCCGGCTGCAGACAGTTGCCACCGTTCTCATGCTCATGGGGCAGCGCCAGAACCACCGTCAGTTCGTGATGTTCTGTTTCCGGCAGGTTCATCACCGGCGGCAACGCATCGGCGTTATCGCTATCAATGAGCGTGCCGTCGGCGAAACGCACGCACAGGTGGTCGGCTTTCAGTTTCCCCTGCTTCAGCAGCGCGGTATTAAACTCCGCCCGCGCCACTCCCCAGGGATGAATTGCCCCCAGCCGGGCGACATACTCTGTCTGCCAGGCCGATTGCGCGGTTTCCTGCTGAAAATGTTGGGGAGAGATCATCTGCCCCCGTCCCCATAACGGTCGTACTGTTTTCATCCCTGCTCCTGTATTACGCTTTTGATATCAGACCCACCTGCGACAGGGGCACGTCCGTGTCTTCCAGGGCTTTGTCGGGCTGCTCCGCGCTATTTTCCGATTGACGGCCCTCACCCTTAAACTTTTCTATAACGCTTCCAGACCCTCGCCTGAGGGGCGACAGAAAGCGCCTCCATATCCAGAAAGGGATTCATCTCACCCCAACTGCACGCCCGAACCAGGTGGTTTTTTAAACAGAAAACAACGAGTGCTCTCTGTTTCCAGTACTGCGGCTTGCCTTTCGCGAAGCGGTGTTGATATTTACCAACATCAGCCATTTCCGGATAATTGATTAAACAACGCACCCGATTAATTCAGGGGCCAGCGTGTTCATTTCGGCTCATAATTTCTGAGTCAACGTGGCGTCTTTTAGAATTTATTCAAACGCCTTTCTGAATATAGCGATATCAAAGTCTGTATTTGAGGGCGCGGGATAATTGACGTATCGCCAGAATGGCATGAAGTTAAAGTTTCTCGCATGCATCCTGCTCGTACTCAAGGCCTTTAAAAACTTAGACACTCTGACGCATATTATTTCCCGCGCGTTCTTTTAGCGCCTGCTCAGCCCAGATAAACGCTCTTCTGCACGACATTATGAAAACACGCAGCTAAAAAGAGCGCACATTGGCGTTGAATTTTTTTATCTTCCAGATAAAAGACGCCCCGCTTTGCCATTACTCAAATCAGTAACGATGCAGCGCATAAGCGGAAATGCGACGCCGCTATTCGCGCCTCTCTGACGTGCAGCCTCAGCTTAAATCAGAGGCCGCCTTACAGCCGCACTCGCAATATCCTGGCCATAGCGCTTCCTTCCCTGGAGGCGTATGGGCCAAACATAACGATTTTCTTTGCACAATCATCGCAGGGCCAGACATCAGAATAGAGCAACTCATCCGTATTCAGGCCAAATATAAGACTTTGCTTAAGCATTTAAATGAAAATACAAAAAATAATAAGCATCATGCGCACAAAATCAACAAAAACATTCATCATCTGACTGCGATAAATAAAAAATTCACATCTCACAAATGAATAAATATTAAATTCACATATAAACAAACGGAGTTTATTGATGCTAATCAATGAGCGAAGGCAATCAGGCCATTCCCGATGCGGAAAAGATTGCGCGTATCCAAAAAGATATGTTGAGTACGTTTGACCGCTCGCAAGCCATCAGCCAGCCCAACCCCGACGATAAATATAAATATCAATAATTTCAGATAGGATAAATATAGATTTTAAAAATGATATCTGATGGCCTCTACGCTGTTCATTGACCAGGCGAGTAAGAGCTGGCGAAAGTGAGGTTTGCTGCTGGGGCGGGAAATAGAATACAGGTTAGCTGGCGCTGCGGGCCGCGCTCTGGAGAGATGTGATGGTTGCCTGACGCCCGCAGGCAACCGGTGCTCATCAGTGCTTCACGATATACATCGTGCGGCTATAGGCGACGTCTTCCGGATTGGCAATCGGATACCCTTTCAGCCACGGTTTAATCAGTCGCCCGTTGGTATACTGGTAAATCGGCGCGATAGGCGCTTTCGCCATAATGATTTTTTCCGCCGCGTTGTAATCGTCATTGCGCGCCTTTTCCGACGTTTCCAGCGCCGCCTGAGTGAGAATTTTGTCGTAGGCCGGATCGTTGAAGCGGGAGATATTACCGCTGTGCGTCGAGGTTAGCAGCGACAGGAACGTTGAAGGTTCATTGTAATCCCCCACCCACGAAGCGCGAATCACATCGAAGTTGCCGGTATTACGGCTGTCGATATAGGTCTTCCACTCCTGATTTTGCAGCTTCACGTCGACGCCAAGATTCTTCTTCCACATAGACGCTACCGCAATGGCGATTTTCTGATGATTCTCCGAGGTGTTATACAACAGGCTGAGCTTCAGCGGGCGACCCGGGCCGTAGCCCGCCGCCTGCAGCAGCGCTTTGGCCTGGGCATTCAGCTCAGCCTGGCTCATGCTCTCGATTTGCGACGGCTGGGGAGTGAAGCCGGCAGTAACATCCGGAGTAAAACGCCAGGCCGGTTTCTCACCAGTACCCAGAATTTTTTCCGCCATCAGACGGCGGTCGATAGTCATACTCAGCGCCAGGCGGACGCGCTCATCGGCGGTTGGCCCTTTCTGTGTGTTAAATGCGTAATAATAGGTGCCCAGCTGTGGCGGAGTGTAAACCTGCCCCGGAATATCCTTCATCAGCTTCTGATACATATTTTTCGGGAACGACTCGGTAATATCGATATCACCGGCCAGATAGCGCTTAGTTGCCGCTGACTCCTGATTAATGGGCGTAAACGTGACCTGCTGGATCACCGTTTTGCCGTTGTCCCAGTAGTGCGTATTGGGAACCACCACCAGTTTTTCATTCACCACGCGATCCTTTAAAACGTACGCGCCGTTGCCAATCAGGCTTCCCGGACGGGTCCAGCTGTCGCCGCTCTCAACATTCGCCTTCTGGACCGGATAAAACGCAAAGCTGGCGGTCAGATTGCTGAACCACGGCAGCGGTTTATCCAGCTGAACGCGCAGCGTTCGCGCGTCTACGGCGGTGACGCCAAGGGTATCCGGCGCGGCTTTACCATCAATGATATTTTGCGCATTGGCGATACCGGCCAGCGCCGCAAACCAGGCAAAGGGTGAAGTGGTTTTGGGGTCAACCAGCCGTCGCCAGCTATAGACAAAATCTTCTGCCGTCACCGGCGTTCCATCGGACCAGCGGGCATTATCGCGCAGGGTAAACGTCCAGACGCGGTTATCATTGCTCTGCCAGCGAGTCGCCACGCCTGGTATAAGGTTGCCTTTCTCATCCTGATTGACTAAACCTTCAAAAAGATCGCGGATAACCTGAATTTCAGGCAGGCCGACGGCTTTCGCGGGATCTAAGGTGGCGGGCTCATCTTTTATGTGCCGCACCAGCACCTGTTTTTCGGCTAATACGGTGCCGGGCGGGACATCCGCCGCCCAGGCAAGAGAAGAGACGCTGGCTAACCACAGCGCGCCGCATGTCAATTTGACAGGATACTTCATAAGATCCCCTTTAAAATAAAAAAACCAGAGCTGGCAGTGCGATAATTATTTGTTTCATCACCTGAAATTGCAAACAGCTTGTGAAAGAAAGTTGACATATATGCTGATTTCAACATTGCTGGAAACTATTTGATTCCGGGACGGTTTTACACAACACTGCTGAAAAATAACCTGATAACAGGATGCCCTATGCCCGTTTCTCGTCCTCGCCCCCAGCGCGGTGATTTTCCGCCTGGAACCCAACGCTACGGCCAGTCTTACCTGGGCGCGCCGCTGCTGTGGTTTCCGGCGCCGCTGGCCGATAGCCGTAGCGGCCTGATCCTTGCCGGTACTCACGGCGATGAAAACGCCTCCATCGTCACCCTCTCCTGTGCGCTACGAACCCTCAAGCCAGAGCTGCGCCGTCATCACGTGGTGCTGGCGGTCAACCCTGACGGCTGTCAGCTGGGGCTGCGGGCTAACGCACGCGGTATCGACCTGAACCGGAATTTTCCAGCGGCGAACTGGAAGGAAGGAGAAACCGTCTACCGCTGGAACAGCGCGGCAGAGCAGCGCGATGTCGTTCTACTCACCGGCGAAAAGCCAGGTTCGGAACCCGAGACCCGGGCGCTGTGCCAGTTGATCCATCAGATCCACCCGGCATGGGTAATCTCATTTCACGATCCGCTGGCCTGCATTGAAGACCCCGGCCACAGCGAACTGGGGCACTGGCTGGCCGATGCGTTTAGCCTGCCGCTGGTGGGTAGCGTCGGCTATGAAACGCCCGGTTCTTTTGGCAGCTGGTGCGCCGATATCGGCCTGCCCTGTATCACCGCCGAATTCCCGGCAATATCCGCCGACGAAGCAACGGAGAAATATCTGCAGGCCATGACGGAGCTGCTGCACTGGCACTCTCAGAGATGAAGCACCCCGGTGCTGAAGTGCAGCGCCGGCTCGACATCTACGGCCAGCCATGTTGGACCATCAAGATCGGCAAAACGGGCCAGCGGCGCCAGCGGTAGCGCCGCGCTAATCGCTCTCGACGTACACAGCATACAGCCCAGCATCCGCGCAAACCCCAGGCGTTCTGCCTCCTCCGCCAGCAGCAGCGCTTCAGTCAGACCACCGGTCTTATCCAGCTTGATATTAACCATTTCATAGCGGCCGCGCAGCGCCGCCAGGCTATCGCGAGTATGGCAGCTCTCATCAGCGCAAATAGGCAGCGGATGGATAAAATTCGCCAGCGCTTCATCGGCCCCAGCCGGAAGGGGTTGCTCCAGCATCGCGACGCCGACGTCCGCCAGCAGCTGACAGCGCTCGGCCAGACCGTCGCTGCGCCAGGCTTCATTGGCATCGACGATGAGCGTTGCCTGCGGAACCGCCTCGCGAATGGCAATTAACCGCTCGCTAATCAGATGGTCATCAAGCTTCACTTTCAGCAGCGTGGCACCTTTCTCCCACAGGGCCGACGCGCTGGCCGCCATCTGGTCGGGGGTGCCGATCACCACCGTTTGCGCCGTAACCACCCGCTTGGGCAGCGTCACGCCTAACAGCTGCGAGATGCTTTTACCCGCGCTGCGCGCCTGCCAGTCCCAGAGCGCGCAGTCCACTGCATTACGCGCGGCCCCTGGCGGCAGCAGGCGTTGAATCTGCTCTCGAGTGACGCCCCGCTCAATCTGTTCGCCGATCGCCATAATCTGCGCCATCACCGAGGCGATACTCTCTCCATAGCGAGGATAAGGCGTGCATTCCCCCGTGCCCTTGACGCCATTCTCTTCAATTTCCACCACCACGACTTTTGCCTCGCTGCGGCTGCCGCGGGCGATCACAAAAGGGCTATGTAGCGGCCAGGCTTCTTCATAGACTCGCAGATTTCGCATTCCCTGAACCTCGCAGGTAAGTATTAAAAGGATTTGCCGTGCCGATGACGGATGTCATACACTAGCCGCGACGTTAACTATATGTAAACAGGAAGATAACCATGTCACAAACCGTGCATTTCCAGGGCAACCCCGTTTCTGTTCAAGGCACCATTCCGCAGGCAGGCGCTAAAGCGCAGCCGTTTACGCTGGTGGCCAAAGATCTCTCTGACGTCGCGCTGAGCCAGTTTGCGGGCTCCCGTAAAGTGCTGAACATTTTCCCAAGCATCGATACCGGCGTTTGCGCGGCATCGGTACGTAAATTCAACCAACTGGCGTCAGAACTGAACAACACCATAGTGCTGTGCATTTCCGCCGACCTGCCGTTCGCCCAGTCACGCTTCTGCGGCGCTGAAGGCCTGAACAACGTCGTGACTCTGTCCACCCTGCGCGGCGCGCAGTTCCTGGCCGACTACGGCGTAGCGATCTCCGCGGGCCCGCTGGCCGGTCTGGCAGCGCGTGCTGTGGTCGTGATTGATGAAAACGACCAGGTGGTATACAGCCAGCTGGTGAATGAAATCACCGAAGAGCCGGACTACGACGCAGCCCTGGCCGCGCTGAAAGCGTAATATCCCCACCAGGTAACGTAAGCCCTCGTTAAACGGGGGCTTTTTTTATTCCCGCGTCGCATAGCGGGAGATAAAGCGCGCAATCGCCGGGCCGGTCAGCAAGATAGTGAACAGGCGCAACGTCTGCATCGCCATAATAAAAGACATATCCGCCCGCGTGCCGGCAGCGATAATCGCTACCGTGTCCAGCCCGCCCGGGCTGGTCGCCAGATAGGCGGTCATAAAGTCCAGCGGTAAAACCTGCGTCAGTCCATAAGCCATCAGCGCACATAGCAGAATCAGGCCGATAATCGATGCCAGGATCTGCGGCAGGGTTTTTAACGCCAGCAGGAAGATCTGTTTATTAAACTTTAGACCAACGCTCCAGCCAACGGCGGCATAAGCCAGCGCCAGCAGCCACTCAGGGAGTTCAAGCTGCAGCCAGCCTTCTCCCTGCACCAGCGCGCCGATCAGCATCGGGAAAAGCATCGCACCGGACGGAAAGCGCAGACGCAGCCCCAGCCATCCCGCGGCCGCCGTCACCAGCAGCGTAAGCGGTAGCTGCCAGCTTATCGGGGGAAACCAGGCGACCTGCTGAGTCATCTCCTGGGCTTCGCCGCCGAGCGCAACGCGAACCACCAGCGCCGCGGCGCCGGCAACAAAAAGTACGCGCAAATACTGCATCAGCGCCACCAGTCGAACGTCGGCGCCGTACTCCTGGGCCATAATAACCATCGCCGAAGCGCCGCCCGGCGAACTTCCCCACGCCCCGGTGGCGCCGGGTAGCGCGCTATAGCGCACCAGCAGCCATCCCGCCAGCGCGCTGATGGCGAGCGTGGAGAAGAGAATCAGCAGCACCAGCGCCCAGTTTGCCAGCAGAACACCGAAAATCGAGGGCGTCAGGCTACGGGCGATCATGCAGCCGATAATCATCTGAGCGGCAATAAAAAAGGGTCGGGGAACGCGGATTTCCGCGCCGCGAAGGCTCAGGCAAATGCCGGCAATCATCGGCCCCAGCAGCAGCGCGGCCGGGAGGTGAAACCAGAACAGCGCAAAAGAGATCGCGCTGGAGAGCACCAGCAGTTTCATCCACTGAAAAAAACGACTACGCCAGATCCACATGCGTATTCCTGCAAAAAAGAGGGTAAAAACGCAGTATATACAGATTCATTCGCCGCCAGGCCCCCTCCTTTTTCTGGAAATGTTCTGGAAATGCCGACCGACGGCGCAGGCAACCGGTCGGCGGGAATTACTCGTCGCCTTTTTTCTGGCTCAGACCGTACTCGCGAAGTTTATTGGCGATGGCGGTATGCGAGACGCCAAGCCGCCTGGCCAGTTTACGCGTGCTGGGGAAGCTACGATAAAGCTGGGTAAGCACCGAGCGCTCGAAACGGCGCGTGATATCATCCAGCGAGCCTTCCATCGCTTCTTCGCCAACCGCTAATGACGAGACGTCGTGATCCGGCAGCAGGATATCCTGAGGGCGCAGTTCAAAACCGTCCAGCTGAGTCAGGGCACGGTAAATCGCGTTTTTGAGCTGGCGCACGTTGCCCGGCCAGCTATAGCGCGTCAATACGCTGTTTAAATCGGCAGAAAGTTTCGGCCGCGGGATACCCTGCTCATCGGCGAAACGCGCCACAAACAGTTCGGTCAGCGGCATGATATCCTGCGGACAATCGCGCAGCGGTGGTAAATAGAGCGTCAGCACGTTAAGACGATAATAGAGATCTTCGCGGAACAGCCCTTTTTGCACCAGCTCCACCAGGTTTTTCTGCGTCGCGCAGATCACCCGTACATCTACGTGGACTTCATGATCTTCCCCGACCCGGCGGAAGGTTCCATCGTTGAGGAAGCGCAGCAGCTTAGTCTGCATTCGCGGCGACATTTCGCCAATTTCATCCAGCAGAACCGAACCGCCGTTAGCCTGCTCGAAGAACCCCTTTTTGCCCTGGATAGCGTCGCCAAACAGCTCGCTCTCTACCGCGTCCTCCGGAATGGAGCCGCAGTTCAGGGCCAGGTAAGGTTTCCCCGCTCGCGGGCTGGCGAGGTGGCAGGCGTGAGCGAGCAAATCTTTACCGGTACCGGTATCGCCGACGATCAGCAGCGGCGCGCTGAGCATAGCCAGCTTGCGAGCCTGCTCGACGACGTGGCGCATTTTCGGGCCTACGGCGAGGATCTGGCTGAAGGCGCTGGTATCCTGAATGGTCATCGTTTGCAGCTGACGCCCCATACGGACCGTTGAACGCAGCATCGCTACCGCGCCGGTCAGCACCTTCTCGCCGTGTTCGCCTTCGAGATAAACCGGGGTGATCTCCAGCAGGAAGTTCTGCCCGTTAACCACCACGTGCTCGGCGTGGGACTCCTGCGGACTATTTTCCAGCCAGCGCTGGACGTTAAAATCGGTAATCAGCTGTGCGACCGGATGGCTGCGCAGCTTCTCCTGGCTCTGGCCAAACAGCTGGCAGCTGGCCGGGTTAGCCAGTTCGACTTTTCCTTTGGTGTCGAGAGAGAGCACAGGCTCCGGCATCGCTACCAGCAGCGCGCTGAGCGCCAGATGTTCACGTTCTGACGGCATCCACGCCACGGTGCGCACGTCGGTGACGCCGGCGATACGACGAATTTCCGCCATCAGACTGCTGAAGCTAGCGAACTCCAGCTCGGCGAAATTGAGATAAATTCGGCCAATAGGGTCAATGTCGATACCCCGCAGGTCGATACCGCGCAGCACCAGTAAATCGAGCAATTCACGAGTCAGACCAAGACGGTCTTCACAAAAGACTTCAAGACGCATAGGAGTTTTCACCCTAAAGAGGCCAATAACGGATGAATAATAGGACAGTTATTTGCTGGCGTGAAGATAGCTGTCAACAATTATTGACAGTATGGCGGAAAAATGGCCTTTATGCCGTAAAGTTATGCGCTCAGAGTGGAAAATGGCAATAAAAACCGGTCGTCATCGCCGCTGCTTTTCTCCCCCGATTGCGCTGCGCATCGCCGTGAGACAAGTGACAGCCTTCTGTGGAGCGGTAACCCGGCTAAGGCGTTCACGCCGCAAGCCGGGAATGCTTAAGCGACTTATTTTTCCGCGCCGCTTTTGCTCTTTTGCAACGTCTCTTTTAGCTGGCCGATCAGCTCGCGGCGGAAGTCCCCCAGCCGCGGTTTATCATCGGCGATCCACGGCAGCGGGCGGCAGAGCTCCATCGCCTTGATACCCAGCCGCGCGGTCAACAGCCCGGCGCCAATCCCCTGCGCCGCGCGCGCCGATAGCCTGGCCGCGAGATCCTGCGACATCCAGTCCATCCCGACTTCCCGCACCAGCTCGCTGGCGCCGGCAAAAGCGATATTCAGCAGCACCAGACGGAACAGGCGCAGGCGGCTGTAGTAGCCGAGCTCAATACCGTACAGAGTGGCGATGCGGTTGATGAGGCGTAAATTACGCCAGGCGATAAACGCCATATCCACCAGCGCCAGGGGACTGACGGCAATCATCAGCGTCGATTCCGCCGCCGAGCGGCTAATCTCACGCCGTGCCTGCGCATCCAGCACCGGCTGCACGATCTGCGCGTACAGGCTTACCACTTCGCGATCGTTTTGCGTTTCGTGGATCGCTGCATACCAGCGTTGCAGCGCCGGATGCGATTGATCGAGACCCGCCTGCCGGGCCAGCTTTTCGCAAAAGGCACGCCCTTTGCCAACCGCATGGCTGTGCATCAGGTCCCGAGCCTCATCGCGCTCGTGCGCGCGCTGGCGTAACCGCCACAGACGGCGCCATTCGGTCGCTACCGAGCCGACGCCCGCCCCGACAATCAGCGCGCCGGCTGCGCAGCCGCCGAGGGCGATCCAGTCTTGCGTTTGCCAGGCGGTCATCGTCCACTGCACGCCCTGCGCTACGACGCTGACGCCAAAAATAGCCAGCCCGGCGCTGACCATCTTTCGCCACAGGCTGCGCTTAGGCCGCAGCACCGACTCCACTACCGCTTCCGCCGCCCCCTCTTCTTCTTCCGGCGCGTCAAGGCGCGCAGGGGCGAACTTCTCCGCATCCGCGTCGTCAAAAGCGCGAGCGGATTTCAGAATTTGCGCCTTTTCCACCTCCAGCGGGCCGTCGAAATCAATACGCGGTTTTAAGGGTTCGGTCATCGCAATTTATCTCCGATCAAAAATTCCAGCGCCGCGTCGAGGCGAATATGCGGCAGCGGTTTATCAACATCCATCACTTGCGGGCGGAAGTTTTCAAACTGAAAGCCCTGCTGCTCCCAGAAGGCCTGACCCGGCAGGCGCGCGGGCACTTCCCCGGGATAGACGGTCAGCGGCTGTCCGTCGCTTAGCCGATGCCCCCGCAGCGCAGGGATCTTCTCCCCGTTCACCTCAATAAGCCCGCTCTGCGTCGCCTGAATCGACGCCAGACCCAGGCAATCCATGCTGATGCCTTCAAACGCCGCGTTCTGCCAGGCATCCTGAATCAGCTGCTGCAGCAGCGATACCATATTGCTGTGCTGATCGACGGTGACGTGATCGGCTTTGGTCGCGGCGAACAGCAGCTTATCGATAACCGGTGAGAACAGACGACGAAACAGCGTGCGCTGGCCATAGTGGAAGCTTTGCATCAGCTGCGTCAGCGCGAGACGCATGTCGTTAAACGCCTGAGGCCCGCTGTTAAGCGGCTGCAGGCAGTCCACCAGCACAATCTGCCGGTCGAAGCGGAGAAAATGATCTTTGTAGAAGCCTTTCACCACTTTCTCGCAGTAGTATTTAAAACGCTCGCGCAGCATTCCGGCATTGGTCTGTTTGTCCGCCTGCACCAGCTTAGCCTCACCGGCGGCATCAACGTCCGGCCAGGGGAAGAACTGCAGCGCCGGCGCGCCGGCCATTTCGCCGGGCAGCACAAAGCGCCCGGGCTGAATAAAATGCATCCCTTCGCGCTTACAGCTGTGCAGATAATCGGTCCACGCCGCGGCGATCTCCGCCAGACGGGTTTCATCGGCGGGCGCCAGCGGATCCAGCCCTTCGCAAAGCTGCCGCCAGCGCGCCGACCACGCCGCCCTCTGTCCCTGCAGCAGTCCGGTCATCTGTCGTGACCAGGTCAGGTAATCCTGGGCCAGCATCGGAAGATCCAGCAGCCACTCGCCGGGATAATCGACAATCTCCAGATAGAGCGTCGAAGTCTCTTTAAAATGGCGCAGCAGCGAATCGTTAGAGCGATAGCGCAGAGCGAGGCGGATTTCGCTGACGCCGCGGGTGGGCGTCGGCCAGACCGGAGGTTGTCCATAGAGCTGGGCCAGCCCTTCGTCATAGGTAAAACGCGGAATGCCAAAATCCCGCTGCGGGACGCGCTTGACGCCCAGCAGGCGTTCTTCTCTGGCCGCGCTAAGCAGCGGCAGCCGTGCCCCGGCGTGGATATTCAGTAGCTGATTGACCAGTGCGGTGATAAACGCGGTCTTGCCGCTGCGGCTAAGACCGGTGACGGCCAGACGGAGATGCCGGTCAACCCCACGATTCACCAGCGCATTAAATTCTGTTTTGAGTCGCTTCATCGCCATCCTGTTGAGCCTGAAGAACGAGGGAAATAGACATGAGGGCTAATCAATAAAGTGCATTAGCCCCGCTGCGGCGGGGCTGACGGTTAGTGGCTGGCGCTTTTCGGCATCGCTATTTGACTGAGGCCGCCGGCATTCACCACCTGCGTGTAGCCCATTTCGCTCAGCAGCTGCTGAGCCTGGCCCGACTGTCGGCCAACGTTACAATAGACGTGAATGGTATCGTTTTTATCCGGCACTTCAGCCGCAATCCGCGATTTTAAATCCGCCAGCGGTATGTTCACCGCGCCGTTAACGTGTTCTTTTTGATACTGCTGTGGAACGCGGACGTCAATCCAGTGCTCCGCCGCGAAGGCGGGTAAAGCCATCGCCAGCGCTAAACCCAGAAACAATTTTCGCATTTTATCATCCTGATAGAGTGAGTTTTTAGGCACTCATAACATACGCCATCCACGACGTTTAGAAAACCGCTGCGCCGCCCGGCTGAGCATCGGTTCCAGAACAAGCATCAGCAGCATTTTCAGCGGCCGACGCGCGACGGATTTTACCGCCCAGCCAGCGACGCCCGCCGGGCCGTAGCGCAGCGCGGTGAGCAGCACCAGCTTGCCTGCGATTTTCAGACCCGGTTTAACTTTTTGCCCGGCCTGCTGCCATTTCATGTTCATTATTAACCTCAACTTTCAGTTATAGCTGACGAAAACGACTGCGTAGCGAAAAGGTGTCAGAGGTGACGTAGCGTTCCATTTCACGCAGACGGCGCTCCCCTGCAGCCAGCTCCTTATCCGCAGCAGCCAGCAGCTCTCCGCTGCTCGGCGTTTTTTCACCATACAGCTCGCTTTCCGGCATAGGATCCAGCGCAAACGAGAGAATGATGTAGGCCACCACCACAAACAGGAACAGGCCAAAAATCATTGCCAGTACGGTAATCAGGCGCACCAGCTTAACCGGCACGTCCAGGTACTGCGCGATACCGGCGCAAACGCCTTTGACCATGCCCTGCTGTGGAATGCGCCACAGTTTTTTACTCAGATCCAGTCCGCCCATTATTTTTCTCTCCAGTTCGGATGCTCAGCGTCAAGAATGGCTTCCAGCGCCTGAATACGCTCGCGCATGCGCTTTGCGTCATCGGTCAGCTGCAGCAGGCGCTGCTGCTCGTTTTGCGATAAACTGCCGCTGGCGGTGCGGTTGTTGTAATGCAGCCAAAGCCAGACCGGCAAAACAAACAGCACAAACAACGTCAAAGGGATGGCGAGAAAAAGCATGCTCATGTGAACTCCTTGCAGATGGCGGCGGCACGTCTCGGTGCCGCCCGAATACATTACTGGTTATTTTGATTCATTTTGGCTTTCAACGCCGCCAGCTGCTCGCTGATTTCATCGTCCGCTTTCAGATCGGCGAACTGCTGATCCAGCGATTTATCTTTACCGAAGCGGTGGCTTTCGGCTTCGGCTTCCATATGATCGATACGGCGTTCAAACGATTCAAAGCGCGCCATCGCCTCATCAATCTTGCCGCTGTCCAGCTGACGACGAACGTCGCGGGAGGAACTTGCGGCCTGATGGCGCAGCATCAACGCCTGCTGACGGGCGCGCGTTTCGCTCAGTTTATTCTCCAGCTCGCCAATCTCTTTTTTCATCCGCGCCAGCGTTTCATCAACCAGCTGCGCTTCATTTTCCAGGCTAGCGATCAGGTCGGTCAGCTTCTGCTTCTCGATCAGCGCCGCACGAGCCAGATCCTCTTTCTCTTTACGCAACGCCAGTTCGGCTTTCTCCTGCCATTCCGCCTGCTGCGCAACGGCCTGTTCAATACGACGGGTCAGCTGTTTCTTTTCAGCCAACGCCCGCGCCGAGGTCGAACGCACTTCAACCAACGTGTCTTCCATCTCCTGGATCATCAGTCGAACCAGCTTCTGCGGATCTTCCGCTTTCTCCAGCAGAGAGTTAATGTTGGCGTTCACGATGTCGGCAAAACGAGAAAAAATACCCATAATTTCAATCCTCATAGTTCTGGTATCAGGCACCGGCCTGTGCCATCACTAATACAAATGCCGTGCCAACTTTTTATCTTATTGATTTTAATAGAAGTGGTTGTTATCTGGCCAACGCATTGCTAAAGTGACCTGGTGAATCACACTACTTAATGGCGAAATTCATCATGGCGGAATACAAGGACAACCTGCTCGGCGAGGCCAACAGCTTCCTGGAAGTGCTGGAACAGGTCTCAAGACTGGCGCCGCTCGATAAACCGGTGCTGGTGATTGGCGAACGCGGAACCGGTAAGGAGCTGATCGCCAGCCGCCTGCACTTCCTCTCTTCCCGCTGGCAGGGGCCGTTTATCTCGCTGAACTGCGCTGCGCTGAATGAAAACCTGCTCGATTCCGAGCTATTCGGTCATGAAGCCGGGGCATTTACGGGGGCCAGTAAACGCCATCCGGGGCGCTTCGAGCGCGCCGACGGCGGTACCCTGTTTCTTGATGAGCTGGCCACCGCGCCGATGCTGGTGCAGGAAAAGCTGCTGCGCGTGATTGAGTATGGCGAACTCGAGCGCGTCGGCGGCAGCCAGCCGCTGCAGGTTAACGTCCGCCTGGTGTGCGCGACCAACGCCGATCTGCCACAAATGGTGGAAGATGGGCTCTTTCGCGCTGACCTACTCGACAGGTTGGCTTTCGATGTGGTGCAGTTGCCGCCGCTGCGCGAACGCCAGAGCGATATTATGCTGCTCGCCACCCAGTTTGCTATCCAGATGTGCCGCGAACTCGGACTGCCGTTGTTTCCCGGCTTTAGCGAACGCGCCGCCGTGACGCTGCAGAACTACCGTTGGCCCGGGAATATCCGTGAATTAAAAAACGTGGTGGAACGGTCGGTTTACCGTCACGGCAGCAGTGAAAGCGAGCTGGATAATATTATTATTAACCCCTTCCGCCAGCAGCAAACTGCCCCGCCCGCTGCAGCAGAAAAGGCGCCCGGCCCCATGCTGCCGCTCGATTTGCGCGCTTTCCAGCTGGAGCAAGAAAAAAGCCTGCTCGAGAGAAGCCTTGAGCAGGCGAAGTACAATCAAAAGCAGGCGGCCGAACTACTGGGGCTAACCTATCACCAGCTGCGGGCGCTGCTGAAAAAGCATCAGCTTTGAGCTATGCGCGGCAGCAGCAGCGCGCTCAGCGTCATTGAACCGAGACAGAGCGCGGCGTTAAACCACAGCGCATACTGCGCCGCGCTGGCCATTCCCAGCGGTAAAAACAGCGCAAAAAGTGACGCTGTCACCGCTATACCCATCGCCCCGCCGAGCGAACTACCCATCTTATAAATTCCCGACGCCACCCCGACCTTATTCTCGGGAGCGTTGACCACCGCGGTGTCCGTTGACGGAGTAGCGTAGCAGCCCAGTCCAAAGCCAAACAGCACGTTGCTGAAAAAGACCGTAACGATATAGGTCGATTTATCGAGAAAGGTGCAGGAAATAAGCAGGATGCCAAGCGCGGTAAAAACCGGGCCGGCGATCATCGGCAAGCGC
Organism: Klebsiella sp. CN_Kp100; assembly: GCF_040065315.1. Classification (NCBI taxonomy): domain Bacteria; kingdom Pseudomonadati; phylum Pseudomonadota; class Gammaproteobacteria; order Enterobacterales; family Enterobacteriaceae; genus Klebsiella; species Klebsiella sp. CN_Kp100. The sequence continues at coordinate 28,238 of NZ_JBEAIJ010000044.1, forward strand.
GCGCCGTAGCGTTGCAGCAGCTTTTCGCCCACCCGGATCATCGCCAGCACGGTGACCAGGTAGCCGAGCGTCATCATTCCGCTCTCCAGCGGGCTTAGATGGTGCCCCTGCTGGAGCCAGATGCTGGCAATCATCATGGTACCGATGGCGCCGTTGAGCAGAAAATTCGACAGCACCGCGGCGCTGTAGGCCCGGTTACGAAACAGCGCAAAATCAATCAACGCCGCGTCGCCCTTACGCCGACCGCTGCGGATAAAAAATAACCCCGCCGCCAGCGCGCCGCCCAGCATCGTCAGCGAGGTTCCGCTGCTCCAGCCCCAGCCGTGGCCTTTACTGATAAACAGATTTAACAGCACCAGCGCAAGGATCAGGCTGAGCAGGCCGCTAATGTCCAGCTTATGCTGCTGCGCGCTGGCGCTGCGGCTCTCCGGCGTACCGCGCAGTAAAAACAGCGCCGCCAGCGCTACCGCGATGGAGAAAACAAAGATCCAGCGCCAGCCCAGTCCGGTAGCAATCGCCCCGCCGACAAACGAGCACAGCCCGCTGCCGCCCCAGGAGCCGATGACCCAGAAGCTGACCGCCCGCTGGCGCGCTTTACCTTCATACCAGGTTTTTATTAATGCCAGCGTCGCCGGCATGATGCAGGCGGCCGATAGCCCCTGTAAAACGCGTCCGGCCAGGAACAGCGCGGGTCCCTGGGAGAGCACCAGCATTGCGCTGCCGGCTATGCTGAGAATCAGGCCCAGGGTGGTCATGCGCATGCGGCCGAATTTATCCGCCAGCCCGCCGCTGGCGACCACAAAGCAGCCGCTGAACAAGGCGCTCAGGCTCACCGCCAGGGTCAGGGTTTCCAGCGAAATATCAAGGCTGCTTTTCATTGCCGGAACCACGTTAATCACCGACTGGGCAAACAGCCAGAAGGTCAGAACGCTCAATACAATACCCGCCAGCAGGCGATCGGTGCCGACGAACTGCGCTTCGCTTAGCGATACAGAACTCATAGCAGGGTCCTCTTCGTTGCGGAGATTAACGCAAATAGTGTTCCGTCAGGGCGCACCACAGCGCGGCGCCTTTTAGCAACAGGGCATCGTTGAAGTCATATCCCGGGTTATGCACCATACAGCGATCCGCTTCATCCCCGGCTCCGATGGTGAAATAGCAGCCGTTCGGATTACGCTCGAGCATAAAAGCAAAATCTTCGCTGCCCATAAACGGCTTCACTTCGCCAACCTGCTCCTCGCCAAATAGCGAAGCCGCCACCTTCCGAACCATCTCATTGGCTGCCGGATCGTTTCTTAAAACCGGGCTGCCGTTAACGTGGGTAATGGCGGCGCTGGCGTTAAAGCTCTCGGCCTGAGCGACGGCAATATCGTGAATGCGCTGCAGTACGGTCTCGCGAACCTGTTCGTTTAAGGTGCGCACAGTGAGCTTCATTAAGGCCTTGTCATTGATAATATTCGGCGCATGCCCGGCCTGGATGCTGCCCACGGTCACGACAGCCGGCTCAAACGGCGTGATATTGCGGGAGACAATGGATTGCAGCGCCAGGGTGATATGGCAGGCCACTAGCGTAGCGTCGACGGTATGCTCCGGCAGCGCGCCGTGTCCACCAACCCCTTTGACTTCAATATGGAGAGTGTCGGATGAGGCCATCATCGCCCCGTCGCGCAGACCGATTTTGCCTAACGGTTGTCCCGGCATATTATGCAGGCCAAAAATGGCATCGCAGGGGAACTGGTCGAACAGGCCGTCTTCGAGCATAACCCGACCGCCGTAGAGCAGTTCCTCAGCCGGCTGAAAAATAAGCTGCAGCGTGCCGTTAAACTGCCGCGTGCGCGCCAGATATTCCGCGGCGTACAATAGCGTGGTGGTATGACCGTCGTGGCCGCAGCCATGAAAACGCCCCTCTATCTGGCTGGCCCACGCTTTGCCGCTCATCTCCTGCATCGGCAGCGCGTCCATATCCGCCCGAAGTCCCAACCGTTTTTGACCGTCGCCTGCGCGTAAGGTACCGACCACGCCGGTTCCCGCCAGACCACGATGAACCTGATAGCCCCACTCGCCGAGCAGTCGGGCCACCTCTTCGCTGGTTTTATGCTCTTCAAAACCGATTTCCGGCTGCTGGTGGAAACGGCGACGAAGAGCGACAAACTGCGCCTCATTAACCTGTAATGCCTCAATAATCGGGTGTGTCATTTTTATTATTCCTGTGTTGTGTTTGCACGACACTTTCGAGTTTATGCATCCATGGCGGCTTTAAAATGCGCTTTTTTGTTTTATAGTGACGGATTATTAATGAGTGTTTTTCATACAAAACGGTTATGACAAAAAACAACACGCTGTTTTTTGTCTTCAGGAGGCGGTGTGGATCATCATTCAGGCGACTTTCAGGTTACGGTTCGCGATATCCGCCAGTTGAGCCAGCAGGAAAACGAGACGCTGACGCTACTATGGCTGCTTGAGGGCAGCGTCGAACTCCGCGATGGCGAGTCGGGCCGGAACCTGCAGGCTGATGAACTGGCGATAGTGAATCGCCATCGCCCCTGGAGCCTGCACAGCAAGACGGCGAACGTCGTGATGGCGCTGTCGCTGAGCGCTGGATGGCTGACCCGCCTCGACGGCGATTTTTTTGCCTCTGCCTACCAGAGCAGCAACGAAACCCGCGATGCCGAAGATACCCTGCGCTACCTGATGCGCCAGCTGCTGGTCCTCGGTCTGGTCAATCCGCAGGCCCACTACCGGCTGGAGGCCAACCGCTGGCTTAGCGAAATTGCTCTTCTGCTGGCGTCACGCTTCAGCCGTCCCCTCACCGCCCTGGCGCCTCGCGGAGCCGAACGCTGGAGTCAGCGAATAAATCGGGTAGTGGCGCGAATCGACGCCAACTATCAACGGCGCCTGTCGCTGCAGGAGATAGCCGCCGCCGAATTTGTTTCTGAGGCCTGGCTATCGCGTCTGTTCCGCAAAGAGGTGGGCGTCAGCTTTATGCAATACATCACCGGGCTTCGCCTGCGTAAAGCTGCTGAGCAGTTGACGATGACGCGTAAATCGATACAGCAGATCGCTCAGCAACAGGGCTTTGCCAGCAGCCGGGTGATGAGCGACCTGTTTAAACGCGAACACGGTCTGACGCCGCGCCAGTTTCGCCAGCAGCATCCGCAAACGGCGGTTGAATCCCCTCGTCCACGCGTTCAACGGGCTGAGCTGTGGCAACCAGTGTCTATAGACAGGCTATATTCCCGGCTCAATGCGCCGCAGATCAATGGGTTGGATAGCCCGCCGCTGCGGCTCAATCCCCAGCAAACCCGTCATCTTGATATGCGCCAGCTACCGGCGCGCGGTACGCCGCTGCGGCACTCGCGCATCGTCGTTACCGTTCGGGAACTGGATGACCTGCTGCGCGACGATGTCCGTCAGGAGCTCGAAGAACTGCACAACTCGCTGCCGATATTCGCCATCGACGTTCACGATCCGTTTCTCAGTAGCCGCCTGTTCGGTACCGGCTGGGACGATGCGCAGCTGGCCGGGTATGCCTGCTGGTATAACCTGCAGCGCATTTTTAGCTGGCTGGCGTCGATGGGCTGGGCGGTAATACTGCATACCGGTATCACCACCCGCGGCGATCTGCTACAGCGTTTTCTGCGCCTGTCCGCCAACCATTTTCCACCGGCAACCCTCGCCAGCTGGCGTTTTGTCTGGCACTGGTCCCCGCAGGCCAGCGATGAGGCGCGCCAGCATGCCTGGCGGCAACAAAAAACGATCCTCCAGGCGCTTTCGCCGCAGTCGGCGCTGGGGATCTGGCACCGCTTTTCACAAAACGTGGAGGAGGATCCCCTCCTCTGTTCACCGCTGCTGGCCGAGGCGGATTTTCTTGCCTGCCAGGCAGATGCGAATGAACTGCTGGATCTGGCGCAGATTGATAGCCAGAGGCTGGCCGCCAGCGAGAATTACCCGGTGCTTAAAATGCGCAAGCTCCACAGCGCGCTGCGCCAGCGGCAGCTGCTGTTACCGCTTTGGCTACTGTCGTGGAATACCCTGACCGGCGATACTCGCGACACCAACGGCCGTTTCTTTCGCGGCGCGCTACTGATGGATAATCTGCTGGGGCTGGCAGACCAGGTGTGGCTGGCGGGGTTTTGGCTGAATTCCGGGCTGCAGGGGGAGGCTGGCGCTAACGGCAAGCTTGATACCTCCAGCCTGGCGCTGCACTATCTCCACGGTTTGCCGCGACCGGTGTATTGGGTCTTGTGGCTGTGGCGCAGGCTGCGGGGCGAAGTGGTGATTAACGAAAAAAATTTGCTGCTGCTGCGCGATAACGGCCATTACCAGTTGCTGCTGCGCAATACGGTGGTTTTCAATCCCTGGCTTTCCAGCGAGGAGGCGTTTATCCAGCGCTTTAGTCAGCCATGGAACGTGCGCCTGCACGGCCTTGAAGGACGCTGGCGCATCAAACATCATCTCTTCGATCGGCATCATGGCGCCCTCTTTCCGCTTTTCGAGGCTTTTCGCAGCCAGAGCGGCCCGGATGAAGAAGAGTATCGCTGGCTGATGCACCAGGCGCGCCCGGCCCTGCGCGTGAGCGAAGAAACCCCCGCAAGCGATCGCTGGCAGCTCGTCGATTCGCTGGAGAGCAACGCGCTGGCGCTGTATGAATTTACGCCTCTTAATGACATGAAGTGACAGTGTCACATGAATGGTTACCATGACCTGCGGAGGCAAACAGGGACAAAGTTAAGGGTTTTAGATGCGCCCGGGCCGTCATCATGGTTAAACATTTGTAACTGGTAAGATATACTGATGTGAACTATCATCGGCGCATGATGACTCAATGGACTGAAAATACAGATGATTCCGGTTAATTCCTCAACGCTTGGCCGCTATGCCGCGCACGTCAGCCTGGTTCATACCATGAAAAGCCACAAAGCCCCGGCGCTCACGGTCATGATGATCTTTTCAGACCTGCTTATTCGTTCAACCGAAGATTCCTATCGTCTGCAAGGCTGGGAAATCACGCCGCAAAAAAGCGGCCTGGTGCTGCGTACGTATGTCGCGAACCATCCTGATGGCGGAAAGCTTGAAATCACCCCAAAAGACTATATTGCACGTTATAACCGGCTCCTGCCGCTGTAGCGCCCCTTTCTCCGGCGGTCGTGCCGGCACGGCTCGCTGGAGAATCCGCAAATAAAAAGCTACCATGTGGCAAACATCTGGGCGTCTGCGGCGCAGAGAAGCGCTATGCTTACGACAATACGTGCCCGCGAGCCGTTCTGCATTTGAATCGATGAAATTCATATTTGCGCTTCCCGTCTCTTCGCCTGTTGCCAAACGCAGGGTGAATTAAGAGGTATACTCGAAGTTAATAAGCGGTATGAATTTGAATTAGTTGGTCAAATAACCGACGCAACCATCGCTTAAATTATCTCCATAAGCAATAAGGTGGTGGTAAATGTTATTTAATATTAATAAGATAGAGCCTTGCTCTATAATCAATAAGAAACTATGCGCCTGAAATTGTCTTCTCTCCTGGCAGCGGTGTCTATGCTGTACGGGCAAGCTTTTGCCGCGCCCGCCCTGCCTGCTAACGCGGATATTCGCGATAGCGGTTTTGTTTATTGCGTAAGCGGCCAGGTTAACACCTTCAACCCACAAAAGGTCAGCAGCGGTCTGATTGTCGATACTCTTGCCGCCCAGCTGTACGATCGACTGCTTGATGTTGACCCCTATACCTACCGCCTGGTCCCGGAACTGGCAGAAAGCTGGGAGGTGCTGGATAACGGCGCCACCTACCGCTTCCACCTGCGAAACAACGTGCCGTTCCAGACCACCGCCTGGTTTAAGCCGACCCGCAATTTCAACGCTGACGACGTGATTTTTACCTTTGGCCGGATTTTTAACCGCGACCATCCGTGGCACAACGTGAACGGCAGCAGCTTCCCCTATTTCGATAGCTTACAGTTCGCCGACAGCGTCGAAAGCGTGCGTAAGCTGGATAACCACACCGTTGAATTTCGCCTCAAACGACCGGATGCTTCCTTCCTGTGGCACCTGGCTACCCACTACGCCTCGGTGATGTCGGCGGAGTATGCCGCAAAGCTGGCCCAGAGCGATCGTCAGGAGCTGATCGATCGTCAACCTGTTGGCACCGGCCCGTTCCAGCTTGAGGAATATCGCAGCGGGCAATATATTCGTCTGCAGCGCCACCCGGCCTACTGGCGAGGTAAACCGCTGATGCCGCAGGTGGTGGTCGATCTGGGCTCCGGTGGTACCGGACGACTGTCAAAACTGCTGACCGGCGAGTGTGATGTGCTGGCCTGGCCGGCTGCGAGCCAGCTCTCTATTCTGCGTGACGACCCGCGCCTTCGCCTGACCCTGCGCCCGGGAATGAACATCGCCTGGCTGGCGTTCAATACCGCTAAGCCGCCGCTCGATAATCCGGAGGTCCGTCACGCGCTGGCGTTGGCCATCAATAATCAGCGTCTGATGCAGTCAATCTATTACGGAACGGCGGAAACCGCAGCTTCAATGCTGCCTCGCGCCTCCTGGGCCTATGATAACGACGCCAGAATCACCGAATATAATCCTGCGGAAGCTCGCGCCAGGCTTAAAGCGCTGGGGCTGGAACAGCTGACGCTTAAACTATGGGTCCCGACCAGTTCGCAGGCCTGGAACCCCAGCCCCCTGAAAACCGCCGAGCTTATCCAGGCGGATATGGCGCAAATTGGCGTGAAGGTGATCATTGTGCCGGTCGAAGGGCGTTTTCAGGAAGCCAGATTAATGGATATGAGTCATGATCTGACGCTTTCCGGCTGGGCAACGGACAGTAACGATCCGGACAGCTTCTTCCGTCCGCTATTGAGCTGCGCGGCGATTGCCTCACAAACCAACTATGCTCACTGGTGTCATCGTGAATTCGATGACGTGCTACAAAAAGCGCTGACATCCCAGCAGCTGGCTTCGCGCATTGAAGCTTATAAAGAGGCCCAACGCATTCTTGCTGATGAACTGCCGGTACTGCCGCTGGCTTCCTCCCTGCGTCTTCAGGCCTATCGTTACGACATGAAAGGCCTGGTGCTGAGTCCGTTTGGCAACGCCTCTTTTGCCGGCGTCTCGCGGGAAAAAGAAGACGAGGTGCAAAAACCATGATTATTTTTACCCTGCGTCGCCTGCTGCTGCTGCTGATTACGCTCTTTCTGCTGACGTTTGTCGGTTTTAGCCTGAGCTATTTTACGCCTCACGCGCCGCTGCAGGGCGCCTCGCTGTGGAACGCCTGGTGGTTCTGGTTTGAGGGCGTGCTGCACTGGGATTTTGGCGTCTCCAGCATCAACGGGCAGCCGATCTCCGAGCAGCTTAAAGAGGTATTCCCTGCCACGATGGAGCTGTGTATCCTCGCCTTCGGCTTCGCGCTGGTGATCGGGATCCCCGTCGGCATGCTGGCGGGGATTATGCGCAACAAATGGCAAGATACCCTGATTAGCGCCCTGGCGCTGCTGGGCTTCTCGATCCCCGTATTCTGGCTGGCGCTGCTGTTGACCCTGTTTTTCTCCCTCACCCTGGGCTGGTTCCCGGTCTCCGGGCGCTTCGACCTGCTGTACGAAGTGAAATCGGTCACCGGCTTTGCGCTGATCGACGCGTGGCTTTCCGATTCGCCGTGGCGTCATGAAATGATCGTCAGCGCGGCGCGCCATATGGTGCTGCCGGTGCTGACCCTCGCAGTGGCGCCGACGACGGAAGTGATCCGTCTGATGCGCATCAGCACCAGCGAAGTGTACGACACCAACTATGTCAAAGCTGCGGCCACCCGTGGCGTATCGCGGCGGACAATTTTACACCGTCACGTACTGCATAACGCCCTGCCGCCGGTGATCCCGCGCCTGGGTCTGCAGTTTTCCACCATGCTAACGCTGGCGATGATTACCGAAATGGTCTTTAGCTGGCCGGGACTGGGCCGCTGGCTCATTAACGCCATTCGCCAACAGGACTACGCCGCAATCTCAGCGGGCGTGATGGTCATCGGCGCGCTGGTGATTATTGTGAACGTGATATCCGATATTTTGGGGGCTATGGCTAACCCACTGAAACATAAGGAATGGTATGCCCTACGATAGCAGTTACAAATAAAAAAACACCATTTAAATACAACAAGTTAGTTTTTATTATTGTGATTTTTCCGGATTTTAATACACAATTTTGTACACATTGTTTTTAACGTCCACTCCGGCAGTCATCAGTTATATGGCTGTCGGAGTTACCTTCCTACCTTTTCTCCACACCCTCTATACTTTCACTCTGATGACTGGAGGTAACCATGTGCGGACGCTTTGCTCAATCACAGACACGCGAAGAATACCTGGCTTACCTTGCCAAAGAAGCTGAGCGTGATATCGCCTATGATCCAGAACCAATCGGCCGATACAACGTGGCGCCAGGGACAAAGGTTTTGCTCCTGAGCGAACATGATGAGCAACTGCATATCGACCCTGTCTTCTGGGGTTACGTACCAGGGGGTGGGATAAACTATCCCTGATAAACGCACGCAAGAAATGTACGACGCCGATGTATCGCCCACGCTGATATCCAAGGTCACCGACGCCGTAAAAAGAGCAGATCACGGGGTGGCAAAACCGACAACTGGGTGCGCTGTATCCCATTGTTTATATGGACTGTATTGCTGTCAAAGTCCGTCAGAATGGCAGCGTAATCAACAAAGCCCTCTTCCTGGCGCTGGGTATCAACATCGAAGGCCAGAAAGAATTACTGGGTATGAGGTTGGCCGAAAATGAAGGCGCAAAGTTCTGGCTGAGTATGGTGACAGAGCTTAAAAATCGCGGTCTTCAGGACATCCTCATTGCCTGCGTGGACGGTCTGAAGGGCTTCCCGGATGCGATAAACAGGGTCTACCCGCAGGCTCACATCCAGCTGTGCATCATCCATATGGTGCGTAACAGCCTGAAATACGTGTCCTGTAAGGACTCCAAAGCCGTCACCAGCGGGCTAAAAGCTTTATCAGGCCCCGACCGAAGAGGCGACGCTGATGGCGCTTGATGCGTTCACAGAAGCATGGGAGGATAAGTATCCCCAAATCAGCAAAAGCTGGCGTGCACAGTGGGAAAACCTGAACACGTTCTTCGGCTACCCACCGGATATCCGCAAGGCCATCTACACCACGAATGCTGTAGAATCGCTGAACAGCGTTATCCGGGCGGCGATAAAGAAACGCAAAGTATTCCCGACGGATGACTCGGTACGGAAAGTTGTTTATCTGGTGATCAAAAATGCATCAAAAAAATGAAGTATGCCGATCCAGAACTGACGACTGGCGATAAGTCGTTTTATTATCGAGTTCGGTGACCGCCTGAGCGATCACCTTTAATACAGTGGCAGTTACACAGAATTACTGACAAGCTCGTAGAATAGGTACACAGTCTGGATGTAATTGTATGTCATGACATCCGCCCCATCATAAATGACGGGGCGGATGTTAAAACATCATTACCTAAGTCCAATCCTGATAGCCATTTTCGTAAATCCAGACAATACCTGCAGGGCAGTTTTCACTTAAAAACCAAAATCCTTCAAATGCATCACAATCCATATCATCCTCAGTTTTGGGAAATGCCATTTCAAAAACCTCGATCTGCTTTTCAATGCTTCCTGGGAGAAATTTTCCATGGCGAGCGAGTTTAATGTCACCATCCTTCAGTAAGCGTGAAATGAACCAGATATATAGAGCTTTTTCTTCCTGATAGGTTAGTTTATAGGCACCATCCACACTCTCTGGGTCAATATTTTTCCATAACATCGTTGTAGAGGCTCCTCGCAATAAATCTTTTCGATCCTGGTATTGTTCCTCAGTTAAATATTTCATCTTATTACCCCTATCTAAATTTTACTTCGAATCTATTTAATGATGTTTTGGATGCTGCTTTAATATCGGAGTTACCAATAATTTCAATTGTCCATCTTGCTCCGGTTTTCTCTGCTGAAGCTGAAAAATTTCGAAGATTGATAGTTTGATTATCGTTTATTTTTGCATACATCAGCCTTCCATCTGGAAGAATCTGCTCTTTAAATGGTACTCCACCAGTTAGAGATGTAGCAAAATTTATGATTTCATCTTCAGTTAATTTTTCTGAAGCAAAAACCTTAGTTCTGCCTCTGGTATCGCTCCCTCCAGGTCCCAAAACTTGTTGCAAGGATTTCCCAAAAACATTTAATTCAGCGTTAGGGTTTTGTTTGTTGAAAATACTAACTAATTTGGTAGTGTTATCTTTTTGCAAGCTTTTAACATAATCAGCCGTTTTCGTTGAAAAAATCGCTCCAGCAGCCGTTTCGCCTTTAATGAAACCGGCAACAGATTGAATATTTAATGTTTTTGTTATATTCAGTTCATCATAGACCTTCACCAACTGCTGCGAAAGCTTCTTCAGGCTATCTTCGGTTTTCCCGATAATCAGCGTACTGGAAGTGGTAATGGCTCCAGTACCGATAAGTGCTTCTGGTGCCACAATATCTGCCGCATAAATACCCGCCTGATTCAGGCAGAGCGCAGGATTTGTTTTACAACCGGCGATAACCAGCCTTGCAGCCAGAACCAGCTCGGGAGCCGCACCAATCAGAGTCATACCACCTGCTGTCAGTGCCATACCCCCACCGCTGGCCGCTGCCACGATAATCGCCGCTTCTCTCCGGGCCTGAACACGCTTCGCCGCCGCCGCATCTCCTTCACTCGCTGCCAGAATATCCCGCTGATTATCCAGGGCATACTGCTGCAGCATATGTTCCGTCATGTTGTAGCGATAGACGTTCTGGGCACTGTCTGCACCGCTGTATACCCCTTCGGGTGTGTGCGTAATGAGTGCCCCGGTCAATGCGCCAATCACACGTGCCGTCTGCTCTTTTGCCTCGTTACCCTTTAAGGCTTCCTGCAACCGCAGTAACTGACGTTCCCGTTCATTCAGATTAGCCGGCTCAAACAAAGAACTCTGCATGATAACCCCGGCCAGCTCGGCAGCCAGCGCTCCGGCAGCGGCCCCTTTCCCGTCACCACGACCAATTTCCGCGCTGATACCCGCGACCACCGCATGACTCAGCGATTTGCCCGCTATACCCAGAACCTCGCCGTTATCGCCAATCAGACCGACCCCTTCGGCATTAATCTGATTACCAATATTCGCCAACAGGGCGTTAGTCAGGTTGTCCTTAAAACTGCCGCCGTTGAGAGCGGTGTTCAGGCTGGAGCTGATAACCGACTGGCCGGCCACGCGCTGGACGATTTTTCCCCATCCTTCGTTTTTGACCAGCGCCGGCAATTTTGCTTTATCGGGCGGCACCTCAACATTCATAACCTTATCAAAGCCCGCGAGCGCGCCCCCGATAACCATGGAGGTGGCCAGCGATTTGACCGAACTGCTGCTTCCCAGTGCCGACAGCGTTTTTGACAGATTCCCCTGATTTTCTACCAGTGCCACGGCGGCCTGAGCGGCAAGAGAGGACATCCCGGCAGTAACCGCGCCGGTCGTTACTGCGCCACCACCCACGGTGGAAGTTACTGAAGATGCAACTGTCGCCGCCAGTGAACTGCCTGCGGTGGCCGCTGCTGCAGCCACCGCAATCACCGCCGCCACAGCCGGATTCAGGCTCTGACTTTTATAATTCCAGCTGTCGTAAGCATCCTTAACCGTATTCCACTGAACATCGCTGCGTGAATTCAGTCCCTTCAGCCACTCTGTACCGGGTAACGCCGCCAGAGCAGTAATCGCGCCCTGCAAAGCCTGACCATTTTTCGCTTTGATATCGGCACTGATGCCGCTGGCCGCGTTGACCGTCAGTTTTCCGCCAGCATGAACAGACGGAAGCACCCATTTTCCTTCGCTGTAGCCTTTATTTGCCTGCTTGATATAGAAGCCTTTCGAGGTGCTGACCGTCTGCTCAAAAGTCGTGTTTTTCACGGCCAGGAAGTTGACTTTTCCGTTGGTACTGGTCAGCGTGGCGTTCTTTTTCGCCTCGATTTTACTGGCTTCATAGGTACTGTCATCACGGCTCAGCAGGCTGAGATTGCCTCCCGCAATAAAGTCCGTCACCCGGTTGGTGGTGGTGTGTTTCGTTTGTTTGACGGTGGTTTTCTTACCCCACCACTTTCTCTTCGTGGTTTCACGTTCGTAATGACTGGACTCTTCCATCGCCTGGGCATAGAGCCAGCCGCCTTTTGCAGCAACATCCATCGCCCCCTTTGCCAGTAAACGCGATGCCTGAAAAAGGATGCTGCCACCCGAGATAACCGTCAGTGCACCACCTGAGTTCAGCGTGACACCTGTCTGGCTGACGCTTTCCGTCCAGGTATTCCCGGACTCACGGTATAGCGTCCCCCGGGCGGACTGAAACTGCATATTCCCGCCGGATGTCAGCGTGATGTTACCGTCTGAGGTCAGCGTACTGCCGTTAGCCTGGATCCCCCCGTTTGCCGCCAGAGTCAGACTTTTCGCTCCGTGCAGACGGGTCAGTACGTTGAGTTCATCCCTGTTATTGTCATTACCACTGTCCGTTACACCATATCCGTAGGTGCCCAGCCAGAGAAGTTTTCCTGCCTGCAGCGTCGCGGTTTTCCCGGCGACAATATGAGCGCCCTGTACACCGATATCTGCCGCTGAGCTGATAAGCAGGTTTCCTCCTGCTTTCAGGTTGCTGCGTAATTCGGGTATCCGGCTGTCCGGGAAAAAATCTCTGTAGCGGCCACTCAGGCTTCGCATGTTCAGATCAGTATTGGCAGCCGATGAGAGGCTGATATTCCCGCCGGCTTCGAGCCCTGCGCCATACAAAGACAGACGATGGCCGCTCAGGGTGATATCACCTGAAGTACGAAGCGGCTCTCCGGGCAACATCCGGTTAAACAGTTCCTGTTTACGGGCCTGGGTCAGGACAACGCCTGGCCGTTCATGCCCCAGCATGGCTTCATTTTTATCAAACGTGATATCCCCATTCGCAACCAGAGAAATATTCTGGCTCAGAACAGGAAAACGCGTGTTCCTTAGAAGAATATTTTTCGCTGCCGTCAGTGATAAATCACGTGAAGCTTCCAGACTCCCCAGCCAGCGTAGCCCGTCAGAATGGAAATAGTTTGGCCACTCGCTGGTATGAGAGGTGACGTCACCACCGCGACTGACCAGGGTAATATTCTGCCCCTTCAGCTCACTCTGCCAGGACTCAACATTTCCGCCAGCCAGAACCGAGATATCCTTTCCGGCCGTCATTAGCGCCAGCGCCATTTTCGTGCCGCTGTCTGACTGTAAGGTAATATCCCCTGAGGCCTTCATTACATCGGTGGTAATGATACTTCCGGCGCGTAAAAGGATATTTTTGGCTGTCATCGTGTCCGGACGGCCCGTCACCTCTGAATATTGGACATTCGTGGCATAAGGTTCAGTACTCTCAATACGTTCAGAAAAATCCGCCACCAGATTACCTCCAGCAGAGAGTAGTGCTGGAGAGATAGTCGGATTTTTCCAACTATTGATCTCGCCTGTTTTCTGGAACGTATAAGTTTTATTTTGTTTCCCTGCAATTGTTAACTGACTTTCCGGAACCGCAGGCGACACAGTATTAGAAGGTCGATACGCTGTATTATAGGAGGACCAGGTATCCCTGGTACCGGTGATGCCACAGATATGATTAAACGTTTTTCCAGTGAGAATCAGATCTTGATTTGCTTTTATAAGACTTTCGTTATTAGTCAGAAGAGTGGTATTAAGATAAGCATTTCTGCCAGCCTGAATGGAGGCTGCGGACGATGTAGCGGTTCGCCGATATTCTTTTCTGGCGGTATTGACCAGATCCGACTGGTTAAAATTAGCAGTACCGAACCATTTACCACCTAATGTTGCATCCCAGTAAATCACATCAGCCAGTGTGATATTTCCTGAAGCGTGTCTGATGGCACTGATGGTACGATGCTGTGGAATATTAACGAATGCTGTTGAATCAGGGTTGATATCTTTCCATTCGTAAGCCAGAACATCGCGGGTATTGTTCAGCGTCTCAGTGCGTATGACCAGGTCACCCGTATTGGTCTGAATGCGAGCCGACCGGTTCTCCACCAGACTGGCTTTGTTACCTTGGGCATCCTTCTGTATCCACAGATTTTTATGGCTGTGTAATGACGCGCCATTGCCAGTATTGCGCACCGTAGACGCAAATACCCGCATATCCCCGTGGGCAGTGGTGCTGCTCCGGTTATCCACTGTGGTCGCCGCCAGCGTCATATCACGTTCAGCGCGCACGCTGGACCCGGCTGGCGTGACGATATCTCGCCCGCTGACGTTCAGGTCAGTCTGCGCCTTAACGTTACTGAGGGTGATTTTTCCGGCCGTCGTCAGGGAGATGTCCCGCTGAGTGGATGTCATATTGCTCAGGTTGACTCCGACCCCGGCTTCGGTGGCGACCAGGCGGATTTTACCGGCATACATGCCGCCAAGCGCCTTTGTATCGACAGCAAGCTGAGGCTTTGCCCCCTCACCGGCAATGGGTTTTATCGTGCCGTCCTTAAAGCTGACCCGGTTCGCTCCCTGCGTCAGGGTGAGGGTTTTCGCGTTAATTTTGCCGTTCAGTTCAGTGGCCCGGCTGATGACATCAACATATTCGGTACTGGCGCCATTCAGACCGTTTCCGCCGATAATCACCGCGCCTTTTTTGACCTCCAGGGCCTCAAGTGCGCCCTGTTTGTCAAACTGCGGTTTGCCCGTAGTCAGTGTCACCGACGGAGTATTGATGAAACCACACCCGTTACAGGTGATGCCATTCGGGTTGGCAATCATCACACCGGCTTTACTGCCGAAGACTTCCAGCCTGCCTTTCAGTTCAGAACGATTGCCGCTGGTCACCTCGTTAATAATTAGCTCGGCCGGTTTACCCTTGAGTCTGGCATTGCCGTTGTCGATGGTGACGCCGAGCTGTGTTTTCCCGCCCTGCGTGGCGTTATTCAGCACCGCGCCCGGCGTTCCCACGTTAAAATCCTGGTAGGTGTTGTGCGATATGCCAGCCGAGTTGGGCGTGGCGATGTTCACCACCGGGACGTTCCCGGGTTTCATCACGACCTGAGTGTTGCCATTCGCAGCAGTAATACCCGCCGCAATGGCGGGATGCAGAGGCTGAACGGCGGTCAGGTAGATCAGCAGCCAGCTGGCTCCACGGGCCAGCGGATGAGCGAGTTTATCCATGTCAGAACATCCTGTATGACGGGGCCATCATGGCCCCAGCTGTGTGCCGGCAGTTAAAGTGAAACTGTGGCCTGCCAGTAAACCACGTGTTTATCCGGACTGAGTCTGTCGGGATACGACAACGGCATACCCAGGGTCAGAGCCTGGCTAAGCCTGCGACCAGTCAGCTCCAGTCCGACGGAAGCCCCTGTCAGCGTACCGCCATCGGTTATCCCTTTCTGGCGCATGACATGCCCGGTATCCAGTGCCCCCGTTGCTGAGAATGCCCCCACGCCCGGCACCGTCATCCATTGCCATGTCAGTTCATTGCGCCAGTAGCCGCCGCGGTTGCCGCTGAGATATTGATCTTTAAACCCCCTGACAGAATACTGCCCTCCGACGGACAGTTGCTCACTGGCATAAAGTCTGTCAGGCGTGGTCTGCCCCCAGGCTGCGGTCAGCCAGTACACAGTGGATGTCATCGGGTAAAACCAGCTTGCACTTGCGCTGAAGCGCCGGAATTTGCTGCGGGGCAGGCCGGGATGCGCCGGGTCATCCCGCGTCGCGCTCGCGAGCGGGACGCCGTGAGAAAGAGACGGGCCCAGGGTGAGATAGCCACCACCGATACTCCGGCTGTAGCTCAGTCCGGCAGTCACGCTGCTGAGCGTCGGGCTGCTGACGTCAAGACGTACGCCGCCCAGCCGGTTTTCGGTTTCCCGGCGGGAAAAAGCGGCATCCAGCGCAAGACGTTGCTTACCGTCACGCAGTAGCGTCCGGCTGGCGGCCAGCCGCTGTGATTGTACGGTGCCTGCATAGCGCCAGCACTGCGGGGATCCACCAACAGAAAGTGTCTGATAAAAATCAGACCACGCATACTGCGCACTGAACAGCCAGTACCCGTAAGGAACTGTTACGCCGGCCTGCATACTGCGGCTGCGTCTGTTATGGTGAAACTCACTGTCCCTGCCTGCGGCCAGTGTCCACTGGTCTGCCAGTCCCATCACATTGTCTGCTGTCAGGCGGGCATTCAGCTGTCCGCTGCCGGTACTTTTCTGCCCGCTGTTATCTGCGCCCACATCAAGACTGACAGGAAAACGCTGACTGACCGGTACCAGCTCTACCCGGGAAAACCCCTCCCGGCTCCCCGGCAGAATATCCACGGTCAGCGACCGCGAAGTCAGGCGGTTCAGTTGCTCCAGCCCTTGTTCAATATCGCGAAGATTAAGTATTTTCCCTTGCGTTTGCGGAAAGGCCATCTTCAGTGCATTTTCCTCCTGCCCCTGCAGGATAACGGTTTCCACTTTCCCTTCCGTCACGGAAATAACCAGATATCCTGCAGAAATATCCTGTTCAGGTAACCAGGCGCGTGAAGTAATGAATCCGCGGGCAAGATAAACCTGCGTAACATCCCGCACCCGCTGCTGAATTTGCTTGAGTGACATACATCCCTCCGTTGGGATTGCTGTCAAGTTTCGCTGCACAGATAGCGGGAGCACAGTGACGTTCTCGAGTCGGATATGCCGCAGTGCAAAACACTGACCGGTCGGTTCTGCGGGGGTTGCTTCCGGTAGTGAGGGATCAGGTGTGGAATGGCGGAGTAGGTCGCGCTGCTGTTGCGCCTGTTCCAGTAATGCCTTTTGTTGTTGCTCAATGGCATTCTGGTCCGCAGGGCTCAGGGGCGCTGCCGGGAGGGCTGTTGCAGTGAGACTGGCCAGCAGAAACCCGTATCTGGCAGAGGAAAGACACGACATCAAAAACTCCGTTTTTTGAAATGTTGTGCAATTTAATGCAATGAATTGTTATCACCTGTCCACTATTAATTCATAATTGAACGTAAAATGTGCATTTTTTGATGTGATGCTCTGTGTTCCCGGGAGGAAGAAAATAGGGCTATTTCAGCCATGACAGAGGTTTCAGAGGCGGGTTGATGATAAAGCCGGAATACTCCGGCAGGATCGTCTAAGGTGGGTATTAAACCAGAGGCTGACCAATCAGCTTTTCAAGATGAGTCTGCCATACCCCAAGCCAATGGCGCTGATCATCAAGGTAATCATGCAGGTTATATCTCGCCATGACGCCGGACATATGATGGCCGAGCAATTTTTCTATAACATGTGGCGGCGCGCCGAGCTCGGACAGGCGTGTCGCTATTGTTCTTCTCAGGTCATGGAGCGACCATGTTTTCATTCCCGTTTTGGCGATGATTTGAGCTGAGAATAAGGCAATGTTGGATTGCAGCGGGGGACGATCGTGTTCTGGCCCTTTTATCGTGACAGTGTCATAACATAATTTGAGACGGATGTTTCTTTTTCTGTCTTCAGCATTTTGACCACCGCTTCAGGTAGCGCCCGCCTTTCTGACTGACCGGTTTTGTAATCACTTGCTGGAATAGTCCAGGTTCCCTCCTGGAAATCAAACCATTCCCATTTAGCCGTTCTTATCTCAGTACTATGGCAACCGGTCATGATAAGAAACGTCATAATCAGCTGCTGCCTGTGCTTCATCTCCGGCAGAGCATTCCATACAGTTTTGATTTCCTCATCACTTAACCAACGATCTTTTACCGCAGCAGTCAGCCCGACATCAGAGCGTCTTAAGCTTTCTATAGGATTTACGTTAATAACCCCTCGATTGGAGCAGAAACGGAATGTGCGCTGCATTAAACCCAGCATCTGGCCGGTAACCACCCTTCTCCCCATACCATCAAAAAGGTTTAGCCAGTGCGCCTTCGTTGTCTGGTCAACAACCATGTTGCCTAATACGGGCCCAATATGATTATTGAAGTCCCGGCGGTTAACTTTTATTTTCACCAGCCCTTCAGGAATGCAGTAAAACTTTTCCCAGTAGTCGAACGCTTCTTTAACTGTCAGCGCTTCTGTTTTTTTCTGTTTCGCCAGCACCTTTTGCCGTCTCAGATCCAGTCCTTCCGTCAACCACGCCCTGAACTGCTGCCGACGCTCTCGCGCATGAGATAGTGATATGGTTGGATAATCGCCAATCGTCAGCTGTACGGCCTTCCCGTTCCATCTGTAACGATAAAAGAATGTTATACTGCCGGAAGTAGACAACCTGACATTCAAGCCGTGAGCGTCTGAAATGACCTCAATTTTGTCTCTTTTTTTGCCAAGAGATTTCCTAAGTTTTGTGTCGGTAGGCAATGTGTACATTCGGGAAGATGATATACACATCAGTGTGCACATTATACGTAAATTGATAACCTTCAAATTAATGCAAAATAAAGAATCTTAAAGCACAAAATGGCAGTAACGTGTTGCTGGTATTGAAGAATTTAAAAAGACATCAATCATGACTAACAAACATAAAACAGGTTCATATGCCCTACGATAGCGTCTATCTGGAGAAGCGCCCGCCGGGTGCGCTGCGCACCGTTTGGCGAAAATTCTATGGCGATACTACCGCTATGATCGGCCTGTACGGCTGCGCGGCGCTGGTGCTACTGTGCGTTTTCGGCAGCTGGTTCGCGCCTTACGGTATCGATCAGCAGTTCCTTGGCTATCAACTGCTGCCGCCGTCATGGTCGCGCTACGGCGAAGTCTCGTTCTTTCTTGGTACCGACGATCTGGGCCGCGACGTTCTTAGCCGCCTGCTGAGCGGCGCGGCGCCAACGGTCGGCGGCGCGTTTGTGGTGACGCTGGGCGCTACCCTACTGGGTCTGGTGCTTGGCGTGATTGCCGGTGCGACCCACGGCCTGCGCTCGGCGGTAATGAACCATATTCTCGATACCCTGCTGTCGATCCCGTCACTGCTGCTGGCCATCATCGTGGTCGCCTTCGCCGGACCTCACCTCAGCCACGCGATGTTCGCCGTCTGGCTGGCGCTTCTGCCGCGCATGGTACGCTCGGTTTACAGCATGGTGCACGACGAGCTGGAAAAAGAGTATGTTATCGCCGCCCGCCTTGACGGAGCGTCAACCCTGAATATTTTATGGTTCGCGGTGTTGCCAAATATTACCTCTGGGCTGGTTACGGAGATCACCCGAGCGCTCTCGATGGCGATTCTGGATATCGCCGCGCTGGGTTTCCTCGACCTCGGCGCTCAGCTACCTTCCCCGGAGTGGGGAGCGATGCTCGGCGACGCACTGGAGCTGATTTACGTTGCGCCGTGGACGGTGATGCTGCCGGGCGCGGCCATTATGATTAGCGTCCTGCTGGTTAACCTGCTGGGCGACGGGATCCGCCGCGCAATTATCGCCGGGGTGGAATAATGCCGTTACTCGATATCCGAAATTTAACCATTGAATTCAAAACCAACGAAGGTTGGGTGAAAGCCGTCGATCGCGTCAGCCTGACCCTCGCTGAGGGGGAAATTCGCGGTCTGGTCGGAGAATCCGGCTCGGGTAAAAGCTTAATTGCCAAAGCGATTTGCGGCGTCACCAAAGACAACTGGCGGGTGACCGCCGACCGTATGCGTTTCGACGATATCGATCTGCTGCGTCTCTCAGTGCGCGAACGGCGTAAACTGGTGGGCCACAACGTCTCGATGATTTTTCAGGAGCCGCAATCCTGTCTCGATCCTTCCGAACGTATCGGCGAACAACTCACGCAGAATATCCCCGGCTGGACCTTTAAAGGCCGCTGGTGGCAACGTTTTGGCTGGCGCAAGCGGCGCGCCATTGAGCTCTTGCACCGCGTGGGGATTAAAGACCATAAAGATGCGATGCGCAGCTTCCCCTACGAGCTGACGGATGGTGAGTGTCAGAAGGTCATGATCGCCATCGCGCTGGCTAACCAGCCGCGGCTGCTGATCGCCGATGAACCGACTAACGCCATGGAGCCGACAACACAGGCGCAAATCATCCGCCTGCTGACGCGGCTGAACCAAAACAACAACACCACGATTTTGTTGATCAGTCACGATATGCAGATGCTCAGTAAATGGGCGGACAAAATTAACGTCATGTACTGCGGGCAGACGGTGGAAACCGCGCCGAGCGAGGAGCTGGTGACGATTCCTCATCATCCCTATACCCAGGCGCTGATTCGGGCGATTCCCGATTTCGGCAGCGCCATGCCGCACAAAAGTCGGCTCAATACCTTGCCGGGCGCTATTCCGCTGCTCGAACAGCTGCCTATCGGCTGCCGGCTCGGGCCGCGCTGCCCTTACGCCCAGCGTGAATGTATCGAAACGCCCCGGCTGGTGGGCGCGCGCAACCACCTCTATGCCTGTCACTTCCCGCTGAACATGGAGAAAGAGTGAAATGGTCGAAACATTGCTTGAAGTACGCAATCTGAGTAAGACCTTTCGCTACCGCACCGGCTGGTTTCACCGGCAAACGGTAGAGGCGGTTAAGCCGTTAAGCTTTACCCTGCGCGAGCGCCAGACTCTGGCGATTATCGGCGAAAACGGCTCCGGCAAATCGACGCTGGCGAAAATGCTAGCCGGGATGGTCGAACCCAGCACAGGCGAACTGCTGATTGATGACCATCCGCTGGCGTTTGGCGATTTCTCTTTCCGCAGCCAGAAGATTCGCATGATTTTTCAGGATCCGTCGACCTCGCTCAATCCACGGCAGCGAATTTCGCAAATCCTCGATTTTCCTCTGCGTCTCAATACCGACCTCGAACCCGAGGCGCGGCAGAAGCAGATTATCGAAACGTTACGCATGGTTGGTCTGCTGCCTGACCACGTCAGCTATTATCCGCATATGCTGGCACCGGGCCAAAAACAGCGTCTGGGCCTGGCGCGAGCGCTGATCCTGCGCCCGAAAGTAATCGTCTGCGATGAAGCGCTGGCGTCGCTGGATATGTCAATGCGTTCCCAACTGATTAACCTGATGCTGGAGCTGCAGGAAAAACAGGGTATCTCCTACATTTACGTTACCCAGCATTTGGGCATGATGAAGCACATCAGCGATCAGGTGCTGGTGATGCACCAGGGTGAAGTGGTCGAACGCGGCAGCACCGCCGATGTACTGGCCTCTCCGCTGCACGAACTGACAAAACGTCTGATTGCCGGCCATTTCGGCGAGGCGCTGACCGCCGATGCCTGGCGTAAAGACGGTAAATAATCCGAGGCGAAAATTGCGATGATTGTTCCGGTTCAGTTTTCTACCCTGCCGGTCACGCCGTGGAAAAACGGCGGTGGGGAAACGCGTGAAATTGTCAGCGTTGCCTCGCCAGATGCGCCGTTTCTCTGGCGCGCCAGTATCGCTACGCTGGAAAAGGATGGCCCGTTTTCTCCTTTTCCCGGCGTTGACCGAGTCATCACCCTTCTTGAGGGCCAGCCGCTGTGGCTACGGGGCGACAATATTGCTCAGCGCCTGATGCTCTGGCAGCCATGGGCTTTTGCCGGCGAATGGCCTCTTGCCAGCGAAGGCATTAGCGGACGCGGTCTCGATTTCAATATTATGACCCAGCGCGCGCGTGCCGCCTCGCGGGTTATCGTCGTCGCTGAGCCGCAACGGCCAGGCGCGGAGGGTATCGCATGGGTTCTGCGGGGACACTGGCGGATGGCGGATACGATTTACCAGGCCGGCTCGGGGATCTGGTGGCAGAATCAACCGCCTGGCGAGCTGATCCCGCATTCTGAGGACGCCCGGCTTTTACTGGCGGAAATCGAGCGCCGCTAACCCCAGATCGCCGCAATATCAGATGGTATACTCTTGTACGCACGGTAGCCAAAGCGCGCCAGACCGTGGCAAATGGCAGAAAAATATCGTGACACAAGGGGTCGTCAGTGGGATATAATTCCCGGCTAAATTTGAGTTATTTTGAAATAACAACGCTAACCAGATGATTGTTAAAGTAAAAATACGCAATAACGATAAGGATTAAAAGCTATGGGTTTTCTTTCCGGTAAGCGCATTCTGTTGACTGGCCTTGCCAGCAAACTGTCCATCGCCTGGGGCATCGCGCAAGCAATGCACCGTGAAGGGGCTGAACTGGCGTTCACCTATCAGAACGAAAAACTGAAAGGTCGTGTGGAAGAATTTGCCGCCGCGCTGGGTTCTAACATTGTCCTGCCGTGCGATGTGGCGGAAGACGAGAGCATCGAGTCTCTGTTCACCGAGCTGGCAAAAGTATGGCCTAAGTTTGACGGTTTCGTACACTCTATCGGCTATGCTCCGGCAGATCAGCTGGACGGCGACTACGTTAATGCGGTTACCCGCGACGGTTTCAAAATCGCTCACGATATCAGCGCCTACAGCTTTGTGGCGATGGCGAAAGCCTGCCGCGGTATGCTGAACCCGGGCTCCGCCCTGCTGACGCTCTCCTACCTGGGCGCAGAGCGCGCCATCCCGAACTACAACGTGATGGGTCTGGCGAAAGCCTCCCTCGAAGCTAACGTCCGCTACATGGCTAACGCCATGGGTCCGGAAGGCGTGCGCGTTAACGCCATCTCTGCCGGTCCAATCCGTACCCTGGCGGCTTCCGGTATCAAAGATTTCCGTAAAATGCTGGCGCACTGCGAAGCGGTCACTCCGATCCGTCGCACCGTCACCACTGAAGACGTGGGTAACAGCGCAGCATTCCTGTGCTCCGACCTGTCTGCCGGCATCTCCGGCGAAGTCGTTCACGTTGACGGCGGCTTCAACATCGCCGCCATGAACGAGCTGGAAATCAAATAAGCTGTTCACCCTCCTTACGTCCGTGAGGAGGGGTCTTTTCTGCATATTTACCCTTCTGTTATTCCAATCCGCTATTTGTTAGCACGTATCAATATTTTCTCCGGCCCCAGGGTTAAGCCAGGATAGTTCCGCATAGCATGACCGCGAAACGGCGGTTTGCCACATACCGAACAAGGAACGCCCATGGAGCAACGCCGCGTTTACGGCAAAAACCACTGGTATCATGAGACCCAGTCAACAATCTGCCCGGTGGATGTATTGCCGCTCGTCCCTGAAGCCGCCCATGTCGAAGATCGTTTTCTCCTCGATCTCACGCTACCAGAAGATCTGTTTAGGGCGCATGCGCCCTGGCTGGCACCCGCCAGACGGCTGGCTGATGCCCTGTTTCCCGCTTCTGTGAGCGTAAATCGTCTACAGACATTTAGCGCCTATGACCGGCTTAGCACGGCGCTGACCGTCGCCCAGGTTTATGGCGTTCAGCGGCTATGCAATCACTACGCAGCCCGCCTGGCGCCGCTTCCCGGCCCGGACTCCTCGCGTGAAAGCAATCGACGCCTGGCGCAAATTACCCAATACGCGCGCCAGCTGGCGAGCTCTCCTTCACTGATCAACGCGCTCTCCCGCAGCCAGCTTGACGAAGTCGGCCTGACCAGTCGCGACATTATTCTTATCAATCAGATTATTGGCTTTATCGGCTTCCAGGCGCGCGCTATCGCCGCCTTTCACGCCGCGCAGGGTTACCCGGTGCGCTGGATCCCCGGGATGCCGCAGCAGGAAGATGCGCCAGAGGCGCTTTTCTTTGCCCGAAAGAGCGACTGGCGGCCCGGACTCGACGACTCAGATTTACGCTATGCCGATGATGAGCGTCAGTCGCTGCTGGCAAAATGGCAAAAGTATCCCGGCCTGTTTGAACTGGCGCCGCTGCTGGCGACCCAGGAACCGCCGCTGGATCTGCAGGAACTGCTCCTGAGCCACCTCAGCGATCAGCCGCCGTTCGCCGCTCAGGTGGCGCTGATCGCAGCGCGGATTAACGGCAGCATCAGCTGCTTCAATGCCTGGGCCTCGCGATGTCCGGATTTTGCCGATGCTTTACGCGGTATCGTTCCTGACGCGCAGTCGCGCAGAGAAGAGCATGTCATCGAGCACCGGCTTTTACAGTCCGTACAGCTTTTAACCCGCTCCCCTGACCGTTTTAGCGCCGCCCACCTAAGCCCATTGACGGAATGCGGGCTTTCCCGCACCGCCGCCATCGATCTTCTCGCCTGGTGCGGGCTATGCGGTTGGATGAATCGTCTGAAAATCGCCCTCGGCAATGGATGTCAGCAGACGTAAAATGCTGAAACAGCGCTTGCTGCGGCAGGCATATTCGCGTAAAAATGTCAGCCGCTCTTTTAGCCACGAAAATAAGAAATTATGTTTCAGGACAACCCGCTGCTAGCGCAGCTTAAACAGCAACTGCATTCCCAGACTCCGCGCGTTGAAGGGGTCGTTAAAGGGACGGAAAAAGGGTTTGGCTTCCTCGAAGTCGACTCTCAGAAAAGCTATTTCATTCCGCCGCCGCAAATGAAAAAAGTCATGCATGGCGATCGTATTATTGCCGTGGTCAATACTGAAAAAGAACGCGAAAGCGCTGAGCCGGAAGAACTGGTTGAGCCGTTCCTGACGCGTTTTGTCGGCAAAGTTCATAAGAAAGACGACCGTCTTTCCATCGTTCCTGACCATCCGCTGCTGAAAGATGCCATTCCCTGCCGCGCTGCTCGCGGCGTAGAGCATGATTTTAAAGAGGGTGACTGGGCCGTTGCCGAAATGCGCCGTCATCCGCTGAAAGGTGACCGCGGTTTCTACGCTGAGCTCACCCAGTACATTACCTTCGGCGACGATCATTTCGCACCATGGTGGGTCACCCTGGCGCGCCATAATCTGGAAAAAGAAGCGCCGGATGGGGTAGCGACCGAGATGCTTGATGAGGGTCTGGAACGCCGCGATTTAACGGCGCTGACTTTCGTGACCATCGACAGCGCCAGCACCGAAGATATGGACGATGCGCTGTACGCCGAGCTGGCCGCTGACGGTAAGCTGCACCTGACCGTCGCCATCGCCGATCCAACCGCCTGGATTGCCGAAGGCAGCAAGCTGGACAATACGGCAAAAATTCGCGCCTTTACCAACTATCTGCCGGGCTTCAACATTCCGATGCTGCCGCGCGAACTCTCTGATTACCTCTGCTCCCTGCGCCCCAACGAAGTTCGTCCGGTTCTGGCCTGCCGTATGATCCTGGCTGCTGACGGGGCCATCGAAGACGATATTCAGTTCTTCGCGGCGACCATCGAATCGAAAGCGAAGCTGGCCTACGATGATGTGTCCGACTGGCTGGAAAATAACGGCGGCTGGCAGCCGGAGAGCGAGATAATCGCGCAGCAAATTAACCTGCTGCACGATGCCTGCCTGCGCCGTAGCGAATGGCGCAAAAACCACGCGCTGGTGTTCAAGGACCGTCCGGATTATCGCTTTGTGCTGGGCGAAAAAGGCGAAGTGCTGGATATCGTTGCCGAACCGCGTCGTATCGCTAATCGCATCGTTGAAGAGTCGATGATTGCCGCCAACATCTGCGCCGCCCGCGTGCTGCGCGATAAGCTCGGTTTCGGCGTGTATAACGTCCATACCGGATTCGATCCGGCCAATACCGAGCAGCTCGCGGCCTTGCTGAAAACCCACGATGTTCACGTTGATCCGGTGGAAGTATTGACGCTGGAGGGCTTCTGCAAGCTGCGTCGCGAACTGGACGCGCAGCCGTCCGGTTTCCTCGACAGCCGTATTCGCCGTTTCCAGTCCTTTGCCGAAATCAGCACCGAGCCGGGCCCGCACTTTGGCCTGGGTCTGGAAGCCTATGCAACCTGGACCTCCCCGATCCGTAAGTACGGCGATATGATCAACCATCGTCTGCTGAAAGCGATTATCAAAGGGGAAACCATCTCTCGTCCGCAGGATGACGTTGCGGTGCAAATGGCGGAACGTCGCCGCCTCAACCGCATGGCGGAGCGCGACGTCGGCGACTGGCTGTACGCCCGCTATCTGAAGCCGCAGGCCGGCACTAATACTCGCTTTGCTGCTGAAATTATCGATGTCAGCCGCGGCGGTATGCGTGTGCGACTGGTTGATAACGGCGCAGTTGCCTTTATCCCGGCCCCATTCCTCCACGCCGTACGCGATGAGCTGGTTTGCAGCCAGGAAAGCGGTACCGTGCAAATTAAAGGCGAGGTCGTGTATAAGGTGACGGATGTTATCGATGTCACGATTGCCGAAGTCCGCATGGAAACCCGTAGCGTGATTGCGCGCCCTGCCGCCTGATAGACTGTTCAATGCGGCTCCCTTACCCGGAGCCGCGTTTTAGCCCTTCCCGTAGGTGTTCCGCGCGTTGTCCGCTAATTATCGTCGATGAGTAAAGTTGTGCGTTTTTTTCGCTTCTCTTTTTCATCCGTTTTTAGCATCATTGATTTTATTCACATTTGTAACCAGGATAACGCCATGTCAGATCTGAATGCTCGCCTGCTCGCCCAACGTATCGATACCGTGCTGGATATTCTGGTTGCCGGGGATTATCACTCCGCGATCCATAACCTCGAAATTCTGAAAGCTGAACTCCAGGCGCTTTCGAACGACGAACAGGAAAACAAACCCGGCCAGCCTAAGGCCCCGTGGGAAATTTGATAATCTACACCGCCGCAATCGGGCATCCTGGCCCGATCGCTCGCCCAAACAGCCCTTAACTGCGAAGTTGCTATGAACGCCCGACAACAAAGTATTTTGCAAATGGTCATCGATAAAGGCCGTATGAGCGTGGCCGATCTCGCGAAAATGACCGGTGTCTCTGAAGTCACCATTCGCCAGGATTTAAACTCATTAGAAAAGCAGAGCTACCTGCGACGTACCCACGGCTTCGCCGTTCCGCTGGACAGCGAAGATGTGGAAACCCGCATGATGACCCATTTCGCCATTAAGCGAGAGCTGGCTGCGCGGGCCGCTACGCTCGTCTCCTCCGGGGAAACGGTATTTATCGAAAACGGCAGTTGCAACGCCCTGCTCGCCCGTACGCTCGCCGAGCGCGGCGATATCACTATCATCACCGTCAGCAGCTATATCGCTCACCTACTGAAAGAGACGCCCGGAGAAGTGATCCTGCTGGGTGGAATCTACCAGAAGCGCAGCGAAAGCATGGTTGGGCCTCTCACGCGGCAGTTTATTCAGCAGGTTCACTTCAGCAAGGCCTTTATCGGCATCGACGGCTGGCAGGCCGAAACCGGATTTACCGGACGAGATATGATGCGCGCCGATGTGGTGAACGCGGTGCTTGAAAAGGGCTGTGAGGCGATTGTGCTGAGCGATAGCTCGAAGTTCAACGTTGTGCACCCATATCCGCTCGGGCCGATCGGCCGATTCAACCGCATTATTACCGACGACAATCTAAACGATGCCGTGCATAACCAGTTAACGCAGTGCGGCTTAACCGTAAATATCGTCAACCATCCCTGATCGTTCTCCCTGCTTTGCCTTTAATATGCCGGGCCGTACCCGGCATAGCTCTCGTCTGAGACTTATCTGACCGCTGAATTCAGACTTTTTACCTGCCTGAAAAATTTATTGAAAGTAGAATTAATGTTAGCGATATAACAGGAAGTAACTATCACCTGCGTGAATAGAGCAACACCTGCGCAACTAAAGCTTCATGGAATACTCCCCGAGCTGGCGTAACAAGCTATGCTTAAGGGAAGTTGTATCCATGAATAGATTATTCAGGAGAAAAAAAATGATGACTTCAATGAACAAAAAAATGGCCGCTGTGGTTCTGGCCGTCACTGTTGCAATGTCTCTGAGCGCTTGTTCGAACTGGTCTAAACGCGATCGTAATACCGCTATCGGCGCAGGCGCCGGTGCGCTCGGTGGCGCGGTGCTTACCGACGGCAGCACCCTGGGTACCCTGGGCGGCGCGGCAGTCGGCGGTATTATTGGCCACCAGGTAGGTAAATAATTTAACCGCAAGCAATTAAATTAAAGTTTATATTAGCTGACCAGTACACCAGCAAAAAATTGCAGGCCACGATAATTATCGTGGCCTTATTATTGATTAACCGCCAGCCAGCTTAACCTTCATCCCTTTGGCTTCAAGAAGCGTTTTTAGCAGGTCGCGCTTATCGCCCTGAATCTCAATCACACCGTCCTTTACCGACCCACCGCAGCCGCATTTCTTTTTCAGCTCGGCGGCAAGTTTAGCCAGCGCTTCATCATTTTCATCAATCCCACTAATCAGGCAGACGCCCTTACCCTTACGACCGCTTGTCTGCCGCTGGATGCGCACGATACCGTCCCCTTTCGGGCGCGCTTGTACCGGTTTGGGTTCATCAATACGACCGCGGTCCGTTGAGTACACCAGTCGGCTATTGGAATCGCTCATCATGCCTCCTTATTCAACGATGCGTTGATGCTGCGCAGCGTAGCAGCAGGATCGGCAGACTGCGTGACCGGGCGACCAATGACCATATAATCCACGCCAGCTGCCTGCGCCTGCTCCGGCGTCATAATTCGCCGCTGGTCGCCGGCGTCGCTGCCTTGTGGACGAATGCCCGGCGTCACCAGCCTGAACGCCTGGCCCCGTTCTTGTTTAAAGCGAACCGCTTCCTGCGCCGAGCATACCACGCCATCCAGACCGCAGCGCTGGGTCAGCTCCGCCAGCTTCGCGGCGTAGTCGGCTGGAGAAAGCGTAATCCCCAGATCCTGTAGATCGCTGGCTTCCATGCTGGTTAGCACGGTGACGGCAATTAACAGCGGGGCGTCTTTGCCGAAAGGTTGAAGGGCTTCACGTGCGGCGGTCATCATACGCGCCCCCCCGGAAGCGTGAACGTTGACCATCCAGACGCCGAGCTCAGCCGCTGCGGCGACCGCGCGGGCGGTGGTATTCGGAATATCGTGAAATTTTAGATCGAGAAAAACTTCGAAACCGCGCTGATGCAGGTCGCGAACAAACTGCGGCCCCAGTAGAGTAAACATCTCTTTACCCACCTTCAGGCGACAGTCGCGCGGGTCGATACGGTCGACAAACGCCAGCGCTTTATCACGGTTATCATAATCAAGAGCAACGACGACGGGAGAGGATGTGACAACGCGGGAAGAAGATGTAGCAGTAGACGTCATGACCGGACCTTAATTGTTGATGAGCGCCGGTTCGGCGCAAAAAAGGTAAACGGGCAGCATTCTACCTGCGATAAGGCAAAAATAACAGGCTGCATTTCCCTGTCTGCCGGACGATTCGACTACCGTAGCCGGAGGAGATGATGAAGATAAATCCATTAGTATGTTGTAACTAAAGCGCGCGTTTTTTTAAATTTACTGCCCATCCAGGCCGCGAATTGGCTTAATGGTGGACCACGAGCGGCACGACGGGCAGTGCCAGTACAACGTATGCGCGGTGAAACCACATTTTTGACAGCGGTAACGCGGCTTGCTGCGGACCTGTTCGCCCACCATCTGGCGCAGAACGCCCAGGCTCTGCTTCGCCCGCCCCTCTTCGGCTTCATTAATATGGTAATCGATCAGCTTATGGAATACGCG
Source organism: Klebsiella sp. CN_Kp100 (assembly GCF_040065315.1). NCBI lineage: Bacteria > Pseudomonadati > Pseudomonadota > Gammaproteobacteria > Enterobacterales > Enterobacteriaceae > Klebsiella > Klebsiella sp. CN_Kp100. The sequence goes on from NZ_JBEAIJ010000044.1 coordinate 57,614, forward strand.
CATCGTCGGGTGGCGCTCCAGCTGGCGCGTCACATAGTTTTGCGCGGACTCAATTCCTTCTCGCTGCTCAAGGATTTGTGCCAGCATGAGGTCGGCCGTCGCCCCGGTGTTTTCATCCGCGCAGCGGCGTAAGAACGCTTCCCACTCGTCGATTTTCCCCAGCTGCTGGTAACAGGTTTGCAGCATCTCCAGGGTTTCACCGACCAGTTCTTTGTCTTGCTCAATTACCCGCTCCAGGCTCTCGACGGCTTTGACGTAGTCGCCCTTCTCCATCCACACCCGGCCCATCATGATGGAGACGCGAGCGCTGTTCTTGTCCGCAGCGGCGCCTTTTTTCAGTAGCGCCATGGCCTTATCCAGGTCATTGCCCGCCATTTGCTGCAGCGCCAGCTCGCACCAGAAGTTGGCGATTTCGCCGCGGTGCTTCTCTTTACCGAGCTTAACCAGGCGTTCCGCCACTTCAATCGCCGACTGCCAGTCGCTGGTTGACTGATAAATCTGCAGCAGCTGCTGTAATGCACCAAGGCGAAAATCCGTTTCATCCACCAGCTGTTTAAACATCCCCTCCGCCCGGTCATACAGCCCGGCTGCCATATAATCGCGCCCCAGCTGCTGAACCGCCAGCAGGCGCTGATCGTAAGTTAACGAGGCGCTTTCCATTAAGCTCTGGTGAATGCGGATAGCGCGGTCAACTTCGCCGCGCGAGCGAAACAGATTGCCCAGCGTAAGGTGGGCTTCGACGGTGCCGGTATCCTCTTTCAGCATATCGAGGAACAGATCGACGGCTTTATCCTGCTGATTGCTCAGCAGGAAGTTAACCCCTGTAACGTAGTCACGCGACAGACGGCTCGCATCGTCCTGTTTGGACTGTTGTGCACTTCTGCGCCCCATATACCAGCCATATGCTGCGGCAACGGGCAAAAGCAGAAACAACAACTCCAGCATAAATGATTATTCCTTCACCGCAGGAACACCGGCTTCAGCGGGCGCAGCGCCGGCTGGCGCAATCTGATGCTCCAGACGCTTAATTTTGCGCTCGGCGCGCGCCAGAGAGACGCGGACGCGCAGCCAGAAAAGGCCGCAAATCAGCCAACCGATGGCAAAACCGGCAGCAAAAAGCACGGCCAGCAGCGTTGAGATACGGAATTCACCCTGCGCGAGCAAATAGTTGAACGTGACCACCTGGTCATTCTGCGCTCCCAGCGTCACTGAAATGACGAAGATTGCTAACACCAATAAGAAAATTAGAAAATATTTCACATGACTTCCCGTTATGTGGGTTGCGCGTAAGAATCCCGCGTTCAGCCCTATAAAGTATCATTTTCGCCGCAGCGGTGAAATGGAAATGCATGACGCCAGTACAGGATATGCGGCCTGAAGCTGGCAATATCAACACTATTCCGGCGCTGCCGCCCTTTTTTTAATATCCTGCGCCTCTTCACCCGGCGGCGATAGCGGACCGCAGAACCGCTGAGCAAGCCAGGTCGCCAGGGTCACCAGCAGCCAGGAAATGAGCGTCGCGACGATCAGGTCCTGCGGCCAGTGCATGCCCAGCGCCAGGCGGCTCCCCATCACCGCTACGGCCCACGTCAGCAGCAGCGCCATGGTTACCCAACGACGCCGGGGCCACAGCAGACCTACGCCAAGCAGCGCCCAGCTGGCAGCAAACATGGTGTGACCAGAAGGGAAAGCGAAGCCGGTCTCTTTTTGCCAGTGCTTACGCAAAAAGTGCGGAATTTGCTGCTCCTGGGCCAGCTGCTCATGCACCAGTTTAGCGCGTTCTTTGCGTTTCAAGGTGTAGAATTGGGTGACCGGCACCTGCCGGGCCTGTTCCAGCCAGATGACAAAGGGGCGAGGCTCCTGAACGCGGTCTTTAATCCACGACTTCATACCCTGGCCCAGCAGGATCGCGGCGCCCAGAATCAGGAACAGGACTACCGCGGCGCGCAGACGAAATCGCAGGCACCACAGGAACCAGGCGCATAAAATAACGTGCGTGATGATGCCCCAGGGTTGCGTCACCGTCTCGGTCACCCAGTACAGCAGCTTCATCATGCCTGCCGACAGTTCCGGATGCCATTTCCAGCCGGAAATCCACACCACAGCAGGCATAATCAATAGCAGGGCCGCGCCAACGGCGGTTCGTCTGGCAATCAACAGCATTTCATCTCCTTATTCTTTGACCTCAATATCATAACGGAAAGTAGTTCGTTTGTGCGCTTTGCGCGCAGGTAACCGTACGCAATTAGGAGAACGTCGCGCCGTTGTGGCAAAATAGCGGCAAACAGAAGCACAGTCAGGTGCTGATAGAATCTGGAGAATCACATGCAGCTTAAACGTGTGGCAGAAGCCAAACTGCCAACCCCATGGGGCGATTTTCTCATGGTGGGTTTTGAAGAACTGGCAACCGGGCAGGATCACGTCGCGCTGGTTTTCGGCGATATTTCGGGGCAATCCCCGGTGCTGGCCCGCGTACACTCTGAGTGTCTCACGGGCGATGCCCTTTTTAGCCTGCGCTGTGATTGCGGATTTCAGCTGGAAGCGGCGCTGTCGCATATTGCCGAAGAGGGGCGCGGTATCCTGCTGTATCACCGACAGGAAGGGCGCAATATCGGCCTGCTGAATAAAATTCGCGCTTACGCTTTACAGGATCAAGGCTATGACACCGTCGAGGCTAATCATCAGCTGGGCTTTGCCGCCGATGAGCGTGATTTTACCCTGTGCGCGGATATGTTTAAGCTGCTCAACGTTGAACAGGTGCGTCTGTTGACCAACAATCCGAAGAAGGTTGAGATCCTTACCGAAGCCGGAATCAACATTGTCGAACGCGTGCCGCTGATCGTGGGCCGCAACCCGAAAAATGCCCACTATCTCGATACCAAGGCGGCGAAAATGGGCCACCTGCTGAGTAAATAATCCGCCGCATTAATAAGAAAAGGGCCAGAGCATATGCTGGCCCTTTTTATATCAGACGCAGGTTTAGAGCATATTGCGGATCACATAGTGCAAAATACCGTCGTTCTGATAGTAGGTCAGCTCAGTCGCGGTATCGATACGGCAGCGGCACTCAATGACCTCCTGACTACCGTCCGCGCGGGTGAGCTTGACCGGTACCGTCATACCTGGCTGTAGAGCCTGCAGGTTGCTGATATCAATCCGCTCCTCGCCGTTCAGCCCCAGCGTTTTGCGCGTTACCCCTTGCGGAAACTCCAGCGGCAGAATCCCCATACCAATCAGGTTGGAGCGGTGGATACGCTCGAATGACTCGGCAATCACCACCCTGACGCCCAGCAAACGCGGGCCTTTAGCCGCCCAGTCGCGGCTGGAGCCGGAACCGTACTCTTTGCCGGCAATGACCGCCAGCGGCGTGCCCTCCGCTTTATAGAGCATTGCAGCATCGTAGATAGCAATAGGCTGGCTATCCGGAAGATGGCGGGTCATTCCCCCTTCCACGCCGGGCACCATTTCGTTACGTATACGGATGTTGGCAAAGGTGCCGCGCATCATCACCTCATGGTTGCCGCGACGTGAGCCGTAGGAGTTAAAGTCGATGCGTTCGACGCCGTGATTCTGCAGATAACGCCCCGCAGGACTATCGGCTTTAATGCTGCCCGCCGGTGAGATGTGGTCGGTGGTAACCGAGTCGCCCAGCATAGCCAGAATGCGCGCTCCGTGAATATCCTCCACCGGTTCAGGTTCAACGCCCATTTCATCAAAGAAGGGCGACAGACGAATATAGGTCGAATCATCCTGCCAGTCGTAGGTATCAGAGCGATCCACTTTAATCGCCTTCCACTCGGCGGTCCCTTCAAATACTTCAGCGTACTCTTTGCGGAACATCTCCGTTGAGACCTGCTCAACCGCCTGGGCCACTTCGCTGCCGCTCGGCCAGATATCTTTCAGATACACCGGCTGACCCTCTTTACCGGTCCCTAATGGTTCACGCGTCAGATCAAGATTCATATTACCCGCCAGAGCGTAGGCGACCACCAGCGGCGGTGAAGCCAGCCAGTTAGTTTTTACCAGCGGATGAATACGTCCTTCAAAGTTGCGGTTGCCGGAAAGCACGGCCCCGACGGTCAGATCGCCCTGCTTGATTGCCCGCTCAATGGGATCCGGCAGCGGCCCAGAGTTACCGATACAGGTGGTACAGCCGTAACCGACCAGGTTAAATCCCAGCTCATCCAGATAGGGCGTCAGCTTTGCATGGGCCAGATAGTCGGAAACCACCTTCGATCCCGGCGCCAGCGATGCTTTAACCCACGGCTGCGGTTTGAGGCCCAGCTCGACAGCTTTCCTCGCCAGCAAGCCAGCGGCCATTAGCACGCTGGGGTTGGAAGTATTCGTACAGGAGGTGATCGCGGCAATCACCACCGCCCCGTCCGGTAGCGAGTACTGCTGCCCGTTTAAGGTATAGTCGATTGGTCGTTTATCTTTCTGCGCGTGATTCACCTCCAGTTCGGTGCTGGCAGCAAAGGCATGAGGCACATCGCCGAGAGCCACGCGATCCTGGGGACGCTTCGGCCCTGCCAGACTGGCTTCGACGCTACCCATATCCAGCGCCAGCGTACTGGTGAAGACCGGTTCATCTCCGGGCTGACGCCACATCCCCTGGGCTTTCGCATAGGCTTCCACCAGCGCCACCTGCTCTTCACTGCGCCCGGTCAGGCGCATATAGTCAAGCGTGACCGCATCAATCGGGAAGAAGCCACAGGTTGCGCCATACTCCGGCGACATATTAGCGATAGTCGCACGGTCCGCCAGCGGCAGGGAATCGAGGCCATCGCCGTAGAATTCAACAAACTTACCTACTACGCCATGTTTACGCAGCATCTGAGTGACCGTCAGGACCAGGTCCGTCGCGGTGATACCTTCACGTAGCTTGCCGGTCAGCTTAAAGCCGACGACGTCCGGTATCAGCATGGATACCGGCTGTCCAAGCATGGCGGCTTCCGCTTCGATACCGCCCACGCCCCAGCCGAGTACGCCTAAACCGTTAATCATTGTGGTATGTGAATCGGTACCGACCAGCGTGTCCGGGAAGGCTACCCACTCGCCGTTTTGCTGTTCGCCCCATACCGCCCGACCGAGATATTCCAGGTTAACCTGGTGGCAAATTCCGGTGCCCGGCGGCACCACGCTGAAGCGGCTGAAAGCCTGTTGTCCCCAACGTAAGAAGACATAGCGCTCATGGTTACGCTCCATCTCAAGCCGGACGTTTTCTTCAAAGGCATCATCATCGCCGAAACGGTCTACCGTAACCGAATGGTCAATGACCAGGTCGACAGGAGAAAGCGGGTTCACTTTGGCGGTGTCGCCTCCCAGGCGTTTTACCGCTTCGCGCATCGCCGCCAGATCGACGACGGCGGGAACACCGGTGAAGTCCTGCATCAGAACGCGCGCTGGACGATAGGCAATTTCCCGGTCGGCATGGGCATGCTGCAGCCATCCGGCAAGGGCATGAATATCTTCGGCGGTGACGGAATCACCGTCCTGCCAGCGCAACAGATTTTCCAGTAGCACTTTAAGTGATTTGGGCAAGCGCGAGAGATCGCCCAGTTCTTTGGCGGCCAGCGGTAAGCTGTAGTAATGCCAGGTTTTATCTTTAACCTGAAGCGTATCCTTGCTGGCTGCTCGTAGGGTTGACGACATAGCTCCTCCTTTACCTTAGGGATAGCATCCCCTGATCCTCCTCAGGGTCATTATTAAAGATAACACATCTTTGATGTAACACTTTGATAACAACTCAAATTGCTAAAATTGGTTAAGCGGATTAAGACAGGAAATTTGAATAATAGAGGGTGGTAATATTGAGAAGCATTGAAGAAGGTGCGTTTACTTCAACAACCGAGGTGTATTAGTACGCGAGTACAAAGAAGGACTAATCGCCATTATTTTGCCGATTAGTCCAATAGAGAAAATTTATTGAGCGAATCTAAAAAGAGAAAGATTATATCCTCCTTATTGCCGCTATTTTTATCAGATGGAAATTATTCTCAATATTTCACTTGTCATAAAACTGACACAACCATTTTGACTGGCAGGTGCTCTAGCTTAGAAACCAAACGTTGCAGATAACCAGAGCAATGACGCTCCAGAACATCGCAAGCCCAAGGATAACGGCGCTCCAGGCCTTACTTCTCAAAACCGGATCTATCTCAGTCTTGTCACGTTCCTGTGACATCGTAAACTTCATATAATCGATATCACTAATCATTTTTTCACCACCAATCGCTAAGAATTGCTAACCACAGATAAATCTTAATTATGGATGCGCTATTAATCCAGCGAATTCGCTTCCCGGCAGATATCTTTAATCATTATTTTGATCGCGACAGGTATATTTGCAAATCTGGTATGAGGAGTTAACGAAAATTGTGATTCAGACAACGTTTAGATATTCAAATTCAGGTCATTATAGGTTTTGGCATCCCCGTGAGGATGCCATCATTTTTTCTGCGGTTATTTTTCCGGTAACTTAATATCTTTGAACATGGCCTCAATATCTTCATTTGAGCGCAGAGCGACCGCGGTATCGACCACGTCTCGGGTCAGATGCGGTGCAAATCGTTGAATAAAATCATACATATAGCTTCGTAAGAAGGTGCTGCGCCGGAAGCCTATTTTGGTGGTGCTGTGGCTGAATATATCATTGGCGTCCAGCTTGACCAGGTCCGGATCGGAAACCGGGTCGACCGCCATACTGGCTATTACCCCTACCCCAAGCCCCAGGCGGACATAGGTTTTAATCACATCGGCGTCAGTCGCGGTAAACACGATGCGCGGCGTTAAACCGGCGCGATTAAAGGCGGTATCCAGTTCAGAACGACCGGTGAAACCGAAGGTGTAGGTCACCAATGGATACTGCGCCAGCTCTTCAATCGATACCGACTCTCGCGACGCCAGCGGATGTTCCGGCGTCACGACCACGGAACGGTTCCAGTGATAGCACGGCAGCATGACCAAATCATCATAGAGATGAAGCGCTTCCGTAGCGATAGCGAAGTCGGCATTGCCTTTCGACACCGCCTCGGCGATTTGCGTTGGCGAGCCCTGATGCATGTGCAGCGAGACGCGGGGATAGCGTTCGATAAAACCTTTGATAACCCCCGGCAGCGCGTAGCGCGCCTGGGTATGCGTGGTCGCCACGTACAGCGAACCTTTGTCAGGCCAGGTGTGCTCTCCGGCCACCGATTTAATCGCATCCACCTTCGACAGTACTTCGCGAGCGATGCGGATGATCTCCTGGCCCGCAGGAGTAACCTGGGTCAGATGTTTGCCGCTGCGGGCGAAAATCTGAATTCCCAGCTCATCTTCCAGCATGCGAACCTGCTTGCTGATGCCCGGCTGTGAGGTATACAGACCTTCGGCAGTAGAGGAGACGTTCAGATTATGGTTAACAACCTCAACGATATAGCGGAGCTGCTGTAGTTTCATGGCTGATATCCGATAGCGCGTAAAATGAACCCGCTTAATACATTTTACGTTCAGGCGACGATCCGGCTGGCAATCCAGTCTGGCTCTGCCTCTCTGCGACTCGCCATTTAGACGCCACAACGTATCCTGAAGACGATGATGTATAAGACGATTTGATAATAAAAAAGAGATTAGCTATAACCACTATATCATTTATATCTACTATGTATAGATACTAACAAAAAATAATAAGACAGTTATAAGGCGGGAGATAAAAAAGCAGATTAACGTGGGAGATCAGTCACCTGGGAAATGAATGAAGGGCCGCAACGCGGCCCTCAGGAGAGGTTATTTCTTCGCTTCGGTCCATTTACCGTCGATATAGAAGGCTGACCAGCCGGTCGCTTTACCCTCTTTCTCAGAAGCAACGTACTGCTGTTTAGTTTTGCGGCTAAAGCGCACCAGCGTTTTGTTGCCTTCCGGATCCTGCTGCGGCGCATCGGCCAGATAGCGCAGCTTCTCAGGCAGACGATCGCGGAAGCGGAACAGCTCTTCCACAAGCGGCGCGCGAGTTTCGCGGGATTTCGGGAAAGTATTGGCGGCAAGGAATACGCCCGCCGCGCCATCGCGCAGGACGAAATAGGCGTCTGACTTCTCGCACGGCAGTTCCGGCAGCGGAACCGGATCTTCTTTCGGCGGAGCCACTTCCCCATTACGCAGGATCTTACGGGTGTTTTTACACTCGTCGTTGGTGCAGGCCATGTACTTACCAAAACGCCCCATTTTCAGGTGCATTTCGGAGCCACATTTCTCACACTCAACGATCGGACCGTCATAGCCCTTGATGCGGAATTCGCCCTCTTCAATCTCGTAACCATCGCAGGTCGGGTTATTACCGCAGACGTGCAGCTTGCGCTTCGGATCGATAAGGTAGCTGTCCATTGCCGTGCCGCATTTTTTACAGCGACGTTTGGCGCGCAGTGCATTGGTTTCGGCGTCATCGCCTTCCAGCACGTTGAGAACTTCGTTTTCCGGCACCAGGTTAATGGTGGTTTTGCAGCGCTCTTTCGGCGACAGCGCATAGCCCGAGCAGCCAAGGAACACGCCGGTGCTGGCGGTCCTGATCCCCATCTTGCGCCCGCAGGTTGGGCAGTCAATGCTGGTCAGCACCATAGGGTTCGGCTGCATGCCGCCCTCTTCCGGATCTTTCTCTGCCGTTTGCAGCTGCGAAGTGAAGTCCCCGAAGAAGCTGTCGAGCACCTGCTTCCACTCGGCCTGATGGTTCGCCACCTGGTCAAGACGGTCTTCCATCTGCGCGGTGAAGTCGTAGTTCATCAGATCGCGGAAGTTCTCTTCCAGTCGATCGGTGACGATTTCGCCCATTTTTTCCGCATAGAAACGGCGGTTTTCCACTCGTACGTAGCCGCGATCCTGAATGGTCGAAATGATTGACGCATAGGTAGACGGACGACCGATGCCGCGTTTTTCGAGCTCTTTAACCAGCGAGGCTTCGCTAAAACGCGCCGGCGGCTTGGTAAAGTGCTGCGCTGGCGTCAGTTCGACCAGGCTCAGGCTGTCGCCCTTATTGACCAGCGGTAAAGTACGATCTTCATCGCCTTTACGCAGGGCTGGCATCACCTTAGTCCAACCGTCAAAGCGCAGCGTACGGCCGCGGGCTTTCAGTTTGAAATCGCCGGCTTTTACCGTCAACGTGGTGGAGTCGTACTGCGCAGGAGTCATCTGACAGGCGACAAACTGGCGCCAGATCAGCTGATACAGTTTCTGCGCATCAGATTCCATATCTTTTAAGGTTTCGGCCAGCACGTTGACGTCGGAAGGACGAATAGCTTCGTGCGCCTCCTGCGAGTTTTCTTTGCTGGCGTACTGATTCGCGCTCTCCGGCAGATACTTCTTGCCGAAGTTATCGCCAATGTAGCCGCGCACCATGCTCAGCGCATCCTGGCTCAGGTTCGTCGAGTCGGTACGCATATAGGTAATGTGTCCCGCTTCATAGAGTCGCTGGGCCATCATCATGGTTTTCTTCACGCCGAAGCCAAGACGCGTGCTGGCGGCCTGCTGCAGCGTGGAAGTGATAAACGGCGCGCCCGGCTTGCTGCTGGTCGGTTTGTCTTCACGCTCCAGCACGCTGTAGCTGGCTTTTTCAAGCAGCGCGACGGCCGCCATGGTTTCATCACGGCTTACCGGACGGAACGGCTTATCGCCGTTGTGCGTTACCTGCAGCGGCAATGCATCGCCGCCTGGGGTGGTGGTGCTGGCGTCAACTTCCCAGTACTCTTCCGGAACGAACGCTTTAATTTCGCGCTCGCGCTCGACCACCAGACGTACCGCAACCGACTGGACGCGGCCTGCGGACAGACCGCGGGCAATTTTTTTCCACAGCAGCGGAGAAACCATATAGCCCACCACGCGGTCCATAAAGCGACGCGCCTGCTGAGCGTTAACACGGTCAATATTCAGTTCGCCCGGCTTTTCGAAAGCCTGACGGATAGCATTCTTGGTAATCTCGTTGAACACAACGCGGCTATAGCGCTGTTCATCACCACCGATAACTTCCCGCAGGTGCCATGCAATGGCCTCCCCTTCGCGGTCAAGGTCGGTTGCGAGATAGATGTGGTCGGCTTTTTCCGCCAACTGTTTGAGTTCAGAAACGACCTTTTCTTTACCCGGGAGTATTTCATAGTGCGCATTCCAGTCATGCCATGGGTCCACGCCCATACGGTTGACCAGAGCGCCGCGTTCATCCTTCTTAGGCTTTTTAGCCCCTTTGGTGGAGGTAGAGTCGGCGCTCTTTTTAGATGCTGAGCCACTGGTCGGCAAATCGCGGATATGACCGACGCTGGACTTAACCACGTAGTCATTACCCAGATACTTATTGATCGTTTTGGCTTTTGCCGGGGACTCAACGATAACGAGAGCTTTACCCATATTCACCTTTACCTAATTTGATTCATCCAGGAATACATCGCACATTGATTCACCATCCACTGGCGACACGTCACAACCTATGTTGCGTCGTTGTCGATGGATATCAACCCTTTGCACCGGTTTCACATCCATAAAACCAGATAGCTGAGTTTGCTGGCTTTTTCTTGCCAGGCGACATAGCACGAATAATTTTTGGCCGAATGTCAAGCAAATCTGTTGCCAGATCGCTGAAAGCGTCACACTGTACCTGATAAAATTCGTTACGCAACTTTATTAGCATGCAAAAGCAAATCCCGCCACTAACTGATGTTTATTCGGCGCGTGCAATTACCCCTGTAAGATCAATGGAAAATTTGCCCCTCGCCGTCGTGCGGCGTAGACTACCCGCGAAGAATCACAGGAGGCATTTATGCAAGGTACAACCCAACCCATCGATCGCCAGACGCTTCTGGAAAAAGCCAACAAACTCATTCGCGAACATGAAGATACGTTAGCCGGGATCGAGGCCACCGACGTCGTGCAGCGTAACGGCGTGCTGGTGTTCAGCGGCGAGTTTTATCTTGATGAGCAAGGACTGCCCACGGCGAAAAGTACGGCGGTATTTAATATGTTTAAATACCTCGCGCACGAACTGTCTGATAAGTATCACCTGGCGGATTAACACTTCTGCCCGACCCTGACGAAAACGCGAGGCCGAAGCCTCGCGTTGTCTGGATTACATCAGCGGTTTTTGCCCGCGCTGCCACCAGCGCAGCAGGAGTTTATCAGCGCTTTCCGCGGCGCTACCGGTAAAACGATCGAGCATTTTCTTACGCTGCTGATAGCGCACGCCGATCACCTCGTGTTTATCCATCAGACCCAACAGTAGCTCATCGCTGGTTTCCACCGCATCCACAAGCCCCTTCTCCAGCGCCTGAACGCCGTACCAGTGTTCGCCAGTGGCTACCTGTTCAATATCGAGTTCGGGACGCATCTGGTGAACAAAATCTTTGAACAGTCGATGGGTATCGTTGAGGTCTTCGCGGAACTTCTGTCGCCCTTCTTCGGTATTTTCGCCCAGCATCGTCAGGGTACGTTTGTACTGTCCTGCCGTATGCAGCTCGATATCGATATCTTTGTTCTTCAGGAAGCGATGAAGGTTCGGGATTTGCGCGACGACGCCAATAGAGCCAAGGATAGCAAACGGCGCACAGACGATTCTGTTCGCCACGCAGGCCATCATATAACCGCCGCTGGCCGCGACTTTATCTACCGCCACCGTTAGCGGGATCTGTTTGTCGCGCAGACGCTGCAGCTGTGAAGCGGCAAGACCATAGCCGTGAACCACGCCGCCGGGGCTTTCGAGGCGAATGACCACCTGATCGCGCGCCTTTGCCGCCGCCAGGACCGCGGTGATCTCTTCGCGCAGACTGCTGACTTCATGCGCATCCATGCTGCCTTTAAAATCGATCACCCAGACGCGCGGTTTGGCGTCCGGCTCAGGCGTTCCCAGCTTCGCCCGCGCCTTAGACGCCTTAGCTTCCTGCTTAAGCTTTTTCTTTTGCGCTTTATGCCACAGCTTCTGCTGCGGCGCATCGAGCAACGAAACCGCCAGCTCTTCCTTCATCTCCTTATATTGCTCGCTAAGATTGGTTACCCGCAGCTCGCCGCGCTGTTTTTTGCGCTGAGTCAGGTTAACAATAATGGCGACGATAACCGCAATTGCGACAACGATGGTCGCGATTTTGGCCAAAAACAGGCCATATTGAGCAACTAATTCCACGTTTTCACCTTGTGTAAACCACTGACGTTGGCGCACAGTGTACATCAGCCGTCGGCGAGAAGTCTTTGTGCTTTGTGTCGCGTGCGAGGCGCCTTCCTGTTTTTTTCAGCGACGATGAAATCGTTGCAAGATATTAATTCCGCGAAGAGTTTCCGCTTCGCCGATTGCATTAGCGGGCGCTTTCAGGCATAAAGAGGCCGAATTTAGTTAAAAACTCATTATATACATGTGGTTACGAGAAATATTGTACATTTAATAGACTGCAATACATGACAATACACTACAAAATGGTTCACTATTTATCAATGCCTTAAGATAGTTTAGTGAACTCATGCAGAGCATTAGCGCAAGTTGACCAATCGCCAATTTGCGCTAATTTTTTGCCCCTTCACACAGGGCTATCATCCTGCCTCATATCGTTGATCACGTGCGTTGCAACTCCGAGCACTTCAACCTCATCCATGGCATCTCCTTCAATCGACTCCCCCTCTACCGTGATGAACGATCTACCCATTAGCTTTGCAAACTGAAGTTCGCCAGCAGAACGTATGAGCAGAATACTCCCCTGCTTAACCTTTAGAGACAAGTCCAGAACAACATACCCACGGTCGGTTGAGATAACTCGCGAGTTCGCTGTGATGTTGCACAGTGAATTCACTGTTAACGTACTTTCAATGTAATCCGCAGCCGGTGACGGGAACCCCATGATCTACCCCCCCCATAAATACTGTTTATGCATACAGTAGTTTTATTGAAAGGGAAGATCAAGAGAGAAAGCGGCTATCAGTGGATGCCGCCGGGTTACCATTTTGATTATTCAGCTGACCATGAGTTCACGGTGACAGCATCAGGTATTCCACCGCCGTACTTAATGTTGATCGCATTCAACTCAGCCAGAACAGCTTCCTTTATCGCGGCATCATTTCCTTCTGACTCAACCGACAGTGTTCCTGAGTAAATTACCTGCCCGTTTTTAGTTGCCTGATAATCGACAATATAGTTTGCCATGCTTCCTCCTTAAATAGTTTTACCTTTCAGCTGATAGTAGTTTTTGTAACAGGTGTAAATAGTTGCCATCTCCGCATTGGTAATTGACCTGGATACAATCAGGCATGCCCGCATGAAGATAGTGGCAGTAGTGGCACCCTCGACAGAACCGCCCAGCAGAATGTTTGACGAAGGTACAGCATAAGGAGTCGTCGCTGCGGTACCAGTTGCTGACTGTGATGTGCGTGGCAGATCAAGCTTAGTCAGCATTGATCCGCTACCGTTGTCTCGCACAAACCGACTGACTGCCATTTCGCCATCAGTTGCGGCAGTAGACGGGATGAGGTCGGCCTGTTGTGCTGCACCTGCTGCTGTCAACCATTTAGCTCTCCACGCTGTAGCCGTAGTTTGTGTGCCACGAGTACGCTGTGGCGCGTTCATTTGCACCCGGCCCACAACAGCACCAATTACCCCTGGGTGGACGGCTATTGTCACCATTGTCAGATCGCTGCCGTTATATGCTGCTATGTCGATGTTCGTATCAAGGTGGTTAGCCTCAGTAAGGCTGACTCCGTAATCACCCAGAGCAGGAGAGCCAACAACGGACATGGCAGCCCCAACCCGGTTTCGGGTTAATGATGCAGTGTCGTTTACGTCAAAATCAGCCTGCAGGATAATTCCCGGTATTAGCGCCGGAAGTTGGGTGATGTCGTTCGGATACGGGTAAGTGTCCAGGTAACGCGTGGCTGTCACGCCGTTATCAACATAAAAGCGGGTAGTCATGATTTACAGTCCTTTAAAGCTGGATGGAGAAAACGCAAAGGTCGTTATAGAGAGGCAGGCCGGATAGTGATGCTCCAGGCTGAGAGTCACGAATGCACCCCCGCGAACCAGTAACGGGCCCAGGGTTTTGTCCCGCAATCCCCTGGCTTGCATAAGATATCGCTGTCGCAGCGGTAGAATCGGTCTTGGTGATAACTATTTTTGCTGCTGTTCCGCTGCCGCTGACGGTTACCGAAGAAATAGTGGCCCCAGCCAGGACAAAACCATAGTTTCCGGGGTCGGTAACCCTCTCAGTGTCAATGACCAGGTTACCTACACAGCCCGCCACAGGAATAGTGATTGTGGTGCCGGACTGCACAACACCAGACTCTATCGGCACAAGCGAGGATTTTGTGCTGTCATTCAGCCACCCACCAACCACCGCGCCAATAACTTCACCTTCTGTCCGATATCCTGCGCTTGTCAGATGCTCCCCGTCTGAATACGGGCGGGCATATTGTGCGCTGGCGAGATGGATTAACGCGTTATCACGGGCCTCCTGGTACTGCGCGATGCCAATGTTATTTGTTTTGGTCGTGCCGGCAGTGCCACCATATGGGATCGTGTTGGATAGCTGGCCGACAAACATATGCAGGGACTGCGTTTCGCCTGTTGCGGCGTTAATGACTGATTCATACTGCGCGCGGAGAGTCTCCATTGCTGTGCGATAACTGGATATCGATGTTCCTGCTGCTGCATTCTGGTTGCCGTGGATAAGCACCATTACGGGAACATACTGCATACCCAGCTTTTCAGCCATGGCTACAGCTGACTGAATCATTTTCGTTGCACCGGTAAAAGTCGCTGAACCGGATGAAATGTCGGCAATTGCAGTACCGGATGAGCACGCATCGGAAACCAGAACCGTATGCCCGGTGAGATCATGAATTTTAAACGCCATACCGCTTGATGGCGACTCCTGTCCAGGCCGCGTCCCAGCATTCTCCCGGCATGGGATGACAGCCTCAAGGAGCGATTCATTCAGCGTGTCATACTTAAAATCTACTTTCGGGCCGGTCTCAAACGAGAGTATGCCGTAATCCGCCTGCGCTGTTGTCGTTACAGGGCTTTGTGCTTGCGTTGAACCGCCTGCAGCAAGAGACTGACCAGTTATGATCAGGTGAACAAGAAAGCGCAATGACTCTCGCGCCCGGTAATTCCCGTCATACGTGGATCGATAAGTGATGTAGTTGCCGCTGACATTCGACAAATAACGCAAAAATTCCGCATATGCCACTGGCGCAATATTTGAAACTCCGGAGTCGTTCGTGATCTGAGTTACATCGCTGCCATCTACCGCAATGATATTTCCATCAACTGAAGCAACCATTGGGAATTCAGAGGCCTCATCATCAGGTGTGTCATCGCCCACCTGCTCCACGGTACCATCCGTGCGAACTCTTCGAAAAATTCTCCCCTGTCCGTCCATATGTATTTCAGCATAGTCACTGACACTGTCATCATCAGCAAACCACGTTGTCTGGCTGCCATGTGTCAGGTTCCCCAATGCCGAAATATTAAATATCTCTTCTCCGGTGGCGCGCATCTGGCAGACAAATCCTCCGCCCGCCATTTGCACAAGTTCAATCCCTGAACCAATCATCAGTGCCGGAAACTGGCTCGTGCCATCAGCGTAACGGCGATAAACAGCGTTCCCTACACTATCAAGAATCAGTTCAGCAATATCCGGATAAGCATCAGTTGTCTGAGCAGCACCGAAAGCCATAATCTTCGCCAGTTCGGTAGTAACTAAATCCCTCAGCGCGTCAACATATCCAGCTGAAATCATCCTGCGCCCGGTAGCCTCTAACGTCCCCCCGTTATTGATGTATTCATCTGCCAGAGCGCTATCGTCAGTACTTCTCACATATGTCGCAGAGCCATCAGGAATATTAGCAATATCCGCCTGAGCATCAGCTAACGTCATATACTGGCGACTAAGTGGGATGAGATTCTGTCGCGTTTCCTCAACGACCTTATCCCCTTCAGCCTTAATTCCGTCTACGGTGTAGTGCTCGCCGCCGAGACGATCGGTGTACGTCAGATCAGTGCTGGTGACAACCTTATCCAGCATAGCACCGGCGTAAACAGCGTCCCTGATATCTGTGCTAGGCACGTCATTATCGGTCGGGGTTGGTAGTGGTACTTGTGCCATTGTGCATGTCGCCCTATAAAAGGCGCACGAAGCCCTCAGAAGCAAATCTGATGGTGTGCGCGAAGGTTGGTAATTACTGCTGTGTGTTACGGATAAATCGAGTCTGAATACTCAGTGAGTGAGAGGGTTTGAGTATCGTCACCGTTGGGTTTGGCGCTATCGACGCGCCAGATTGTGGAGTTCAGTTCCGAGTCAGTAGCGATGAAATACCGGCTGGGGTTTTGTACCGTGCTGCGGTCATAAATGTTGAGGTCGAAGGTATCAGCTGCAGCCTGGAATGCTTTGGGCTTGCCGCTTACAGGATAGGCTCGCCAGCGACCGTGATAATTCCCCAAACTGTCGGTCATCACCACCCACATATCCCCGAATGAGAAATCGATACGCTCTGACGTCGAGAACACGTCACCGGATCGCCCGGTGATGTATCCGGTCTGCTGCGCGTTGTCGTACATGTCCGGACACTGAACCACCGTACCTCGCACTACCTGCGTTTCTTCCAGCACTTTCACCGTCATTGTGAGGCGCGAGTAGAGGAGCTTTCTCGCTTCGAGCCAGGCCCGGTCCGTCGCCTGAGCGGAGTTGCGACAACCGTCAAGGCTGATTTGCATCGCGTTAACGGTAGCATCTTCAACCTCAGTGATTCCGCTGCTGTCGATCTGCAGGTAGACGTAAGCCTTCTTGTTCGTCAGAGGGTCAACGTAGTCCAGCGCTACGCCGTCATAACCACCGGGGAGAGACATTTGCCATGCGACTTTGTACTCGTCCCAGAACATGTTTGAGCGCGCAAATACCGCATCGGGATTTGTCACTTTCTCATCACGCCAGAACGTCAGAACATCGCCGATGTTGTTGCCGTCAACGCGGGCCACATTGGCGATCGTCGCTATGCGCTCACCCAGCGGCTGTTTCTCATCAGAAAAGGTGTAATCGAAATACCTAAGTTGAGCATCTGGCAGCGAATCGGCAATGGCATACAGAGCCGCGACATCAATACTTGCCTCGTCCTGCTTACTTACGACAACCCACTCATGCAGGATAGCGTCGGCAAACGACCGACTCGGCCGCAGCGTATAATCGACCGCGCCGGTTGCCCGGTCATAGCTGATGGTATGGCGCTGCGCCAGCATGTTGTACTTCTGCTCTCTGTTGCTGTTGCTATCGTTCGACCCCTTAATCGTGATGCGTGCAATAGTGTCCTCAGGATAAACGACGTTTTCGCGCACGTTCACCGCATGAATAGCCATCAGCGTTACGACGTTGGCATCGTTGCTGTTATCGAGGCGCTCAATGGTTACCGCATAGCGCCCCGCCCCTGCGGTCGGGGTGAATTTATGCGTCGTACGGAAATATCTGGTCGTCACCTGGAAATCGTTGTCGAAGAAATAATCGTACTGCTCAGACGTCCCCGGCACCTGATTGTTATCGTCATCAACCTTCCAGAATTTAATCCGGTATTGCGTTGTGCCGGCAGTCGCGCCTAGCTGAACCAGCACATGCACCCAGACCTGCGTCGAGACGATTGGCGACACTGATGGTCCGATAACAAGCGGCGTCTGGTCATTAAGCGTGAAAAGCGTCGGGTTGATAACCGCGTCACCCGGCAGCGACGTAATTTCTCCCGACAGTTCGCCGATATAAAACGTCGTGTACGAAAGCGTATCTTCGCCGATGAAGCTCTCTGATGAGATGATATTCCCGGCGCCGGTGACGTTCCGAGTAACGCTTGTGCCGCCGTCGTTCCATGTGGCGTTGATGACGAACGTAACCGGGTGCGGTACCGCCAGCGCAGCAAAGTAGGCAAAATTATCGTCGTTTGACAGGACGATGGCTTTGAGCTGATTACTCTCGATCGCCACCGATGTCGGCGCCGTTGTGGTCGCGGTCTGAGCCGGAAAATCCTCGCTTTCATTCAGACCCGGCACAGTCTCGTTATCGACATCATCGAACTGATAGCCGACTTCTATCGTGCCAATCACGTCACCCGGGTTATAAATCGCAGAACTGGCTCCCGCAAGGCTGCCGAGATTCGATTCTGAGTAGCGGATCGAGGAGATGGTGTACCGGCCGTAACCGACCTCGAACCACTCCGTAAGCTGTTTGTTGTTGTCGACGAACTCAAACAGCGCCTCTTGAATCAGATCGGGAAATACGCGGCACTGGCCGTAAATGTTCGGGCGCCCCTTGTAGAGTCGCGCGCGGTTCGTCTGGCCGGTTAAGTCGTTATTTGGGGATTCGCCAGTCGCCACCGATACCGAAGCGCTCGGCTTATTTGACAGGCCGAACACCTTCAGCGCGCCGGAAAGGATTTTCGAGACCGGACGCAATATTGTTGTGACCAGTTTTCCGACTCCGCCCTCCGGCTGGTCGAACACAGTTACGACATCACCGGCACTCAGTGGCCGACCGATATCGTAGTCGTCCGGCAGCGCGCGACCATTCAGTTTAACGACCACATCGCGGTGCAGTTGCAGAGAATCCAGTAGGCTCATTAGTGCGGTTCCTGGCTCTACCGTTCCTGACTGCTTCGGCGCGCCGGGAAGTCGCTGTAATTCATATCGAACCATGCACCATGTACTCCACTTTGCTGTAAACCTTCAGTAATGCCAGCGGGCTGTCGCAGCGTACGAAACCAAATTCGCCGCGGGCGTGCAGGCACTTAACCGGACTGGTCATCACACCGATATGCGCCGGCACGTCGCCGCGGTAAAAAACGGCGATGCATCCGGTGGCCGCCACCGGCACAATCCGCCAGTGGGCGTGCTCCTGTTCGTAGCAGGTGATGAAATCCGCCCCCGATTCGTAGCCGGCGATGTGATGTAGCTCCAGACCCAGCACATGCCGGTAATACAAAACGACGAGCCCCCAGCAGTCCATCTGCTCAAAACTGCAGGCGCGGTTAGCCCAAGGCTTGCCGTTAACAAGCCCGATAAATTCACTCTGTGTCATACAGTGATCAGCCCGGGATAGTCTTTCGTGGTGTAAATGATGGAGTTGGCCAGCGTTAGCGGGTTAGTTTTTCCGGCGGTCACGGTGACGTTGCTAGCGTCGGCGGAAATGTCGTTCACATACAGCGTCCAGTCTTTCAGCGATGATGCGTCACCGATCGCATTCCACTGCTGATACAGGCATTTTATCGGCGTCATGCGCGCAGCCCCACGCCAGCTTTTAAGCGTCTGTCTGACGTGCTCCGTCGCGGCGACAAACGTTATGGTCATTGATATAACTGCCGTTCCGTCCTGCGCTGGCTCGGTCACACTGAATCGCGCTGGCTCGAAGGAGTTTCCACCGAACGTCGCCGGGCGGAACAGGTTATTGACCACCCGGTAATAACCAAACGCAGGATGGTAAAACTCCACAGTCTGCTTGATATCACTGGCCGGCCGCCGCTCCTTCCATTCTCTCAATGTCGGCATCAGTCGGCCCTCGGCATAACTTCGGTCACCAGATAATCCAGCCAGTAGCCATAACCCGGCTGCGCTTCGACAATCCAGTCGTCGTAGTCCTCGGTCATATCCTCGATACCGTTGCTGATAACCGTCGCCGTCCAGGTTACAACGCTGCCATTTTTGCTGGTCTGCACCGGCATACTGACGAAGTGAAGCGTCTGTTGCTGCACGCCTTGTGTATCCCCAAGGTCGATCGGCATCTGGAACCAGTTGCGCCCACGGTCGCAATAGGTCGGTGACCGCAGCCATGACTTAAACCGCTCGGCCTGCGCCAGCGTGAATATCCACTGCAGCGTCCAGGTCGCTTTCAGGTCGGTGGTGATCGGGGTAAATATCGCAGGGCCGACAGCCGTCTGCGTCGTCTGCCAGGCTGTATCCTGCGTCATGTTCTGATCGGCGCGCTGGGGAAGCGGCAGAAACGGAGGGTATTGAACTGTAGCCACGTGTCCTCCGGGCGTTAAAAAAGCCGCGGCTGCGGCACTGTTCGAATATCAGGATATAAAGTATCCCCGAGCCAGGTTAGGCTGATAAAACCACTACAACATAGGAGGTTTTATGTCTGGTTTGATTAACCCTAAAGACTCCCCTGAAGAGTCAGCCTACGCACTAATCATCGAGCTGGTTAGGGCTCAACGTGTTCCGGTTTACTCATCAAATATTTCTGGACTGCTGTCGCTCTATGATGAAGCTGTCGAGCATTTCAAAGACGAAGAGAAGAAGAGCTAATCATCGGCACATAATACAATAAAGCTTTCACGAACGGATTTGGCGATCGTCTTCGCTTTTTCCGTTCTCTCTTCGTCCTTCCACGCAACAATCCCCTGCAGTTCATCAGAAAGCCTCTCTGCCGCCTGTTCCTGTATCCGCTCTGGTAATTCGCAAAATTTCATAATTTATATCCATAAAAAAACCCGCCGGAGCGGGATATTCGTTAATCAACCGCAAAAGGTTTGTCAGGTATGTCGTGATAATTAATTGAAAAATTAACGATATCACCACCAACAGGCGTTACCATAAATTCAGAATTTGCAGGAATATCACCCTCTACTACTGTTCCGTTGATCATCTCAATACGAAATCGAGCAATGCGATTAAGTAGAATTTTCGTAGTTTGCCCTTCTTTAAGAGCAATGCTTCCAACATTTTTACCTTCCATCAAAATGCTCCATTTGCTTTACGAGATAACCCAAGCGTCGATTGTAGCGTACTGATGTAAGGACCATTACGTTCCGCATCAGAAATCAGGAATTCCAGCACATAATTGCCGTCACTCTGAGTTGCTCCCATATATTGTGGCTCAGCGTTGGATGCCTGATTGTTAATGACCACCTGAACATTCAGCCCGCCGCCGCCATTCATATCCTTATTGCTGATTACCTTCCCGTTATCGCCGGGGATCATGTACTGCTTGCCTGTACTGGCCTGGTAAATCTCCGGCTTACCTTTCTCGCCGACCTGATACAGGCCGCCGGCAGATACCGGCCCGCCATTATAGCGTGCGCCCGCCAGAGCAAGACCGCTCGCAAGCCCTACAGTTGAAGTGATGCCTGCAGATGCCGGCGCGGCGTTTGCTCCCAACGTTGCGAGTGATGCCAGTGCAGCAGCAGGCGCCCATGCCGAAGCCGTCGTTGCCGCCATTCCAACAGAAGAAGCAACAGAAGCCGCGCCGAGAGTCTGGCCGAGGATGTAATTTTTCAGCGCTTCGACGCCAACCTGGACAATGCTATTGATCACGCTGTTCAGGATGGTATTCCCGAGTGACCGCATCGCCTCCTGAGCTGACATTGTGCCAGTAAGCAGTCCAGTAATTGCGTTTGAGGCATTCCCGCTAAATGCGTCCACTGCACTTGTCAGCATGTTGTAGCCGAGGCTCTGCTGGCTGAGTAGCTGCCATTGGGCCTCTGTCATCTGTTGGTTATATTGATTCTCCTGCGCCGTTCTCAGCGCCAGATACTGAGCATCCGTGGCTGATTTGGCAGCGATGAACTGGTCGTAACTGATTTTCCCCTGCTGATAACTCTGCTGGAGTATTGCCTGTTCCTGCTGCTGGTACTGCTGCATCAGGGCTAACTTCTGGTTATTCTCGTTCACCAGTTGCTGCACAGGGTCAACTTCGGCGCGGGCCGTAGCTATCGGGTTTAGCGTTTTCTGCGCGTTAATTTTGGCGAGGTTGTTCTGGTGCTCCAGCGCCATTTTCTCGGTAGCGGCGTTGTACTTCTGAAGGTCAATCTTCCCGGCGTTCAGCGCGGCTTTCAGGTTCTGCATGGATTCTGCGTAGGATTTATTCTCCGCCTGCTCCGGTATGGCCTTGAGCGCTTCGGTTACGCCTCTAGCCGCTGCGGCCGCATCAATGGCGGCTGCCTTATACTCTCTGGCTTGACGTTTTTGCTCATCCGTAGCATGCGCGCCAAGGGATTGCTCAGCCCTGAGTAATTGCTGCTCTCTTGTTAGCCCCTCTGTCGAATCAGCTGCAAGCACCGATTCCTGTCGAAGTTGCTCAAGCTTCTGCGCGATAGATTCAGCTGTTGAAGCTGACTGCTTGCCTGCTTTGTCGCTTTCCTTCCGCGCCTCTGTAACCCGGTAGGTTTCGGCGTATTCATCCTGCAGGGCCTTTACTCGTTTTGGGTCATTTACTCCTGCATCGGCTGCATCATATTGCGCCTGAAGTCGTGCCCTCGCCTCTCCCTCCAGTTTTGCTAAGGCGAGTCTTCGCTCAGATATTTTGATGAGGTTGTCTTGTTTGGGGTTAGCTGCGTTTACGCCTCCAAACCCCTTTTGTGAATTTGAGGCATCCTCAGAAGCTTTACCTACCGCATTAAGGTCTCCTGCAAGGGTAGCGGCCTTAGTGCTTAGCACTGAAAGCGCCTTATTCTGTTGAGACCAACCATCAAGCCCAAGCCATGACCATGTCCTGGCCCTTTTGCTGTACATTTCGGCAGTAGATGTTAAATCAGCAATTTTTTGCGCTGCCGTCTCGGTTCGTCCACTCAATCTATCAATGGCCGCGCTTATAGAGTCGATGATGGCCACCATTGTTGTACTCGCGCCGGTAGCTTCGTTCATTTTACCTACAAGCAAGGAAAGAGAGACGGTAAGGCTATTGCTGGCCTGCTCCATTGTCCTTGGTAGCTTATTAAACTCCTGATTAACAACTCCAGATTGTTTTGCTATTGCGTTAAGGGCGGCCTCGGCTGTGATTTTTCCATCAAGCATTGCTTGTCGAAGTTGTCCCATAGACAACCCAAGACCCGCTGCCATCTGTCGTGCTAGTTCTGGCATGCTTTCAACTACAGAATTGAACTCTTCTGCTCTAACTATCCCACCGTCGATGGACTGCCCGAATTGACGCAGAGCTGTAGCCATTTCCTCTGCAGAACTCCCACCGACACGCCCTATTTTTTGAAGTGTATCTGTCAGAAATAGGATTTGGCTATTCGTAGCGCCAGTTCCTTTTAATGAGGATGTCAACTTCTCCCAAAGATTTTGGGTATTCTGTAGGCTCGCACCTGTGTTAGATGCAATTTGCGCTAAAGCTGAGAACGTAACTTTAGCCTCGGCCGTTCCTGAGGATAGCCTTGCAATTCTTGACTGTAATTGCGTTACATTGTCAGCCACCTCAAGGAACGCCTTGCCGTAATCAATAATTAGCGAGACTGTAATAGCACTAGCTACACCGGATAAAGCGGCCTTAAGAACCCCCATTGAAGCCGATGCTTTTTGTCCGGAGTTTTCTAACTTATCAACTCCTGCGCTTGCGCTTCTGGCGCTTTTATTCATTTCCCCGAGAACATCTGCTGCCTTTCTACTACCAGTAATTAACTTCGCCGTTTCCATATCAACGTCGTAGTAAAGATCACCAACTTTTTCAGCCATAGAATTCTCCGGACATAAAAAAACCCGCCGAAGCGGGTTTTAGAGAGTTATGATTCACTTTCGACAAAACTTATAATCATGTCCGCATAGTTCAATGGAGTGTTTCCCATCATCGGACCAGAGTGAAAGCTGTTTAATGTACGTTTCACCTGTTTTGGCGTCGAAGTCGTAGACAACCATTCCTGCATCTACGTTCACAGCCCTTGATTCCTGTGCATCACCATTAGCTTTTATAGTTTTGAAGGTGACAGTAACTTGGTTGGCATTATCATTTCTTCGATCGGCGATATGCGCCTTCCCGCCACTTACATCTACGCAACTGTTAGTTTTGTCGCCGCAGACTGCCATCAACACTTCTTTTTTAGCCGTATCGATCGCCTCTTGCTCAGATGGCGCTGTCTTATAGCAGCCTGTTAACGCCAGAGAAAGCAATGCCACTGCCGTAATACGTTTCATATCCCTATCCCCTCGGTAAATGATGCGGCAATCGTAGCAGAGGGGAAGCGATACGACAAAACCACCTGATCGTTTATCAGGATGTTCGGCGGTGAGCTTCCAGGGTAGGTTAATGCTTCTTCTGCGTGCATCTGATGCACCTTAAGAACGAAGCACTCGATGTTCTCAAATCGAACCATAGGAAGGCAAAATGAGCGATCAACCACCAAAGCAAGATACCACTCAACCACCGCAACAGCAGACCACACAACCCCCACAGGAAGGTAGGCCCACAACCGACTTCTCGTTAGGTCGTCGATTTGTTGGGAATTCTGCGGACAAAGTCAGAAAAAAAGATAGCCCACAGTAGAAATAGCTAATGCACAAACCGGAGTGAGGATTGTTGCGATCCTCGCTCTATCCAGCCTTGTTCTGATGCGCTCATTTATCTCACACAACTCTTCAGCCGTATCATGGAGATTAGCCAGTCTTATTCGCCGGATAACTGAAATTGGTGTTCTCTCTGCCCGAAATCCCTTCTGAGCCAACTCCTCGTAATGCGCTGGTTCCAATGACTTGTAAAGTTCAGTGTAAAGGTCTGCTGGGGCTGAGTTAAGTAGCGCGCGTACCTGTACAGACAGCACGCCTGAAACCAGGTAAATTGCGCAAGCGGCCCAGTACAACATGAAAATACCGATACCCAACGTCATAAAATAAGGTTGGTTATTTTGCGTCAGCAATAAAAACGAAGACCCGACGCCAACAATGAGGATGCCGAGCAGTTTATAACCGTTCTCTTTGTTTATTGCATTTGATTGCTCAATTTCTTTTATGCATTCCTCGCCTTGCTTTTCGAGAAAGTCGACGAGGTCATCATCGGCACCAAGGAAATATTCATAGGGGAGGTTTGTCATTATGCATCCCTTCACGGAGTTGGTTGTGGTCGATTTTAGCTGATTTCTGATTCATTCATAAAGCAGAAGCCCACCTGAGTGGGCCATTCAAAAAACACGGCACTGTGGGTTTCATGATCTGGTAAGCACGCCTGGAAAGCCTGGCAATGCCAACTGACCTTGCTTGTCCAGATGCTCAATGCGTGAAAGTAACTGCGGTTTCTTCTCTTTCCCCCACCGGCGTAACAGGCGACCAGACATACTGGCAACATCCTTCTCTTTCAGGAACTCCAGCATCACGGCGTTACGCTCCTCTTCAAACTGGCGCCGCCCAACCTGAAGCATCGCGTACATCCAGTTGAAGGCGTTAATGTAGGCGATCTTGATACGCATCGCCTCTTTCTTGGTATAGGACATAACCAGAAGCATCAACCCATCTTTGCGGAGCCGATAGAACTTCTGCGGCTTACCGTTCTGCAACTCATTGTTTTTATAGCAAAGCTCAAAATTGAGTTTTGTATCAAACTCCGGCGGGCAGGCATCGATAGTTCGCTCAATGTCGCGAATTACGTTTTTAGGCAACTTTCCAAATGCCTTCGCCACCATAAAAGAGTCTGTGACCGGATCGTTGTCAGCAACAAAAATGAGGTCACGAAAATCAAGTCCGTTAATTACTGTTGGGTATGACATAGCGGTATTTCCTTTAGAAAGATGAGCCTGTTCGCACAGAAACGCCGCCCCGAGAAGGTCCGCACCTATACGGCGTTCCTCAGGCTCAGCTTTCTGAAAGACTCGGGTTTTGTATGCGCTGCGACGCGCGGGAGGTTTGTTGCGGGTATAAAAAAGCCCGGCGATGCCGAGGCTGTTTTATTGGTTGGCTTTAGCCTGTCTGCGCTTACGGCGCGCAAAGTAGTCATCAGCTGCGTGATCGTACTCTTCGCGGGTGTACCCTTTTTGCTCAGGGTATTTAGCGATGAGCATTAGCTGAAACTCGGTCATCGTCAGTTGGCCAGCCTCTTCCTTGCTGATACCGAAGTGGTTACGTGCTGCGATGATGTAATCTGATGCCCGGAATTCAGATGTGGTATCGCTGGATTCGTGCCGCTGGAGCTTCCTAACCTTTGCCTTGCCGATAATGCCGTGCATCATCAGGCTTTGGGCGACTATGACCATGTTATGCGGTGGCATGCTTCCCTGGCGCCATACGAAACTGCGCTTTCTGCCTTTACCTGGCTTCATCCATCCTATCAACTCGCCGATATCGTCAGCACAGCAGGCTGTCAATACGGTATGGGCAGCCATAATCGACTTGCGGCTCAATAGACCGCTCTGAATATACTGCAACACGCAATCAGGCAGCCGGTCGTACTCATTGTGGATGTAGGATTCAGCAGCCCGCCTTAACAGAGGGGTCACTTCATCATTGCAGAGGTCGTAGAACGTCTGAACAATTTCAGCAGGTTCGCCAATTCGCGACATGGCCAGCAGTGACGGCCGGAAGAAATAATCCCTGTCTCCGGCAGTAATCAGGCATTCGCCAAACTCTTTAACTGGTGTCATCTTTCCCCCATAAACAAAATCAAGGGCAGGATTCCTGCCCTTTGTTTTGCTTACACGGTGACGGTTACTGTGTGAGTGGCTGTGAATTCGCCATCCACGGTCTTAACTGTGATTACCGCAGTGCCGGCCGTTGCACCAGACGGGGCAGAGACAGTTACGGTATTACCGGTGAAGGCCACGGTCGCGCGCGACGGCACAGAAGAAGTAACAGTGAACAGTTTATTGTCAGCATCATCCGGAGCTACATTGACAGTGAACGTGGTACTTGAACCTGCCGCTACAGTACTGGTAGTCGGAGCGACGGTGACGCCTGTTACCGGAATGCCATCATCAGCTTCGGTGATCTGGAAGGTGTTACCGTCAGCCAGTTTGAACTCAAAGCTGTATGTCACGATTTCCTTCACACCACCGCCATCACTGGCGCCTGTCGGAACCATGTAGCCAATGTGATAGAAATCGCCCCAATGGAAACGCATCCATACCGCAGGCTGTCGTCGGGCTCGGACTTCATCGGCGATATACTTCACGAACTGCTGAATGCCGAATTCATCAGTACGGTCCTGAACGCGCACTTCTCCCTCAATGGAATAGGTCGGGTCCAGGCTGGCAATCAGGTTCGAACTGAATCCGCCATTGTCTGCATCAGACGTCAGCGCCTCCGGGCTCATATCCCACGTTGCAGAAGTCGGCAGACCCATGAGTTTCCAGTCGCCTTCTGCCGGCATCTGGTCAGAACAGCCGTAAGCCAATTCCAGCGTCTTCGCGCGACCGATAAGTTGTTCGTTATTGGAGCAGCCTTGCATCGTTGCTTACCTCACTTCAGATAATAAAAAAGGCCGCTCCAGGCGACCTTGTGTGATTTGATTTGGTGTTACCCACCGAAGAGGCAGGCGAACTGCAGGCGCCACACCATGCGCCCTTCCTCAGTCATTACCGGTGACGGTATCCCGCCAAGGTTTGATATCTGTCCAAGGCAGGGATTCGTCATCGGGTTCTGCTTCACATAATCGATGATGGCCTGCACATCAGCCTCTGATTTGGCATAGTCACCGGCAGATTTACCAGTTATCACATCGACCAGGACGTAATAATCAGCAGCCATATCGCGGTCTACTGCCGTACCACCGTTGGGCCGGAATACGATGAATCGCTCCGCCAGTTTTCCGGTATCGGTCCATGTCAGTGACTGAACGGTGTAGCCGGAGGTTAAGCCGGCATCAACGAGGAAGTTACGAACGCGCTTATGCATCGGAGGGTTCACAGGGCTAGCTCCTTTTTGATTGCGGCATCAACGGCATTACGCGTTTCATCGCCTGCTTTCTTCAGGAACTGAGGCTCTCCTGCCGGGTCCCAGTAATTACCCCCGCCCTGTGATGCTGGGCGGGGTTTGCCCTTGAGCGTTCCTTTAGCTTCATGGACGTATACCGCGTAATTAGCCGAATACCCCACTCTTCCAGTAATGCGGGTGCCATTTACCATCATTTCCTGAAACTGCGAGTTAATCAGGTTAGATGTGGCGGCTACAGGTGTCATCCTTGCGGCCTCTGGCGCGACGATTAACAAGGCTGATTTGATAGCCCTGACTACCTTCCTACCCTGAATATCTCCAATGATACGGTCGAGATTTCGCTTTGCTTGTTCGATGCCGCGGATCTTAACGCCCATGCTCAGACTCCCGTGATGATTGCCCAGTCATCTTCCTGTCCATAAAGCGTGTCATTCCAGCGGGTAGATGCGCGGATTTCATCGGCTTTGGTATTTAAAGGGTTAGGTTCAGTGGTGGAACCGATGAGGATGTAATCACCCTCCTCAGCAAGAGCGAAAGCTGTAAAAAAAGTATTTTTTACAACCACCTCTTTTCCCATCTGGCCTAGTTTCGCGGACATTCCACCAATGTAATCGCACATAATGATGACTGGTGGTTCATATCCCAAAGGATCGCCATATTCATCAATCCCTAGACTCTTCCAGAATGTGCACGGCTTGTTGTAAGACCACCTGGCTACAGATGACATATCCTATTCCCTCCATCGCAGCACAGCGGCGCCTGTGGCCCGTATGCGGGCGCAGTTAATGAACCACTCCCCGTCGCTTTTCACGTATGCCGTCGTTTGCTGGCCGGTATCGGTCATCACCCACACCCGGGAGAACCTCCGCGGAAGTCGTTGCTGAACTGAAATCCACGTCATTACTTATCCCCACACATGCAACCGCCTCGACCTATCCAGATCCCAGCAAATGCTGTGTTGGTTGGGTCGGGAGGAATAAGTGACGTCGCGCATCCGTATTTGTCCAGACCGCGCAGGAGATTGAGTGTGCCTTTCCACCGGTCAGCGAATGACTGATAGCGGAACGACTCAGAAGCGCCACTAGGCGCCGTATGGCTGGATATATATTTGTCACCCTGCCCCAGCGCCATAAGCCCCAGCAGATAAGACTGAATCAGTAATGCAGTTGCCGGTGAGTAATGCGCATCCAGACACTCCTGAATGCTGTTCACCTGTTCAACCAGTGCCGCGAGAATGAAATCAGGCAGCTTGATACCGACTGAGTCCAGATATTCCTTAGCCTGTTCTGTGGTAATCATGCGAGCCTCTGAAAGGCCCTCCGAAGAGGGCATAAAAAAACCGCCTTAGCGGCGGCCGTTATTCAGCAGGGAAAAGCTTTTCGAGTACGCCATCCGGCAACAGTTCACCAAGCTTTTCAGCCCCCAGGTTGCCTTTAAACTCAATGCCAAGTTCCGTCAGACGCTCCTGGATAATCTCTTTTCGAGATTTTGTATCAGTTCCAGCTTCAGGAGTGGCCGGAGTGAGTTCTCCACCCGATTCGCCGCGCATCAGACGAACGTTTGACTTTAGAGCCGGATGAAGATTTTCAATCTCAACAGTCTGCCCCAACGCCACGCCGTTCCACGGGCGTACTACTTCGTATTTAGCCATGCAGTTTCCTTACGCCAGGTTAGCGCCGTAGACAACGCCAGACAGCCCCTGATCGTCAGCAGTGATTTGCAGACCTTCAGCAGACATGATCTGGAAGTTGTAGTTAACGTTAGGCAGCGGGCGAGGAAGCGGAACTACTCCAACGGCCATGCCTACCAGCGGAGAAATAACATCCTGCCGGCGAACATAGGCAATGAACTCATTGCCTGACAGGGCGAAGGTTGGGCGGATTTCGCGAACCGGAGCAAATGGCAGTACCGCATTAAGCACGTTGCCACTAACCACGCCGTTCACTACATATGGTTGAGCTAAGTTAGCCCAGATTTCCGGAGAAACCCACATGACATCATAGGCTGCGACTTTGTTAGCACGTGCCAGCGTGCCAAAAGCACCCTTACCAAAGAACTCAAACAACTGAGTCATGGTGGCGGTGGTTAAGTCAATATTCGCACCGCCGGCACCAGAGCCAAGATTAAGCTTTTTGGTGTTGCGGTGGTTCTTAATACCTTGCGCTGGGTAGGACTGAACCTGGATATTCGGATTACCGTTAAGATAGTAATTGACGCGTTCCTTATTAAATTTGCGCATCTTCGCCATCTGCGAATCCAGAACCAGGTCAATCCCAACAGTGTTGAGTCCTGCAGCATGACGCCAGTTAACGCCGTAACCGGCAGTAAACACCGGGATCGGGTCACCATCGCTTGCATACTCGGTGTGGTCGAAGGAGAACGGAGCCTGACCATCAATACTGACAGAAACATCATCAGCGATATCGCCGATAACGTTATACAGTTTTGCAGTTTTTCCTACAGAAAGGATGGTCTGCACGCCTGCCAGGTCGTTGACGATTTCAATGCCCACTTCCTGATCGCGAAGCTGAAGCACCTGGCGGTCAATCTCAGCCCAGAAGTCGCGAGTGAATCCACCGACGGCATTCACCGCCAACCATTCAGGCGTCATATTTGAACGGTTGGCGGCGATCATCGCATTATGGTGAGTGTTCCACATATTGCGGTTAGCCCACAATTCATTCCAGTGACCACCCAGACGGGAGTTAGTCGCCAGCGTCTCTTTGGAAAAATACATATCTGGTTATCCTTTTGTTATGCGCCAGCGGCAACGGTACCAACGCGCATACGCACGCGGATGTAATCTGTGGTACTTGCAGCGATGGTGTATTCGTCCTGGCTGTAGCCGATCACTGAGTCAGTGTCAGATGTCGCCAGGGTGAATTGACCAGCAGTGCCAAGCTTGATCGGGCTGTCTTTTTTGTACGCTCCGGGAAGGCAGCGCAGAGCCAGCTCGCGGCCTTCTTCGACATAGTTTCCGACTGCTGAATCTCCCGCCGGAATAGCTTCGGTAATAGTCAGCCCCTGGTGATAGCCAACATCAATGATGTACAGGCGGCCAGTTAGTGCGGTGGCCTGGGCAAACTTATCTGAAGAATTGATCGTTGCCGCGGTGCCAGGGAGAAGATCTGCTGCCGTGGTGCGGGTTTCGGTCTTGTACAGAGACTGACCGTCAATATTAACGCGACGATAACGTGCCATTATCCCTGCTCCTTATTTGAAGTATTCAGATGCGGCAGGTGCGCCGGATTCTTGCTGAGTCTGTGCTGAGTTGGTGCCCAACGGCGCAGATTCACCAAGCGATTTGAACATCGCATCCAGCGCCTCACCTGCCAGCGCATTAGCTACGATCTCGCCGTGAACCTTCGCCACAGCTTCACGCTTCGATTTCTCCTCAGCGCGAGAGTTGGCGGTCAGGGTTTCTGCAAGCCGCTGTTGGTTAGTCTGGATTGCTGCAATGCTTTCGCTCAGTGGCTTGATGGTCACGTCGTTATTAGCGGCGATGGCCTCACCTACGATTTTGCGAAGCAGCTCTGTATCTTCAGTGGTTAAAGGCATGTCGCCCTCCGTGTTTTGGTTTGTTGCAGGCTGTTCCTGCGGAGTGAATAAAGATTTGAATTTGTTAGCGGCGATGGTCACCCAGGACTCTTGCCGTGCAACAGCCGTTCCTGAGTCATCGAATGTGATTTTCCCGCCGTCTCTGGAATAGCCGTATACCTCAGCCTTACCACCGTTACGGACGATCACTACCTGGGTGTCGGTAAAATCAGCAACCCAGGCATATTCTTCCGGGCCGGATGCAAATTTGTCTCGCACGGCACGCTCAAGACGGCTTTCACGCTCGCGGTAAGACTCGCCAATCAGCGCTCCGCTGTTAGGCTGCAGAGATATTGCCTGATCTGCGTTTACCATCAGGCCCACCCCCTTTTCTGGTCCGGCTGCCGGTGGTTCGTCGAGCAGGATGGCGTCATGATCAATCGAGTGAATCTTTACCACCCAATCAGCACCTTGCCTTTTGAGTTCTTCGGGAGCCGGGATCTGTTCTCGATATACAGCGACACTTGACCAGATAGGCTCTGATGACTCACCACTCTCCAGCGCAGAAATCCGCTCCATCAGACGCTGACCGCCAGGCGACTCCATCGCTCGCTCAACATCCACCCATTTTTCTGAATAGACGCGATTTCCTTTCAGGCTGACATTGCGATTCCATGCGCCGATGAAGCCGGTACACAGCCCTTCAGGTGAGAATGCAGACACATGCTGACCATCAACCGTTGGATGACCAAGGGGTGCTATCGTCCCTTCCATGCTTTGGTAGTTCGCAGTAATCTCAGCCTCTGGGTAGAACTCCCTGTTCATAATCACGTTGGCCGGAAGCGTGTAACTTGGAATGACGACATGCTCTCGCCCGTTATAAGTTTCCCGGCGGATTGTCTGGCTATTCACCTTTGTGTTGACGTTAATCTGCATAGGCATAGTTATTTCTCCGCCCAGGCGTAACCGCGCGCCTGCATCGTTTTGTATTCCTGTTTAAGTTTGGTGATGGTGTCCGGATAGAGCGGCTTG
This sequence comes from Klebsiella sp. CN_Kp100, assembly GCF_040065315.1. Classification (NCBI taxonomy): domain Bacteria; kingdom Pseudomonadati; phylum Pseudomonadota; class Gammaproteobacteria; order Enterobacterales; family Enterobacteriaceae; genus Klebsiella; species Klebsiella sp. CN_Kp100. The sequence goes on from NZ_JBEAIJ010000044.1 coordinate 89,766, forward strand.
CCCTGCTCATCGACCAGAATCGACTGCTGAGTGCACTTGCAGTTAATGCTGTTGGCATCCTTGGCATACCAGTCGCGCACCTCCTCGTTTGTGTAGAGGTGTGCGTGCCTGGCAGCATGTGTGTGCCTGGTTGTCGGCGACAACGCAGAGATGTGAACCAGAAGCGTTTTGAGGCCGTAAAGATCGCCGGCCTCCTGGTCCTCTTCCCATTTAGCACGGCGAAGAGCTGTAGTGATTTCTGTTCTAGCTATGCGATTAGCACGTCGCTTATCTATGCCGGTCTGCTCCGTGAGATTGCGGGATACTTCACGCGGATTGAGTCCTCTACCGATGCCCTCAGTAAGCACCCTTGCCATATCACGCTTAACCTCAGCAGACAGGCCTTTCATCTCTTCGAACATTCGCGCGTTAACCAAGGCCATTCTGCGTTGATATGGCTCGCTAATAAGGATTGCAGATAGTGATTCTCTACCAGCCGCGTACACCGGCGATTGCTGACTCAGGTTTGCGTATGCCTGACCAGTTCCTTTCTCAGCTGCTAAGTCAACATACTCATAAAACCACAGGTCATAATCGCCACCCTCAAGCAGCACCTGATCCACCAGGTAACTGGCGTCATTCAGGATGATGGAAAGGATTGTCGGATTTAGCTGGTATTCGTATCTGGCGTTTACAGCGAGGGAGGAAGGTATTTTGTCGAGCGCTGATTTGTACGCTTTGCCAATCTTATTCATCCGCCTAGCGAAGTCTTTCATTGCCCGGCGCTCAAGCGCATCTGCTCCGGTAGGGTCCTGATAGTTACGCGGTAGAATCGGCGGCTTCGTCTTCTTCGTTGCCATCCTCTTCTCCTAACGGTTCTTCCTCATCGTTGTCATAACCAGCTGCAGTGCGAATTTCTTCACGACTAAACGCGGGATTTTCGCCGCTGCCCTGCATGGTCTGGTTAATCTCACCCATGGTTTTGGCGTTTGTGAGTCTCTCAGTGCCGGTCTGTTCGTTCAGGTCATCCCAGATAACAGTCTTCTGGCTGACCGAGTCGACGATCTGCAATTCGATAAGCTTGTCGCAAAAGTCCTCTATTTCGAAAGAGAGGTCGCTGCGCCGCGTCTGACAGCGGGAATTCATGTACTTCTGGTCTTCGGTGCTTGAGCGTTCTGCCTGCTGGTTACCAACCAGGATTCGCGTTGGGATATCAACGCCGGCTGCAGCTGTCTGTAGGTTTACGTCATACGTTCCTGAGGGGTCTGCTACCGAAGTCACTAGCGGTGTAACTGATGCGCCCTGGGTCGTCATCAGTACGTCATTGCCGCGGTTAATCTCCCCGGCAACTTCGTTGAACTTATCCTGCAACTCTGTAACCGTGACGCCGTAGAGCGAAGCCAGATTGTTAAAGTCGATTTCTTTATCGAAATTAACATTGAGCTGACGAGCGGCATTCTTCAGGAATGACTCACCGGAACCTCCTTCAACCTTCTCCAGGCTGACAAACGCGTTATAGGCTGGCTCAAGAAAGCCAATTGCGTCGTCGGTATAGTCACCAAGGATGAAAACGCGATCGGGATGAATGTCCACTCGGCGTGTTGAGCCATTAGGCAACCGCTCAGTGTACTGCCACATCTTCGGCTGGCCGTAGGTCTTAGAGTTCAGCCCTGTATCCCATTCACTGACAGTTAGCGAGCCAGCCCAGGCAACGGTCACCTTTTCCAGGCCACGTCCTTTAGTCGCCTCAAGGTTCCATGCTTTGTTATCGCGGATGTGCAACAAAATACCTGCATACCGGCCTACTAAACGGCGGCGGTCAGCATCGAAGAACGAGCGCCAAAGGCGATTAGTGAAAACTTGCTTAGTCTTTTTCTCCCACGCCGTTTCCTGGCGCGTTTCGTTAGAAGCATCCCCTTCGATTATCTCAGGGTTTGTCTGCCAGCATTTCCCGGCAATCTTCTCTACAGCGCCGTGAGCAATCCCCCCGCGGCGATAGAGCTTATAGAGATCATCAAAGGTTAATTCTTCTTTGAATCCGTATTCACACCATGCAGCGTTGCGTTTGTTATCCAGGCCCATAGTCGGCGCCAACAACCCCATACGGGCGCGCGCCATCCGCGCATCGTTCAACGCATGGTTGACGGCGAGAGTTAATTTGTCAGTCATGGTTTGTCCGTTATGGTCGCTTAGGTGGTGGAGCAATTTTTCCAGCAGGATAATTTGTGGCGCATGGCTGATAACCCTGCCAACCTTTTCTTTTGCGTTCGCAACCCGGGCATTTGCATTTTTTAGTCATGCTTACCTCCCTTGCAGGCGTTTAGGAATCATCATCCCAACTGGCTGGGCGCCATTGAGTTCCGTCAGTGCGTAAACCATCGCGTCAAGTCGGTCTGGTGATTTCTTCGCGGTTGCCGGTATGTACTCCATCAGCTGATTCTCCAATACATAGAGATTGCCATGGTTTGCCACGCGCCCCTGTTCATAGAGCGCAGAGATTGGTTCAGCGCGGGCATACTTTCCTTTACTGGCATGGACACGAATGATGCGACCTTTGAACCCGGCGTTGCGGAGTGTCTCCTCCGCCATATCGCCGCCCTGGTTGGTTTCGATAACAATCGCGTCGGCCTGATGATGCTCATAAGCCCATATGGCCTTTTTTGCCCACCCAGCAGGGGAATATTTCCCGCTGTAATCGCCATCAACCGAGAATTGCTTCTTATCTCCTGCACCATAAGCACTGGCAGCAATAATCCCCGTTTCATCGCTTTCGTCACTATTTGTCGCTTGCGGGTCAATAGCGATGACTGTCCGCACCTTATCAGCGTTAATTTGCAGGTCATGCGCAGCGCTTATCATCGACTCAGTCCATAGGGCGCCTTCAGCGTTAAACCTGCGAGGCTTTTGCATATACTGAGCTTCGGCAGTGCGCCGGTGCGAGAACAGCGATACGCGGTGCGATTCGTTGTGCTTAAACGGCCACAGCCATCCATCAGGCAGGCCGTGGTCAATCGGTATAGCGTGGGTGTTTTCAGGGTACTGTGCAGCGTATGCCTGACTATTGTCGATTATCACCGGCAGATTCAGGTGATGCCATTTCTCGCCACTACCGCCCCGCAGCAGATAACCGCTCAGGTCGTGGTAATGGATCCGCTGCATGATGACAATCATCGGCGTCGTCTCGATCGCCAGTCGTGATTTTATTGTCTCGTTAAAGCGGTTGTTGACGCCATTTCGCACAGTATCCGAGTAGGCATCGTCTGGCTTAACCGGGTCATCAATAATAAGCGCGCCCTGCCAGCCCGGTTCCATGTGACCGGCGCGGAAGCCGGTAACCTGTCCTGCAGCCGATGACGCATAGACACCGCCGCCGTGTTCAGTCCACCACATAGCCTTGCTGTCTGCGTCATCGCGCAGCGCCATCGGCCACATTGACTGGTATGCCTGCGACTTAATCATGCCGCGCGCGGTTGAGGAGTTCAGCAGCGCCAGGTTGTGCGAATAGGACAGGTGCATGAAGCGGGCCCGGCAGTTAAGCGCCAGTCCGCGGCCCATCATGTTGATGGTCGCCAACTCCGTCTTCGTGTAGCCAGGAGGGACGTTGATAATCAGACGCTGAATCTCACCGTCGATAACACGATCCAGGGTTTTCTGAATCACCTTGTGGTGAGGTGCGACAATCATCTTGCCGCCGGTGCGCTGTTTGAAGAAATAGCGAGCGTAATAGAGACCGTCCTCTTCACACTCTATCTTACGGACATAGGTTTTTTGCTCAGCAGTCGTCATCCTCCAACATCTCCCGCCGCGCTGCTTTGTATTCTTCTTTAGTCAGCGTTGCCATTTCAATGGGGCCGCCGTTCTTGCCTGTATGCTCATGGGTGGACTGCTCTTTGAAAGCCATCACATCTATGTGCTTCCCGAGCAGCTCAAGGTTTTTCACTTTATCCGGCCACTTAATTTTCTTAAGCAGCCCGACCATCTCACGCTCTTCTCCGCGGCCTTCGAACATCTCAGCCACATCGAAGCCACTAAGATATCTCCGCCAGGATGAAGGCCACTCGCTTACTGGCTTCAGGCTCATGTCGTCTTTGAGGATGTCGAGCACGTCCATCTGGTCTATCTCAACGAGACGATTGAGGACGTATGTCGAATTTATGCCTACCAGATCATTGCGTTGCGCTTTGAGTTCGGCAATTCTTGACTGGATGTCAGGTTTTGACATGTTTTCGGACGCGGTGCGGTTTGCTGTCTTAGCGCTGTACCCCGCCCGAATAGCCGCTTGCGTGGCGTTTAAGTCGATGAGGTACTCGCGACAGAACATTTCTTGCTTGTCGGTGAGTGCCATTATTTATCCCTGAGGTATATATGGAAAAATGTCCCGTTTGTAATTCAGAACTGAAAGCCCATCCAAAGGAGTACAACAAAAACCCCCATGGAGAATTTTTGGTAGCAAAGCTTTACGAATGCCCTAAAGATGGCTTGTTTGCACTTCGCCTTGGCGCCGAAGAAATATTGAAATCAAATGAGCTTGCCAAAATTAAGGCTAAACAATACCTCAATCCCTCTGATGGAAAGCTGAGAGTGCTGGGTATTTGGTGTGAGGATGATGGTTTACTGCATGTAACATGTATTAACTACGATGTTTGAACCACGATAGATTTTGCTTCCTAAATGAACGTTCCATTCAAGGGCTTATAAAGTATTTGCCGCATAGCGTTATCGGGCCATGGTCAAGGCAATGCCCTATTTCAGGCACTGCGTGCGGATATATTCCTGCAGGTAGCTCACTTGCCCGGTAATAGTGGTAATCCGCCCTCTGAGGGTGAAATAATCCCGTTCAGCGGAGTCAGTAAGTCGGGGGCCGGAAGCATTGACCATGCCGCCGGTTGCGGTCGCTCCGTTCGCGGGACATCTGGCGTTGAGCTGCAGCCGACGTTTGCCAGAAGCAACATCACGTTCAAGCTGATCGATAGTGGCTTTAGCATCTGCCAGTTCTCCAGTGTATTTGGCATCCAGAGCAGCAACGTCACGCTGTCGCACCTGCATGTCGGTGATGGTGGCGTTCGCCAAGCTAAGTTGTTCAGTGGCTTTATCGCGCTGCTCTTTGAACTCGGTGGCGTTGTCGTGGTAGTGATTGGCCAGCCAGCCGAGGCTGACTATCAGGAAGATAATCACAGCGCTAACGATGGCCGCTATCCGACTCATGACAGGAACACATCACGTTCAGCCTTGCGGCGTTTCGTGAGCCCCGGCATTTCTTTACCGCCTGCTTTGTTCCAACGCAGGAACTCATCAGCTGCACCTTTGATATCGCCAGAGTTGAGCTTTTTCAGCAGAGTGGAGGTTGAAAGCGCGCGAGAGCCGACGTTGTAGGCGAACGATACCAGAGCATCGAATTGGTTCTGAGTCAGCTTCACTTTAACGAGCTTCAGAACATCGTTTTCGTAGCTCACCAGTCCTGTTTTAAGTAGTCGGTCAGCGGTAGCCTGGTCAATCTTCATTCCTGGCTTGATCGGCTTCCCGTCAACGGGATATGTCCAGCCATAACCAATTGTCCATGGAGCACCACCAGTTCCCGGATCGGGGTATGCGGTCAGCCTGCAGCCTTCAAACCCTTTTATCAGTGCAATTCCTTCAGGACTGGTTTGCATCATCTACTCCTGCCTTTCTGGCGGCGAACTTCTTAATCAGGTTGCCGATCGAGTCCGTACCGATGTAGCCAATGAACACGCTGGCGATGTAAGCGAGATTGCTGCTCAATCCGGTAAAGTCGAGAAGGTCTCGAACGAACCAGGCAATCATTGCGCACATCAGTGCATCAATTAATGTCTTCGTCATGGCGCCGCCGTTATAACGACCTCGTAGGTACGCCATCATGAAGGCAAGTATTGCGCCAATGCCCTGCTCTTTGGCTGCCAGCAGAGCGGCGATGAAATCCTGTTTATAGGGCATACGCATATCTCTCACCTCGCATAATTGGCGGGTGCTGTTCGTGTAGTAAAGGGTGCGCCTCATCCAGTGCAAATTAGAGGGTAAGTGGTTAGCTGTCTGGATGGGCGCGAATAAAAAAGTCAGCGCAATGGCTGACAATGAGGGTAAGGCGTTGGCTCTATGGCCTGATTTCCCAGCTGGCGGGATTGGGCTGTGGTGACCGGTGCTGATCTCCGGCATACCGTCAAGCTGTTTGACCGCGCTATTTATAATCCATGCCGTATGGATGGCTCATCAGCCTGAGCATTCACCACAATCTAGTCAGGACTCTCGCGTATGAGCTTCAACGTGTAGTGCGGCACGTATTCACCCAAGAGTCCTGACGAGATTGCAGAAACGAAAAAGCCCCAGCATTTCTGCCAGGGCTCAATTTTATGAGGCGCTACCAACACCTCTGACTGCTGCCACTACCACGTGTATATGCAGACCTCTCAGCCCGCGATGGTTGGAGTTCCAGCCCTAAGGCGAAGTGACCAACTAGGCGGAATCGGTGGTGAGAGCCGCCTCTTAAATCTCACCACCCGCTCTTCGCTTTACGCTCCCGAGCATACATAAAAATATACACTTTCATTTCGTGAAAGCAAGCTTTTATGGAATTATTTTTTAACTATGCTGCAATTAATGGAAACTCCTTCTCAATTTCGCGCCTCATAGCGTAAAAGATCTCCGCATCGAGGACATTCTCACACCACACAACCCTTCTCCTGGCCGCCTGGACATCGATGCCGGTTATTTGAGATATCAACCTGGCAATGTCTTGCGTGCAGTTGCGTCCGCAGTATCGTTTAATCGCTACATCACGAACCGGGCTTTCACGGTGAAATGTTTTAATCATTACCTTTTCAACAAAAGCAGCATCATCTGATTCTTTGGCGAGAGCGATGATGTTGCTTACTGAGGTTTGAGGCATGATGATTTCCCTGGCTTTTCGATATAACTCCTCTCCTCTCAGTCCACTCTCATCATGAAGCATGTTTACTACCTTCTGGATCTGGATAGCCTTATCCTCGCTCCAGTAACTTCTAATCATCAGGCGACCAATTACGTTTACAGCCCCACATGGAGAATCATCCCCTCTGTTTGCCCTTCCCCACACAGAAAGCATGTAATGAACCCAGGCCCTCTGACCGGTGGTTATGGTCTTCTTAGGATGCTTCCAGACTCTGCGAAAATGAGCGTCATCGACGAAGTTAACCATGCCGAAAACTGGTGTTAATCTGCTCATGCATTACCCCCGTAAATACGGTAAAACTGACGAAGAAGGATGTAGTTGTCTGGAAAGGTTCTGCCGCGGCGGAATAGCTGGAGGCGAGTCCATCTGATGCGGAGTGCTTCGATGATTTCCTGTTTCATGCTGCCTCACCACTTAATCTCTGCAGGTCTTTAAGCTTCTGCTGATACTCTGACTTAATCGCTTTGCACTCTTCGATAGTCCAGCGGTGGCGTTTATGGTCAGATTCGATTTCGTCTACAGCAGCCTGCCCTATCCGCGCAATAAGGTTCACCCGGTACGGGACAAGATTCCCGCTCTTGTGCTGATTGCATACGACGCATTGTTTATGGATATTGCGCTCATCAAATCGGAGTTGAGGTGCCGCAGCAGTTGTCCGGTAATGGCCAGCATCCCACTGAGCAGACGTGAACGTTCCGCACGAGATACAGGGTAAGTCGCGGTCTCTTTCTCTGACGAAGGCGTTTACTGCTTGTTGGGCTTGTTTAATCCAGTAACTGCGGGGTTTTAATGCGAGCTTTCGAATCTTGAGTTTGTCTTTCTGCTGCTGCTCCTCCCTTCGTCGTTTCTTATCTGCGGACTTCTCTGCCTTTTCGCGCTCCTTGCTTCGTCGCTCAAGCGCTATCTTCGTTCCGCATTCCGGAGAGCACCACCATACATTTGAATGCTGAGGATGGAACCACTCTCTGCACTCTTCGTTTTTGCATCTTCGCCGCGGCTGTTTAGCCATAAATACCTCTCAGAAAAATGACTGTAATCGGTTGAGGATTGCCGGGTCAGTTGTGCCGGCGAACACGTTCTTGATGGCGGCGTTTATCAGCGATGAATAACATCGCTCAAACTCCTCCTGGTCCATTGATGCGAATGCCAGGCTCTTAGCCCTCACCTTTGTCTCCCCGCGTATCGTCGTCACCACGTCATAGAATCCGGCGAGAATGGTTAGATTCTTCCGGAACTCTTCTTTCTGCGTGTGTTCGTCTGAGCATTCATATCCAGCGTGTTCCGCTGACCAGTGGTCAAAGCAGAACTGGAAGAATGCAAAGGCTTTACGGTGATGCGCGGGGTTTCTGGTGAGCTTGATTTCGGCTACGTAGGTTTCGCCGTTTCTGAATCGCTGGAGTCGTTCGAGGTCTGTTTCATTTGCTGGAGAGAATACGCCGCCTGGGTGTTTAACCAGGTCGATTTGCAATAACTACCTCCTGTGCGGCTTTGCGTTCTGCTGAGGACTTAGCCACTGATAGCACCCCACGCCAGGTTGATTAATGACTCCCAGGCAATATAAACCCGGATACCAGCAGCCAGGCCGAATCCAGTCACCATTGCGTAAGTCAGAACTTCACACTTGGACATCACTTCACCTCCTGCGGGGCTGCTGGCAGCGGCATCCAGTGGGTTATGTCTACTTCGAAGCGCAGGTCATATCCTTCAGCATGAACGTAGAGCTCTGCTTCGCCCCTGTCTCTGAAATTAGATGAACTAACAATTCCGCAATCTATCAGGCCATCACCCTGGCAGAAATAGAGTATTTCAGCGCCTATATCAGGCATCCGCTCGCTTACCGGAATCCATCCCGGAATTACCGGAGAGTTGCTTGACGGGTGTTTGATTTCAGTACCTGTTGCTGCGCCAGTGTTGAGCTGAATGCTTGATGGATGGTTGAGCATGGCGGCGTTCCAGGCTTCAAATTGACCATCAATGCCATCATCACAATAACCGTCATTTGTCCGTAACGAATCCCAGCCATCAAGGGGCGCTCCGTTCTGTGATTCCCACCATTTTTCAAATATGGAGCGGTCAGGCACTACCGGCGCTGGCTGCGGCAGCATGGCTTTAAATTCTTCGATTCCAGCATCATATTCAGCCCGCTCCTCTGGCGTCATAGCCTCAAGTTCGGCGTAATGCTCGGCCCTGCGCTGAATGGTATCCAGTACCAGTTTGGTTTTAACGCCTTTCTCGAAGCGCAGGCCAGGCTCCAGCAATACGGGACATGGTAATGTTTCGGGATAATCAGGCACTACCAGCTGCTGCGTGTGGCGAGAGAGCGGGGTGGCAGTCCAGCCGCATTCAATCGCGTCGGCGGCATCGTCATCGTCATCTGGCGGTGTCAACGACACATCCCGCTCATCATCCCGAGACCAGAGCCAAGCCACCGGCTCGCTGTCCTTCTCAGCCTTGCGGCGTTCCTGTAGCTCTCGCAGCGCTCTTACTATCTGGCAGCATTCAATAACCTCAGCCTCTGAAGCGGATTCAGCCAAAACCTCAGAGTGTGTTTTCATTGCCTGGTAAAGTAGCTCTAACTCTTCATGCGTTAAGCGTTCATTAATCATCAATACTTCTCCACTCAATACCGGCATCAGTCATGGCTTTCTCGTAAACAGCCGCAGTTTGGGCGGCAGTATAATGCTTCCAGATAGTAGGGATTACGACCATGCGTGCTGCTGACGCTGGCTGCTCTTTGAACTCATCGGCGTATCGAATAACACGGTCAATCAGCCGTTGAATCCATCGCTCTATCTGGAAGTTAAACTCTTCCTTTGATTCAGGGAGGGCTACGCCAACAACGCCGAGAGCTTTATCCAGATTTTTAGGGATGAACTCGCTTTCTACTACCGGCTGCTGCGCTGGGATGCGCCCAAGTAGTTTGTTCACCTCCATCGCCATCGCGCCGTATTTATCAAAATGACGAGTGGCTTCCAGACAAATTCGATGCATCTGGTCAGCGTTAAAGCGCTTAACTGGCTCGCATTCCGGCGCTGACTGCGTGTTTTGTCCCTGCACTGCGTCATCCAGTTGTTGCAGTAGAATATCGACCACGGCAGCGGCGTTTTGCGGAGTAACCTCTCCGCCCCCGTATTCGTATCCACTGGCGTTCAGGCGTTCAACAATCGCAGCCATTTCAGGCGCTGGCTGTGGGGCGGAGTTTAGTATCCGGCGCTGGCTGCGACGCTCTGAGTCGTATTGCTCATAAAAATCCTTGTTCACGTCTTCCCAGTGCCACTGGAGTTCGCCGGATGCGTCAGCGTGACAGAATTCACACTGATACACCGGCTCGCTGTCCATTGCGGCTAGCAGCTGGCGCATTCCTGAAAGCGCCATATCGAGGTAAACAGACTGAATTCCGCTACTGATTAACCCCTCCAGACCTTCAATCGTATCTTCTGCCTGCTCTCTGGTTATGGTTGATTTGGTCATGGTTGGCTCCAGTTATCTTCAATCGCCACGCCTAAGCGGTGCAGCCAGTCGGCGAGTTTCAGCATCGACTCGCGGTCGCTAAGGCCTTCCGGGAAGTCTTTCAGTTCGATAGTCGGCATAAAGCGACCGAAGCTATCGCGCTCTACCGTCAGGAATTGCTCCAGAACAGTCTGCTGGGTGCGGCTGCTATGCCGCACCAGATAAACGGACTTGGAGTCTTTGGCTTTAGGGTCGTAGCGATACTCGGTCAGTATCATCTGGCTTCTGGTGCGATCGGTTCCTCTCCACATCACTCAGCCTCCACCTTGATGCCAGCGGCAGACGAGAACACCTCAAATGCAGCCCGCCACGCATCTTCGCAATAAGCAATTGTCATGGTTCCTGCTGTCGCTGGGAGTTTCCCGTTTGACCATTTTCCAAATCCGTATGCTTGACCATCTTCATCATCCGGCAGTTTCACGGTGCGGGACTCCAGCTTTGCAAGCTTTGCCTGCTGATTTAATAACGTTTTGTGAGCTATCAATAATTGCCCTCTCACGTTCGCCGCCTGCTCTATTTCGTCGTTCAGTACTGCCGCCAACTTATCCGCACGAAATCGCTCGTTATCAAAGCTGGTGCGCCAGTTTTCCCGCTCCTGCTGCGCCTTCTCCAGCGCCTCTACCAGCGTGAGGATGTTTTCCGGCGTTACAGTTCTTTCCCAGATTTCAGAAGTTTCGGCGCCATCTCGGCAAATCATCTCTCTATCTGCTGCCGCTTTCAGGCTCTGCGCCAGTTCGGTGATATCAGTTGTCATGCTGCACGCTCCTGTTTTGACTTACGCAGCGCTTCTTTGTAGCTGGCTTTGGCTGCTTTCATCGTTGGTTTCCATTCGCCTCGAACGTCATAATATGAATCCCAATAGGCTCGTGAACGGCGGATCATTCGGTATTCGTATTTGTACCTGCCTATCTCGCGTTCCTCATAGACAGGTAACTCTATCCCCAGCCACTCCGCGAATGATTCGCAAACCTCAGAATGCAAATATTCATCGTAACGCGTGCGCTTTTTCGGCTCTGGCAGCGCAGTAATTGCTAATTCTTCGCCTTTACCTGTGACGTGATAGAGCGTTCCACCGCCAACAAAATCAGGCGCTGGCCGGGAGGTAGCGAAGCCATCAGAAACCAGTTTTTTCCACGTCTCGTTGTCCGTATGGCCGTCGCCAGCGAGGAAGTAATTGCGGTACGGCGTCCTGTTACGCTCATTGATACCCAGCGCGTGCTGCATGAGTTCTATTCCGGTGCTCATTTTGCCCCCTCGCGCAGCTCAGAGGAGTGGACACGCAACACGTTGATGGCATCGCTCACTCCCGGAGCCTGGTGATTCAACATTGTGATGATGGTTTCAATTCCAGAGTCCACCCCATCAGCCTTAATCCCGGCTACGATGCGATCGGTGGCGGGGGTTGCGTTCAGAACCTCAGCGATAAGCTTCTCCCATTTGTTGAAATAAACCCCGCCAGGGCGAGCAACGATTAACTGGTGCAGAACATCATGCATCTGCCAGTTTTCTGGGATTAAAGCCTTCAGCGCCACATTCTCCGCAGCCACATCCAGATAAGCCTTAGCCAGCGCCATAACCTTTGTCTCTTTGATCGACAGCTCACCCGCCGACTCCAGCGACTTAATGAGCTCGTTTACTGTTTCGATGTTCATTTTCTTACCCTCATAAAAAAGGCCCGCTAGATGCGAGCCTGTTAATCGTTGTTAACTAAATTAATTTCTCCGTACCACCACCCATCATCATGATAAATCATTGGTATTTTTAGTTTCTTTTCGCCAGGAGTTACAAGTGTGCGGCATAGGGATTTTGGAACTGAAAAACACACACCAACACGACCTACTAATTTCCGTTCAAGGTCGCTACCTGTTTGCAATCTGATTTTTTTTGCTTTCAAAATCGATCTCCACTCTTATTGTCTTATTGACTCCTGCCATCTTCTTCGTGATATAGCACGTTCCGCTTTCCCTGATGGTTAAAGCCGGTTCCCTATCAGGTGAATTGGAGAATTCGAAAATCGATACAAATGCCATTACAGTTTCCTCCGGGCATAAAAAAGGCCGATTATCGCAATCAGCCCCGTTAGTGATTCAGCAATGTAGATTTCTGTCATCCCATCCTCCCGTATACTGCCATCAGCCTCTGACGGGCCGGGCTTTTCATGTACTCCTCAACCACGCCGTTGCGGGCAGGATTGAACAATACGAATCCACCTCTCTTGCCATGACGCTGGACAATGGCTACCGGCTCAGGTGTGACGCCCTCAACAAGCGAATATTTCCTGGCGAATCTTTTTCCGTCGTGAGTGATGCAACCGATGCGAATCAGAAAGGAAATTGTTCCTGATGCAGATTTTGTTGGTATGCCTGTTGCGTCAGATATCTGGCCGAGTGTTAGAGGTTTTGGTGAGTTCTTCAGACAACTCATCACAATGCACTTCAAACTACCTTCACGTGCTCTCCATGGCTCCTCTCTGCGTGTTTTCAGGCTTGCTTCTGAACCAGCCCTGCCCCGCTGAGAAAGCATTTCCCTGCCACCGTCATCCATCCACTTGCTGAAACTCTGCTGATTGTAAAAAACACCCAGGCCGCCGCGACTGAACAGCAAACCCTGCTCGCGTAGAGGAGCGACAATTACATAGAATTTATTCCGGTAAACTCCGGTGTGCTTAACAATTTCAGCAATGCTTACTGGTTCATTTTCACGCACGTAGTCGATGATTTTCTGTTGAAGATTATCCATGATGCCCCTCAATATTTGCGCCGCTCTGCCAGAAGAAAAAACAGCTATCCACGAACGGATTTTCATAGCCGGTGAATGTTCTGGAGATGGGATATTTGTTGCGGAAGATACTCAGGAAAAGGGATTCGAAGCGCTCTCTTTCACGTTCCATGCCCTTTGCTCCTCAGGCCATGCTTAGCTCTAAGCTCTGCAATTTTCTGCAATCCTTTCTCGTTGGTAAGCGGGATGTGCAGGTGTGGCAGCTGAGCCCGAGGTGGTGGTATTTCTTCTCCGGATTCAATCCTTCGAGCCATCTTTCTGAGCTCATCGCCGCAGCGCTTCCGACACTCGCCGTCAGTCAGGTTGAATGACCGCATCTGGTTGTAGACCGCCGTCACCATGTGGAAACAGGCATTGCTTTTCCAGGGGTAGTTTTCAGCACAGTCATACAGTCCTCGATCACGGCAGAATAGCCGGAACATTTCATGTAGCGCTTCTGCATCCGGCAGTCCGGCACCGTGAAACTCTCCAGCCCTACACCACTCAATGAATTGTCCAGGCGAAGGCCAGAACGGTGATGCACTGGCTCGGGCGTGTTGCATGCCAGCCTTAAGCTGCTCTCGGGTGTTAATTCCGTTTTCGGCAAAAGCGGCTATCCACTGTCGCTTTGCAGCTGCTTCATCGTTCGGGTCTTTCAATGCCGTGGACATTGAAGCCGGGAAGAGCTGTTTCAGGTTGTTAAACAGAATATCGACAAGGCGCTCGTCACCCTGATTTACCCCGCGCTCTGCAGGTACAGGGCCATCGCCAGCCATCCGGGCCAGTGCGCCACCGTCATGGTTTTGTATTGCCTGAACAAGATTTCTCACAGGAATTCCTCCCTCCAGGACTGACTATCATTCCAGTGGCGTGCTGTTGGCACCTCCGCGGCTGGCTGATTTTTCCCGGGCTGGTTCATCTGGATTTTTAGCGTTTCCCATTTGTCCCTAAGCTTTGCCGGGCTGAGTATGTTTGACTGCCAGAACCGATCTTTGTTGGCCCAACTGAATGTCTGGCAAATGTCCTGATGGGTCACCTCAAGGGCGTTTCTCATCAGGCGAATATCGTTGGCCCATGACGCCCAGGATGGTTGTTTGCTTGACGGAGCAACAATGCAAACTTTCGAGTAAATCCATTCGGCAGCTTTCAGGTCGTCAGCGGTTCCCCACTTATCGCCTTTTGGCGTTTGCACTGCGGCACCATCCCGGACAACTGGAAGGCGTTTTGGTAGCGAGTCTGAGGATTCGTAAGAATTCTCGGACGAAGTGTTTTTAATACTGTTCTTGTTCTTGTATTGGGTGTCTACCGTTTTCGGGAACCTTTTACCCGTTTTCGGGAAGGATTTTCCCGTTTTCGGGAATTTTCTTCCCGTTTCCGGTTTTTCTAAAATCCAGGCAGAAATATCAGTATTCACCCCTACAATTTTCATCATCCCTTGCTTCTGGCTGAAGATGATTTTTCGCTCAGCCAGAGACTTGATAGCGTCAGAAACATGCGTGTCGCTGAGCCCCGTCATGTCAGCAATCACTGTGTTCGTTACCCTATCCTGTTTTTTATTCCATCCATAGGTGAGCCATATCACCGCTTCAAAACATTGCCACTCCCTTCCTGAAAGTCTCAGGCGAGGTTTTAGCTTCTGGATCTCATTGGCGACCTTGGTGTACCCGTTGGACAGGTCGGCCATGTGACCTCCTGCATTGTCAGGTAATGGGGTTTTGTTGGTGAAATCAACTCTGCAAACATTATTCATCAGAAACCTGCCAGCTCTCTTGGTCCAAACACGCCAGTGTTTATCTCTCGCTCATGAATCTCTTCTAGATAGGCGAGATAGCTTTGGTGAGATTCACTCATGACGCCCCTCATTTGCTCGTTCTCAATGATGATGGAAATCCCGTCGCGATTGATGTCATCAAGTCTTGAGCAACCTAATTCGAAGATAATTTTCGCGACGTTCACTGAGCAGCCTATGTGAGGGATGCAGAACTCTTCAAACCACTGGTTAAGATCTAACTTGATTGGTTTATCAACACAGATCGCCACGTAGTCATTGGCAATTTCTTCAAGTGTCGATTCCGTTTCGCACAGACAGTAAGATCTGCAAGCTTCATGTGCTTGAGCTATTGAACACTGAAAAAACTCGCGGCCATTGTTGACGCGATACTCAGATAAGGCTTTGTGTATTTTTGATTCATCACCTCTCGGATCTTCAGAAAAGTAAGAAGCCTCGACGACAAACCTTGCCGGAACACCCGTCCCAGCGGATAACTCTCTCGCCCTAGCTTCTGGTGAGGTTGTTGTCATGCCTACCTTTAAAAGTCCAGGCATAAAAGGATTGGATAAGATATACACCCAACCCTTTGAGTTGATTGTTTCTGGAATTGGTCCACCAATCTCAATTGGCATGGAGTATTTCTTTTCCAGGCGCAATACTTCATCTCGAATGAATGAATAAGGCGTGCTGTTTACAAGCTCAAGTTGTCCTGGCATAATTACACCTGTGAATTGATCCAGTTAAAATTCCATATTGATTTGCTCTGAACGCTCCGCTGCAACGGGGCGTTTTTTCTTTGTAAGAACCGCTGCAACTTCCTTAGCCAGTCTTGCGATATCGTCATCAACGACACCCCACTCCAGCACCGCAAGCAGCATCGCCATCTTCGGCAGCCAGCTTTCTTTCCATCTGGTGATCTGCGCTTTATCGACGCCAATCTCTTTTGCTACGTTGTTCCCGCCTTTAAGCGCGATTCGGTTGAGCAACCAGGACTCAATGCGCCGGGCATTGACCTTGTTGCGGTTAATTGAGTTTTCCATTTGTTAAATTCCTTTGGTGTTGAAAATTAGTTAGATATACGCATTCGGTGATGCGTCTTTTGTTTTGGGTTCGTCAGATTCTGACGGCTGGATTGTTAAAGAGCGGTAATCCTTAACTGGGATTAGGCGGCATTTTTGGGATGCGGAAACAAGTCAGGAAGATCGGGGCGAATTTCGTAAGCCTTAACCATTCCTCCAGTGGCTAAAACGATGGCGTTTACCTTCTCAGGGGATACGCAGCCTCCGTTGAGCCATTTATGGACTGCTGGCTGACTTACGCCGCAGATCTCTGCTAGACGCTTCTGGCTGCCAACAATCTTTAAAGCCTTTTTGATAACTTTATTCATGGATTTTACCTATCCGTACTTAGGATGAAGTAAAGATAACTCAAGTTATGCTTATTGTCCATAACCAATGTTATTTTACTTTCCATAACCGTGGTTATAGATTCTTTTTATGAAAACATTCGCAGAACGTCTTGTGTCAGCAATGGCAGAATCGGGTATTTCTCAGGGTCAGCTTGCTGAGCTTGTAGGTATTTCCCAGCCAGCCATTCAAAAAATGACATCGGGGAAAACGGCAGGTAGCCGTAAGATGGTTGAGATTTCCCGTGCGCTGGGGGTCAATCCTGAATGGCTTTCCTCAGGGAGCGGGCCGATGAGATCGGACGGTCAGGAGCCGGTGCAATTCCAGAGAAATGATAATTATCGCGTTGAGGTTCTGGACTTGAAGGTCAGCGCTGGGCCGGGAACATACATGCTTTCAGAAGCGGTAGAAGTGCTGTCTGCAATCGAGTTCACCAACGATCACGCCAGGTCTCTCTTTGGCAGCCGTAGAGCGAAAGACATCAAGGTGATGACCGTAGACGGCGACAGCATGTATCCGACAATAAAGTCGGGCGACAGACTTTTTTTTGATGTGGCTGTGCGTGAGTTCACAACAGATGGGGTCTATGCGTTTGTCTTCGGGAAAACGTTCCATGTTAAACGACTGCAAATGCAAGGGCTTGAACTGGCTGTACTATCCGACAACCCGGCATATAAAGACTGGATTATCAGCGAAGAGAATTGCGATCAGCTTTACGTAATGGGTAAAGCCCTACTTCATGAATCAATCCAGTATGGGAAGCTGTAAAGGGACAAAAACTCAAGGGAGCAAGACAAGAGATGAAGGAACATTTCTTCAATGGACTGGTAGCGCTGATCTCGGTTATGGCTATCTCACTGCTGATTTTTCACTGGTAACGGACTGAAAGGAGAACTCATGAGGTCGCTTATCTTTGTGCTAGCACTGATAGTCATAGTGGCGGGCATATGTGTGTTTATGCTTCAGGACAATGCCCTAAAGGGATTCTCAGCATGGTGAGAAAGTATCTGGTTGTCATCATAGCTGCCGTTCTAGTCGCGCTGATTGTGTGGCAATGGGTTCTGGACTTGGGTTGATAGGGTGCTTGGATGATGAGAGGTCGCAGAAATGCGGCCTTTTTATTGGATGATTTAAACCTTAGCATATCTATAAACTAGCGCACGATGGATGCTTATTCCTATTTTTGCTAAAATAAAAAAAATTATTATCCCAATAATAACAGTGACTTATCAAGAAAGATCCAAAAAATAGCTAACAACGAATTTAGCATAGCATTGCTGCTTATTAAGTAATTAGCTAATATATGTTCGTACCCTAACCGTAAGGATAAGATATGGACAAAAAAGAACGTTCCAAAAAAGCAGCAGCCATCTCAGCCGTAGTTAGATCTGCGCCAAAGCCCACCCATACAGGTTTAATGTCAACCGGGGTTTCCTGTGCGGTTCTTCCAGATGGAAGGCGTGTTGTTTCAATGCAGGGTAATAACGGGCTTGCTGAAACATTTGGTGTGTCTGTAGGTTCAAAAATGCCAAGGTGGGTTCCTGGTGGTGGAACTGGGCAGCTTCCATATGTTTTGCAGGCAACTGAATTGCAGCCATACATTTCTGATGAGTTACGTGCGGCCATTTCTGAGCCAATTGTTTTCAAGAATGCCTCTGGAGTTGGTGCGGCGTATGGTCTTGATGCTACTCTGCTTCCAGAATTATGCGAGGTCTGGTTAGCAGCAGAGAAAGACGGAGCATTAAAACAAAGACACCACCTCAACACCGCAAGAAAGGCTGAAGCGCTATATAAAGCTCTTGCTCGCGTTGGCGCAGTTGCCCTTGTCGATGAAGCTACTGGTTATCAGAAAGAGCGTGAACGTGATGAGCTTGCCAAACTTCTTGAACAGTTCATCGCCAAAGAAATGCGCCCTTGGGTTAGGGTGTACCCGCCAGAATTTTTCGAAGAGTTATGCCGACTTCGAGGGGTTCCATTTAAGGCTAATATGAGAAAACCTCAGTATTTTGGCCATCTTGTAAATAACATCACCTATGACAGAATGGCTCCAGATCTCAAGGCTATTCTGAAAGAAGAGCGAGCAAAAGCCAACAAGCAAGGAGCAAAAATGCATCAGTTCCTTTCTGAGGGGGTAGGAAACGAAATGCTTCAAAAGAGGTTTGCTGGTATCGTTACATTGATGAAAGTTTGCGATAACTACGATGATTTCATTGAGCTTCTTGAGAGGGTGCATCCAGTTCTTAAAGGCGCCGATCTTGATGCTATAGATATTGCCGAATAACCCCCCCAACCCGGCCCCCGCGCCGGGTTTTTACTGCCCTACTCCTTCCCATACGATATCAATCGCTTTATAGCCTCCATCTTACCGGTCTGTCTGCGCATCTCCAGCAGTCTCAGAGCCTCGAACGCCTCCAGTCCTACTAGCTGCTGCTCTGCCAGCATCTCCATATCCTGCATCAGTAACTCGACTTCTTCCTTTGTGATCGGCGGTCTCATGTAGTCTCCTGTGTTTTTTGTGAGCATAGCATGTGGCAATTACGAAACTAAATTCCTTTTGTTATCAATAAAATATAACTTTTACCACAATGATTATAAATTAAGTTATTGCTCGACAACATAACTTAGGTTATCTTTCTTTCATCGCAACAAAACAGCGATGTGGCAACAAGAGTTATCAGCCGCGCCAGACAGGAAGTCAGGCTGCTCATTAACAATATGCTCCTCAGAATCTGAGGCCAAAGAGAGTTCTTTGGTGGTGTGGTGAAGCTCAATGGCGAGCTAGCAGATAGGCGACTGTGAAAATACTAGTCATGTAGCGGAACGCTGCGCGTACTGCAATCGGCATCGCACCGATGGGAGCTGGTTCGATTCCAGCCACCACACCACCAAAGAACTCACAGGAGACAATCTAATGAATCGTAACCAAGCTCGTAGGCTGGCAGCCTTCAATGCAAAGAAAGCTGCCGAGAAGCGTTTAGAGAATCGAATTGGTGGAATCCTTGGCGGGTGCGTGTCACGAGTAGAGCGGGCTACCTCATTGGGTAGCCTCCGCGATAAACCAGCTCAGGAAGAGATTGCAGAGCGTAAAAACCGCATCTGGTACAAACAGCCTGGCGAGCGCGGCATTACTTGCAGCGGTCGGCAGAAGATGAAAGGAAAGTCTATTCCGTTGATATGATAACCCTTTAAAATGCGTCCATTACCTTAACGGAGTGGCGGTGAAGCATGGGTGCATCAGCTTTTGACTTTTACGACTTGGGTTCGAAAATTATTGTTGGCATTGTTAGTGGCGGCTTTGCTGCATGGGTAGCGTCGAAATTAGCCTTACGAAAGTTTTATAGGGAGAAATGGTGGGATAAGAATTATGAGACATATATTTCTCTGATTGACGACCTTATTTATATGCGTGACTCATATGCAAATCTCTATGCCTTTGAAGAAGACAAACACCATGGATATGCAAGGGAAGATGACAGTCCAGAGATAGATTGGGACAAAATGGCTTTGATTGGGAAGCGTATGGAAAGGCATTTATACACGGCTGCGTTGACTCTCAGCAGAACCACGAGCGAATCAATAGAAGAGTTTACTCATAAAACGAAACTAATCGATAAGCAAGTTGAGGAAGGCAGTAAGCATGTTTTTATTGCCTACGACGAGTTGAGTTTTATTGCTGATGATTTACTTAAAAAAGTAGTTAATGATGCAAGAGAAAACCTCGGGCTGATAAGTTTAAAAGAAAAAATAGAGTCAATGGAAAGAATTTGATAACCCAAGAATCAATGACCGCCTCCGGGCGGTTTTTTATTACCTCAGGAGTTAACAATGAGCAGAAACGGCTGGCGCTCTATGAGCTATGTAGCAATGTTTGGTGCTGTTGTGTGGGCTGCTGTCATCTATCTGATGCTGACTATTACATGGTGGTGAACATGAAGATTAATCACACGTTATTGCGGTTAGCTCAAATCAAGGCGCGTATCGCCAGAAAGAATGGTGATGGTGCTAAGTGGATGGAAGCTAACGAAGAGATGAAAGCTGCGGCTGGTATGCCGTGGTACCGGAGGGGAAATGCAAGAGTTTAAAGGTACGCCAGGGCCTTGGTCGGCTGTCCAACAATATGTAGATGAAGTTTCAGTGATTGATGGGAAAGGCTTCAAAGTCGTTACAGCAGAGAGAACGGCAATTCTCATGGATTGGGACAAAAAAGGGTTTGAGCATTGGGGAGATGAAGGAGGCAATAGGCATTTATCAGGCCCTGAGCAGTTTGCCAATGCTTACCTTATAGCAGCTGCGCCGGAGTTGCTGGAAGCGTTGCAATTAATGCTGAATTCTCAAGTGTTGCCGGTTTGGCATCAATCAATCGCACGCGCAGCCATTAATAAAGCTCTCGGAAAATAACCCTCCCCCACAAACCGAATAAACTAACCAACTTAACCATGTCGGCTATTACAGCTACGGGCTTCGTGCATTCTGAACAGGAGGCGATATGAACGCATATTACGTGCAGGACAGGATTGATGCACAACAGGAGTCTGCGTATCAGGCTCGCATTCAGCGTGAACAATGGATTGATAATCGCGCAAAGGAAATTACAGAGCTTGCTCCTGGTGAGCCGCTGGAGTTTACAGCTGGCTCAGTAAGCAAGGTTCTTCGCCTCGCTATTCAGTCAGAAAAATGCCGCGAAGCTTACAACGACTTTATTACCGCGATCGCTTACGACCAGGCTGAGCGAGAGTGGGAAGAACAATATGGATGGGCCACAGAATGACCTCAATTGTTGAATTTGTCAGACAACAGGAGCCGCTGTTCTGCGGCGCATTAACAGACCAGAGCGTAACGTGGGCCAAGGAAAGCCAGTTTGCAATTCAGTACTTCCAGAAAAATGACTTTCTGGCAAAAACAGCGCTGGGAAATCCAACTAGCGCGCAGAACGCCATTATCAACGTGGCAGCCATTGGCATCACGCTTAACCCGGCCAGCAAGCTCGCTTATCTGGTACCTCGTGACGGTATGGTGTGCCTAGATATCAGTTATATGGGCCTTTTACACCTGGCTCAGTCAGCTGGCGTCATCAAGTGGGGGCAATGCAAGTTGGTTCACGCCAGCGACGCGTATGAAAATCTCGGCCTTGATAAAGCCCCGGCGCATAAATACAACCCATATGCCACGCCTGAAGACCGTGGTTCAGTTATAGGTGGATATTGCACAGTTAAAACTGCCGATGGTGACTACCTAACAGAAGAGATGAGCCTCGCAGAGATTGAGGAAATCAGAAAAGTAAGCAAGGCAGGCACCTCACCAAAAGGCCCTTGGGTAAATTTTTGGTCTGAGATGGCTAGAAAAACCATCGTGAAGCGAGCTTATAAATACTGGCCTCGTTCTGAAAGGCTGGACAATGCAGTAAATATCCTGAATGAAACTGAAGGCGTTTTCCCGGAACCGGTGATGCCACATAAATCAGAGGAAGATATTCGGGAAGATGAGCGCCGTCGCCAGCAGGAGATTATCGATCATGTACAGAAACTCTGTGATGACATGGCTCAGGCAGAAACCATGGATGACCTCAAGCGGGTATTTGCCGATGCTTATAAGCGCACATCAGGAATGAAGTTGCAGCAGAACGTGCAAGCCATTTACGCAGAGTGCAAGGCAAAACTGGAGGTAACCAGTGAGTAAGCTTTACGAAATAGCCAATGACTACGCGAAGTTACTGGATGAAGACCTGGAGCCTGAGCTGATTGCCGACACTCTGGAAGGAATGGAAGGCGAGTTAAAAGATAAAATTGAGCAACTGCTTGCCATCTGCAAAAACGAAACCGGGTACGCAGAACGCCTCAAGGAAGAGGCTAAGTCACTCAATGAGAGGGCAGCGGCAACCCTGAATCGAGTAGAGAGAATTCAGGAATACATCTCCCTCGCTCTATCAACTGCCGGCCTTAAGAAAATCAGAGCCGGGATTCATCAGGTGACAATCAGATCGCCAGCTGAATCTGTAGAAATTGTAGATTCAAGCGCCCTACCAGCTAAATTCGTCGAATACGAAACCACCATCAAACCCGACAAACTGGCAATTAAGCATGAGCTTAAAGCAGGGCATCAAATCCCCGGCGCGCAATTAAAAATTGGCAAGCCTTCTCTCCTCATTAAGTGATTGTCGCAATGCAAAAACAAAATATCTCACCGGAGGAGCTTCGCAGCGTCTCCGGGAAAATGGTTGCGTGCCGCGCAGCTGAGAAACTTGGAATAACCGTTGCTCGCTTCTACTACCTTGCGCAAAGGCACCAGGTTAGTACCGCCTATGTCCGGCCGCTGTGGAGTGATGGCGAAACGCAGAGGCTGATTACAATGCGCAAGGGCGGCATGACTGTTAAGCGCATAGCCACAGAACTGAACCGTACCGAGTGGGCCATCAAAAAGAAATTGGGCTATTTGCGAAAGGATGGGCTGATATGAGTGCTTACTACAACGAAATCGACCCATACGCAGCGCAATGGCTGCGTAACCTCATAGCCGCCGGGCATATCGCCCCGGGAGAAGTTGACGAACGGAGTATTGAAGATGTCACACCTGACGACCTCAGAGGATTTACCCAGTGCCACTTTTTCGCCGGAATTGGCGTCTGGTCTCATTCCCTACGCCTCGCCGGATGGCCAGATGATCGCCCGGTCTGGACTGGTTCCTGCCCGTGCCAGCCTTTCAGCAAGGCAGGCAAAGGAGATGGGTTTGCTGACGAGCGGCACCTTTGGCCCCACTTCTTCCACCTCATCAGCGAGTGCAGACCTCAGCATGTCTTTGGCGAACAGGTTGCAGCAGGTAACGCAAACACATGGTTCGACCTTGTACAAGCAGACCTGGAAGGAGTGGGATACGCATTCGGGCTTGTGCCGTTTACGTCAGCGGGCATCGGTGCGCCGCACATCAGAGAGCGGGCTTACTGGGTGGCCCACGCCAGTAGTGGGAGATATGACAGGCGGACCGAGGCCGCCGGACAAGAAGCGCGGGCCGGCGCCGGGATTGCAATCGGCATCGGCATTGGCGGGCTGGGTAACGCCAACGTCGCGCGACTGGAAAGACTCGGTGGGAATGACTGCGCAGCGGGAAGGAAAGGACAGACTCGATCAGCTACCGCGCCAGGCATACACATGCGGGCCCTTGAGGTTAACGGTTTTTGGCGAGATGCGGACTGGCTCTTATGTCGAGATGGAAAATGGCGTCCAGTTGAACCCGGCCTTGAGCCGCTGGTTGATGGGGCTACCGCACGAATGGGACGAGTCGAGCCCGGGGTGGCAAGAGTGGCAAGCAGCAACCGCGCCGGCCGCCTGAAAGGGTACGGCAATGCCATAAACGCACAGGCAGCAGCCGAGTTTATTCGTGCTTACATTGGAGTTACGGAGGCAGCATGAACGCAGATATTTCAGACCAGGCCAGCGAGCTTGAAGAGCTTCTCCGCAATAACGCTATACAGGCCCACCGCATTAACCACAACGCAGTATCAGCAACACACTGCTGTGATTGCGGTGATGACATTCCAGAGTTGCGCCGGGTTAAAGTGCCAGGCTGCCAGCGATGTGCCAGCTGCCAGGGTGATTTTGAGTTGTTGAAGAGACAAGGGAGGATGTGATGGATTACAGCAAACTGAGTGATGGTGAAATTAGCGTAAGACTTGCGTACTTTCTAAAACCCAAATACACCGCAACAATTAATCCCTATGACGATTCTGGCGCACAGCTTTCATGGAACTGTCTTAATTCGGTACAGACCACCGGCTACTTTCCATTGAGACGCGCAGGAGAACTTTTCCCTGCATTGAAGAAGCTCAGAATAGCCATTGAGCCAGCAGGGAAAACGGTATGGAAAGCAAGTCATGAATCTGGCGCTAACGCCACTCACAGAAATCCACTTCGAGCTTTAGCTATTGTCTTCCTAATGATTCAGGAAGCCAAGCTATCATCCTCCTGATGTATACTCCCCTTCATAAACCGAGAGGGGGATTTATGTCACAGTGGAACATTGCAGCCAAATAGAAAGAAGAGCAGGACAAGGTCAACGTTGATCTTGCCGCGTCCGGAGTCGCTTACAAAGATCGCCTGAACATGCCGGTAGTCGCGGAAGTGGTAGCCAGAGAACAGCCAGAAGACCTGCGTGAGTATTTCATGGAACGCGTGCGCTACTATCGCGAGCAGAGCATCCAGCTACCGCGGGCAAGTGACCCTCGGTATATTGAAATGGCTGAGCAGAACGCCAAGAAGTAAATAACCGGGGGAGACACAATGAATCACGTACTTGTTTTTGGTGGTGGTTACAAAGGAGCCAAACGCTCAACACGCTTTAGTGCAGGTGAAACAATGGAACTGGCATCGCACCCGGTACAGTCTGCAGGAGAGCCTGTATACCAACCTATAAACTATCTGTTCTCATTACATCGATTTGCACATGAAGACGGCAAAGAATACCTGATTGCCATTCATGGAGATGAACCAGATGCTGCATTGATAAAAGATTGCATCTTCAGGGAAAAGCCTGACCCTTTGAATTAATCACCAACCATCGAATGAACATAACCCGCCGAGTGCGGGTTTTTTATTGGGAGTAAATCATGAGTGATTTAGCCATGAAGGTTATGCAGTGGCAAGCAAGCGGTCATGTGGGAGTCAGTAGTGCAACAATGGCATCTATTGCGCTTGGGCTTAAAAGAAATATCTATGGTTCACGCTTTGATGCGCCAAGTGACCCGTCTGACTTAAAGCGCTGCATGTTGCTTGTTGAAGAAATACCGGAAATAAAAGACGCATTCCCGGCAATAGCTGAAGAGTGCAAACAATTCGCGCCAATTATTGACGAATGGGACTCTCTTATATCTCTACTAAAAAAGGAAATAAGTCTCGATACAGGGAGGGCACCTGAAACATATAAGCGCATGAAGGAGTTGCTCGGTCATTCTGGCGGCCCTCGCATTGTATTTGGTCAATAGCCGCCTCCGGGCGGTTTTTAGTGGAGACAGACATGAAATTTAGAGTGACTGGTGAATGGAATGGAGAGCCGTTCAATCGCGTCATTGAGGCAGAAGACTGGAATGACTGCCATGACCACTGGATGATGTGGGCGCAAATCGCACATGCAGATGTGACAAATATACGCATTGAAGAAATTAAATCTGAAGCCGCCCGCTGAGGCGGTTTTTTTATTGCGTGATATTGCGGAGGTAAAAAGATGTACTTAACGCTTCAGGAGTGGAATGCCCGGCAGCCAATCCCGCGCAGCCTTGAAACTGTCCGGCGCTGGGTGCGGGAGTGCCTGATATATCCAGCCCCGAAGAAGGTTGGTCGTGATTATGTGTTTCATGAGAAAGCAAGGCGTGTTGAAAGACCAGCTAAAGCCAACTCAATAATTAAGAGAATAAACGATGGGAAGAAGAAGGAGCTACGAAAGGCGTGATTTGCCACCTAACCTCTATGTTCGCAAAAATGGCTACTACTCATACCGTGACCCGCGCTCAGGGAAAGAGTTCGGGTTAGGCCGCGACAGGAGGGTGGCAATTACGGAAGCAATACAGGCCAATCTTGAGTTTTTCAAAGGAGAGGAAAGACAGCCGTTATCCACTCGCATAGCTGGCATTGACAGCATCACTTTTCATCAATGGCTGGTTCGATATGAGGTCATTATCGCGGGGAGAGGACTGAAGGAGAAAACACTCAGGGATTACGCCAGCAAGATAAGAACACTCCGCGAGAAAATTGATGATTTACCGCTACCGCAAATCACTACGCGATTTATAGCATCACTTCTTAATGACTATGCTGATGAAGGGAAAGCACCTATGGCGAGGCTTCTACGCTCCACGCTGAGCGACATTTTCCGCGAGGCAATAGTTGAGGGGCATATCAGTGAAAACCCCGTCACAGCTACGCGCACAGCTAAATACACGGTAAAGCGCTCACGACTTACGTTTGATGAATATCAGGAAATCAGAAAGGCAGCAGACAAATTTCCGGCATGGGTTGGAGTAGCTATGGATTTGGCTTTGGTTACAGGTCAAAGGCTGGGCGACCTGGTAGAAATGAGGAGGCCGAATATCAGTAATGGGCTGTTGCACATCGAGCAAGGCAAGACCAGCTCAAAGGTCGCTATTCCGCTCAAAATAAAACTGGCTGCTGCTAACCTATGCCTGTCTGATATAATAGAGCGCTGCGTGAAAAGCCACTCAACAAACCAACTACTCACCTCTCAAAAGGGAGAGTCAGTATCAGCAAAATCGCTGTCCAGATACTTTCTACTGGCAAGAGAGGAAAGCGGGTTGAAGTTTGATGGCGTCCCGCCCTCTTTCCATGAGATAAGAAGCCTGTCAGCAAGGATGTACGATAAGCAGGAAGGTAAGGACTTTTCCCGAAGATTGCTGGGCCATAAGTCAGATACAATGGCTTCTCAGTACCGGAATGACCGAGGAAGGGAGTGGGATGTTATAGATGTGGGGTAGTGAAATTGTTTAGGATTATTTTGAACCCTTCCCGCTAACTTAATGAGAAATAAGGTTAATTTTAGATTGTCGCTTTCAGGCATAAAGCGCAAAAGTGAGATACCGAACAGCAAGCGCGATCGTCAGCAGATCGCCCGAGGAGTCGCCGTGCACTATCAACCGCAACGTCACCTGTTACAGGACCGCATCATCCTGGTTACTGGCGCCAGCGACGGCATTGGCCGTGAAGCCGCCCTGACCTATTCCCGCTATAGCGCCAGCGTTATTCTGGTCGGACGCAATGAAGAGAAACTGCGCGGCGTCGCGCAAGAGATTGAGCAGGCTGGCGGCATTCCCGCCCGCTGGTTTACTCTCGACCTGTTAACCTGCACGCCGCAGGAGTGCCAGCAGCTGGCGCAGAAAATAGCCATCCACTACCCGCGCCTCGACGGAGTGCTACATAACGCGGGTCTGCTGGGCGACGTTTGCCCGATGGATCAACAAAAGCCGGAAGTGTGGCAGCAGGTGATGCAGGTGAACGTGAACGGCACCTTTATGCTCACCCAGGCACTGCTTCCTTTATTACTCAAATCCGAATCGGGTTCGCTGGTCTTTACCTCTTCCAGCGTCGGCCGCCAGGGACGTGCGAACTGGGGCGCTTACGCCGCGTCGAAATTTGCTACCGAAGGCATGATGCAGGTGCTGGCCGAGGAGTATCAAAACCGCCATCTGCGGGTCAACTGCATTAACCCAGGCGGCACCCGCACCAAAATGCGCGCCAATGCGTTCCCGACGGAAGATCCGCAAAAATTGAAAACCCCCGCTGATATCATGCCGGTATACCTGTGGCTGATGGGCGACGACAGTCGTCGTAAGACGGGAATGACTTTTGACGCCCAGCCGGGCCGCAAACCAGGAATCGCACAATGAGTGATGAACGCCACCGCGAACGCCAGCAGCGGGTAAAAGACAAAGTTGACGCTCGCGTCGCCGCCGCGCAGGAAGAGCGCGGTATCGTGATCGTTTTTACCGGCAACGGTAAGGGTAAAACGACTGCCGCCTTCGGTACCGTCACCCGCGCCGTCGGGCACGGTAAGAAAGCTGGCGTCGTGCAGTTTATTAAAGGCACCTGGCCGAACGGCGAGCGCAATCTGCTCGAACCCCACGGCGTCGAGTTTCAGGTGATGGCGACCGGTTTTACCTGGAATACGCAGGATCGCGAAAGCGATACCGCCGCCTGCCTCGCGGTCTGGGAGCACGGGCGCCGCATGCTGGCCGATGAAAGCCTCGATCTCGTTTTACTGGACGAGCTCACCTATATGGTGGCCTACGACTATCTGCCGCTGGAAGAGGTGCTTACCGCGTTACGCAACCGTCCGGCGCAGCAGACGGTGATTATTACCGGACGCGGCTGCCACCGTGAAATTACCGAACTGGCCGATACCGTCAGCGAACTACGTCCGGTGAAACACGCGTTTGATGCCGGTATCAAAGCGCAGATGGGGATCGACTACTAGCCACCAGCCGCTCAAGCAGCGCATGGTTGAGCGGCAGACACAGGCAATCCTCCCCCGGCGCCAGTTCGCTTTCGACAATATTTTGCCGTGAAACGAAGCGCTTGCGATATTCAGTCGGCGTAACGCCGCAGTATTTATTAAAGGCGGCAATCAGGTATTTATGCTCCTGAAATCCGCAGCTGTGGCTAATCTCGGTAATCGGCGTACGGGTATCGCGCAACAGCGTGCGGGCTTTGTTTAGCCGCACCAGCGTCAGATACTCTTTAAAATTATAGCGACTCACCTTTTTAAACAGCCGCGAAAACCAGGAGTAGCTCATCCCGCTATGGCAGGCGACCTCGCTCAGCGTCAGCGGCTGGTCAAAGTGTTGATTGATAAAATCTATGCCTTTTTTGATCATCGCCTCGTCGCGCAGCGAACTTTCGCCGCGCTGCGTCGGCTTGCCGGCGGAGACTAATGCATCCAGTAACAGATAAATGGCGGCGATACGCTGAAACGGCGCAGGGTTGTCGATCAGCTGTTTCAGTAACCCCGCCAGCCGCTGATGCACTTCACTGTCCGCCGCAGTGTAAGATCGTCCGCAGGTACTCCATTCCAGCTGCGGCGAGGGGTGAAGTTCGTCAAACAGGCCGGGCGAAAACTGAACGGTGACCAGTTGGCTGCCCGCCGCCTCCGCGTTGAGGGAATGAACCTCTTCCGCATTGATGTACAGCATGTCCCCCTGCGCCAGCTCCAGGCTCTGCTGGCCGACGGCGAGCGTAAACCGCCCCGCCAGTACGGTAATCAGCTCAGGAGCCGGATGCCAGTGCGGCTCGCAGTAGCGAACCTCCGCGGCAAACACGTTCAGCTTCTCGGCATCGAAGGCAATCAGCTCGTAGCCGCTGTTCGCCGTCTGTCGTCCGCTCTGCGTGAGCGAACCGGGGTGAGTCACTGAAAAAGGAAACATGCGCACTCTCCTGTCATTGGCAACGCTCAGCGCCCTGTCAGCACGGCGTTAAGTTCGTCGCGCTCAATATCCAGCGCCAGAAACTCGGTCAGCGCAATCAGCAGCCCGCAGAACAAATCCGGCGCCAGGCGGATCAGTTTTTCACGGACCTGTTCCGCAGGCATCTGGCTCTTATCGGCAATCAACTTGACTACCCGGGCAAAAGCTTCCGGCTGCTGAATCAGCTGCTGCAGCGAATTATCATCGCGAAGCGGGACGTACCGCTGCGGGCAGTCCACTTCGATTTCCGCCGTCAGCGGCAGATCCCGCGATGAGCCGCCGACTCGGATCTGCCAGAGCCCCGGCGTCACGACCCAGTCGCCGAGGCCAGGATGATAGCAGGCCAGGTCGCCGATGGGCAGCTGCAGGCTGACCCGGCGGCACTCCCCTGCGGCCAGCGCCACTTTACTGAAGGCTTTTAATGACTGCACTTCGCGAATCAGCTCTCCCTGAGGCGCGCTCACGTACAGCTGAACTATCTCCTTGCCTGCATACTCTCCGCAGTTGGTCAGATCGAACGAAACGGTAAGCGTCTCGCTTGCGCCTACACGGGAGGCTGAGAGCGCAATATTATCGTAAGCAAACCGGGTATAACTTAAGCCAAAACCGAAGGGAAACTGCGGCGTCAGACAACGCTTGTCGTAATAGCGATAGCCGACAAAAAGCCCTTCTCCGTAATGATGGCGCAGGTTTTCGCCCGGATAGTGCAGCCAGGCCGGCGTTTCCTCCAGCGTATTGGGCACCGTCACCGTCAATTTACCGCAAGGGTTGCGCTGGCCGAAGAGGATTTCCGCAACCGCGCGCCCCATTCCTTGTCCGGCAAAAAACGTTTCCAGCAGCGCCTTGCACTCGCCAAGCCACGGCATCACCACCGCATCGCTATTTGCCAGCACCACTACGATATTCGGCTGGACTGCCGCCACTTCGCGAATCAACCGTTCATGCACCGGCAGAATATTCAGATCCTGACGATCGCCATTTTCACCATCTTCACCCACGGCGGTACTGACGAAAATCACCGCCACGTCGGCTTCCTGAGCGACCCGGCAGGCCTGCGCAAGCGCCTGTTCATCGCTGCGCAGATCGTCCGGCGCGCCTACGGCCCATGAGACGCTAAAATCGTCCCCGGCGAGATCGAAAATTTCATCCAGCGGGCGGTCGAGCAGATACGGCACCGTTGTCGCGCATCCGGACCCCTGGATCACCGGCTCCTGGGCTGGTTTACCCAGCACCGCAATACGCGGTGTTTTCTCCGGATGCAGCGGCAGCAGACTATCTTCGTTTTTCAGCAAGACAATGGATTCGCCGGCCAGGCGCTGCGCCAGCGCGTGGTGCGCCGGGAAATCGGCTCGCGTTTCCGGGCGGCGATGGCGCTGAACCTTGTCGAGCAGTTTCAGCATGCGTAGACAGGCGCGGTCTACCACCGCCATCGGCACCTCTGCGGATTCAATAGCCGCCAGCAGAGTTTGTTTATCGCGGCGGGTTTCCGGCATCGCCAGATCGTTACCTGCCATCAGCGATGCCGGGCGATCTTTAATACCGTACCAGTCGGACATGACCAGGCCGTCATATCCCCACTCATCGCGCAATACCTGAGTGAGTAAAAACGGATCCTGCGAAGTTTGTACGCCGTTAAGACGATTGTACGAAGACATGACCGTCCACGGCTGGGATTTTGTAATCGCCCGCTGGAAACCCGCCAGGTAGATTTCCCGCAGCGCCCGTTCTTCAATAATCGAATCCATTTCCGTACGGCGGTACTCGGAGTTGTTCGCCGCAAAGTGTTTCAGGCTGGCGCCGACGCCCTCCTGCTGCAGACCGTTGATCAGCGCAGCAGCAATGTCGCCGCTGACCACCGGGTCTTCGGCATAATATTCATAGCCTCGACCAGCCAGCGGCGTACGGCGGATGTTAATGCCCGGTCCGAGCAGAATCCCAACCCCCATATGCTGGCACTCTCTTCCCAGCGCCTGCCCCATCTGATGCACCAGTTCCACGTCCCAACTACAGGCCAGGCTGGAACCGTTAGGAAAGCAGGTCGCCGGGAGCGACGTGCTGAAGAGCGCCTCGCTTCCCCCTTTCGCGGTAGGTTCTTCCGCGCTGGCCTGGTCTGCTGTTTGGGTGATGACCGAAATAAAATCATCCATGCTCCACTTTTCCCGGCCATCAATCTGCGCGCTGCTGTAGCGAACGCCATAGGTACCGTCGGTCATAATGATATCTTCGATACCGTGCTGCGGCAGCGATGCGGTACGCCACAGGCCGCTGCCGGTCAGTAGCGCCACTTTATCTTCGATGCTCATCGCGGCGAGGGTGGTATTAAAATCGTTATTCATCTCTCTGGCTCCCTGAGGTTAAAGCGCGTTCTGTTTACGCAGGCTGATTTTTTGCACAATATCGCGATAGGTTTTTTCATCCAGCGAATAGCACGCGACAAATATGGCGCTGAGAGCAAACATCGCGCCGGGGAATAGCGTCATCAGTACGTTAATACCGTTAATTGCGCTGGCAGTAATGTTACCCGCGTCATAGTGATAATAGTCCAGCATCCATCCCGCACAGCCGCCGCCGATAGCCATTGCTATTTTGGTGATAAAATTAAAGAAGCCGTAGATGGCGCCTTCGGTACGCACCCCATGGTGCCACTCGGCATATTCCACGGTATCGGCAATCATTGACCACATGGAAACAAAGCCCATCCCCAGCGTAATGCTGTACAAGCATACCCCAGTCATAATCAGCCAGATATTGTCGCCAGCGATAAAATATTGCATAAGTACGCCGACAATGCCGATCAACAGCGCCACCAGAGTCATTTTCTTTTTACCTATCAGCGCAATGATTTTTTCCGAAATAACGGTGCCGACAATATACGCTGCGGACTGAATCATAAAGAAGGTCGACGTAAAACCTTCGCTGCCAATAATGTATTTAATGAAGTAAATAGCAATCGCCATCCACACGGTATAGGCAATATAAAAAAAGACGGTAAACATCGAGAGGTTAATAAGCGGCGCATTGCCTGCCACCGCCTTCAACATTTCCCGCAGCGTCGGCGCGGGAGTTTCCTCTTCCTCGCCAACGCGCTCTTTGGTCATTCCGAAACAGGCAAGGAACAAAAAGGTCGCCAGCAGCGCAAAGCAAGAGACCGCAAAGACGTAGCCCAGTTGCTTATCACTAAACGGGGAAATCAGCATATCGGCAGTAGTGGAAACAATCAGATAGCCAACAATCGCCAGCACAAACCGGTATACCGATAGCGATGAGCGGGAGGCTTCATGCTGGGTCAGACGATTAGTCAGCGCCGAATAAGGCGTATTCACCGCCGTATACGCCAGGCAATAAATGGTATAGGAGATCAGCGCAAAATAGAATTTTGCCTCACCGCCGAATGGCACAAAGCAGAGCACCGTTAAAAAGCCGAGCGGAATTGAGCCATATAACAACCACGGGCGTAGTTTACCGTAACGGCTGTGGGTTTTATCGATGGCAAAGCCAATCAGAATATTAAAAGCGGCATCAACCACGCGCGCAATAACAAAAATCAGGCTCGCCTGTACGGCGCTAATGCCGTAAATGTTGGTATAGAAAAAGAGTAAGAACAGAGAAACAAAACCGAACGATAAATTAGAGGCAAAATCACCAAAGCCATAACCTATTTTTTCTTTAACGCCGATAACCACATAGCTTGCCGATAGTTTTCCTGCTGTATCCATTTTAGGCTACCTGTTTTTGTAATCAGTGGCCTCAGTATATGGCGTTGCCTGGCGCACCGCTTTGCGTTATTTGTCCGGGGATTTCCTGTTTTTTGTCTTTATGCAGAAGTGTGAAAGGAGTCAC
Source organism: Klebsiella sp. CN_Kp100 (assembly GCF_040065315.1). Classification (NCBI taxonomy): domain Bacteria; kingdom Pseudomonadati; phylum Pseudomonadota; class Gammaproteobacteria; order Enterobacterales; family Enterobacteriaceae; genus Klebsiella; species Klebsiella sp. CN_Kp100. The sequence continues at coordinate 122,927 of NZ_JBEAIJ010000044.1, forward strand.
AGGAGGAAGAATTCCGGCGGTAACCGCCGGAACTGAAATTATTAACCGTTACCGTTATTACGGCTGCTGGAGCGACGGTTGTTATTATTATTGCCCATCTGACTGTGGCGCTTAACCGCACGGCGAATCTGGTTCGCTTTCATACGGCGACGGTCTTTTTCAACCGCAACCTTAGAGCTGGTTTCCGGCGCAAGTTCGACCAGCTCGCGCAGGTAGTTGGTCTGCGCCAGGTCCAGCTCGGTATAGCCGCCGCGCGGCAGGCCTTTCGGCAGCAGAATATCGCCATAGCGCACGCGGATCAGGCGGCTGACCTGCACACCAACGGCTTCCCACAGGCGGCGAACTTCGCGATTACGGCCTTCCGTAAGGGTGACGTTGTACCACTGGTTGATCCCCTCGCCGCCGGTGAACTTGATAGTTTTAAACGCCGCCGGGCCGTCTTCAAGCTGCACGCCGCGAGCCAGCTGGCGCAGCTTGTCATCATCGATCTGCCCGAACACGCGCACCGCGTACTCACGTTCCACTTCGCGGCTCGGGTGCATCAGGCGATTCGCCAGCTCACCGTCGGTGGTAAACAGCAGCAGACCGCAGGTATTAACGTCCAGTCGGCCGACGGCAATCCAACGCGCGCCGCGCAGCTTTGGCAGGCGATCGAACACCGTCGGACGTCCTTCCGGGTCATTACGGGTACAGAGTTCGCCTTCCGGCTTATAGTAAGCCAGCACGCGACAAATCTGTTCCGCAGACTCTTTCACCGAAATCAGGTGACCGTCGATGCGAATTTTTAAACCCGGGACAATTTCAACGCGATCGCCAAGGGTGGCGATTTTGCCATCGACGCTGACGCGGCCAGCTTCGATTTTGGCTTCGATTTCACGGCGGGAGCCGTGGCCAGCGCGGGCCAGCACTTTTTGTAATTTCTCGCTCATTGAGCTTCCTTAAGGTGTCGCCTTCCCAGGCGTCTGGTATACTTCGAAAAACAGGGAGTCGGATAGAATTCAACCTAACACCCTGTTCTGTAAATAAATGATGCATCGGCTCGTGTCGTTTTTTTATGTCACCGCAGCAGACATAACAGAGACACGCCTCTCGCGTGGCCGAACATGGTACACGAACTTGAGGATGAATGCTTCTTTGCATTACGCACATAGCACAACTTACCACGCGCCTCGGTGCAGGCGCATGGCAAGCAGACAGATGCCAGGCGGCATCATAGCTTCTTTTAAAGTGGATAAAACATCAGGCAGCGCTGAATGTCAGTATAAAGCAAACGGCAAAATGGTGTTCGCTGTATCCCCTTCCTTCCCTGGAAACAGGGCCATTACAGGAACGGCGTCACGTCACCCACGCCTTCACGCACCACCACCGGTACGTCTTCAGTAAGATCGATAACCGTGGTCGGCTGTTGTCCCAGATAGCCGCCGTGAATAATCAGGTCTACCTGCTTCTCCAGACGATCCTTGATCTCTTCCGGGTCGGATTCGGTAAAATCACTGCCCGGCAGCATCAACGAGGTGGAAAGCATCGGCTCGCCGAGCGTTTCCAGCAGCATCTGGGCAATCGGATTTGACGGTACGCGCATACCGATGGTTTTACGCTTATCCTGCAGCAGACGGCGCGGGACTTCTTTGGTGCCTTTAAGGATAAAGGTGTAATTACCCGGCGTATTATTTTTTAATCAGACGGAAGGCGACGTTATCGACGAATGAATAGGTCGACAGCTCGGACAGATCGCGGCACATCAGGGTAAAGTTGTGGCCGTTTGGCAGATTACGAATTCGGCAAATCCGCTCCATCGCGCCTTTATCTTCAATTTTGCAGCCTAAGGCGTAGCCGGAGTCGGTCGGATAGACGATAACCCCGCCTTTACGCACGATGTCCACCGCCTGGTTAATCAACCGCGCCTGTGGGTTTTCCGGATGGATATAAAAAAACTGGCTCATACTTCCCTCTCAATTTTGTTCTACGGCCACTTCCCAACTGCGCCAGATCCCTTCTACGCCAGCGGGTAGCCAAAGTTTGCGGCCCAGCTCGATCCACGGACAGGGCTGATGAAAATCAGACCCCTGCGAGGCATGAAGGCCATACTGCACGGCGTAAGCGGCAAGCTGAGCCCGCTCGTGCGGCGCCTGCTGACACTGGGCGACTTCCATCGCATCGCCTCCCTGCTCGCTAAAGTGGGCCAACAGTCGTTTCAGCCACTTGGCAGAGAGGTCGTAGCGTCCTGGATGGGCAATGACCGCTTTACCGCCGGAATGATGAATGACATCAATCGCTTGTTTTATTGTACACCACTGAGGCGGAACGTAACCGGTTTTCCCGCGCGCCAGATACTTCTTAAAAACGTCAGCCATATTGTTGGCATAGCCGGCCTCCACCAGAAAGCGGGCGAAGTGGCCGCGGGTTACCGCGCCGCCGTCAGCCAGCTTCAGCGCCCCTTCCCAGGCACCAGGGATCCGCGCTTTTTCCAGCCGCTCTGCAATCTGCTGTCCCCGCATCTGGCGGCGCGCTTTCTGCTCATCGAGCAGCGCGGTCATCGCCGGATGGGCGATATCAATATTCAGCCCGACAATATGGATTTCATGGTTTTCCCACAGCGTGGAGATTTCCACTCCGGATATCAGCGTCAACGGTAAACCGGCGCGTTCAATCTCCGCCCGGGCCGCGGGGATCGCCGCCACGGTATCGTGATCGGTTATCGCCAGGGTGCCGACGCGCATCTGATGCGCGCGATGGACAAGTTCTTCTGGAGTCAGTCGCCCGTCAGAGGCGATGGTATGGCTGTGCAGGTCGTAAATTACTGCGTAGTTGGTGTTGCTCAAGATGACTCCTGCTGGACATGAACCTGTACCCGTCATACTTTAAGTCACAAGCAGATTGACTGATGTTCTGCAGCTTAAGGGATTAAGGATAGTAATAAGCGCATCATCATACCGACTGATAGAGAAAATCTGCAAACGGGGGTTGACTTTAATCTCTCGGACTAGTTAACTAGTACGCAAGTTCACATGAAGGGGTATCATCAATGAAAACGCAACTCATCACTCTGCACGGCTGGTGGCGCACCTCCTGTTATCGGGCGGCGTGATCGCGTTTTGCACTCAGCATACAGATACCCGGCCCGCCAATGAGCGGGCTTTTTATTGGACAAATTATTACAGCGAACAGGCGACAACAAACAATGCAAACATCAAAACCGGCACTCGAGCTTCTCACCAGCGACGCCATCTATCGGGAAAACCCGACGGCGCTATTCCACCAGCTATGCGGCGCGCGTCCCGCCACCCTGCTGCTGGAATCCGCGGATATCGACAGTAAGGATGATTTGAAAAGCCTGCTGCTGGTGGATAGCGCGCTGCGTATTACCGCACTAGGTGACACTGTCACTATTCACGCACTTTCCGCCAACGGCACGGCGCTGCTGGAGCTGTTGGACAGCGCTCTGCCTTCAGGCATTAATAACCAGCGTCAGCCAAACGGTCGGGTATTAACTTTCCCGCCGGTCAGCGCGCTGTTAGATGAAGATGCCCGTCTGTGTTCACTGTCGGTATTCGACGCCTTTCGCCTGCTGCAGGAACTGATTACCGTACCGCAGGACGAACGCGAAGCCATGTTCTTCGGCGGTCTGTTCGCCTATGACCTCGTCGCCGGCTTTGAAAACCTACCGCCGCTGGAAAGCGACACTGCCTGCCCGGATTACTGCTTCTACCTGGCGGAAACGCTGCTGGTTATCGACCATCAGACTAAAAACACACGCATTCAGGCGAGCCTGTTCACCCCGCTGGAAAGCGAAAAGCAGCGTCTGCTGCAGCGCATCGCTCAGCTTCGTCAACAGCTGAACGAGCCGCCGGCGCCGCTGCCGGTGACGACGGTAGCCGAGATGCGCTGCGATTGCGACCAGAGCGACGAAGAGTACGGCGCCGTGGTGCGTAAAATGCAGCGCGCCATCCGCGCTGGCGAGATTTTCCAGGTGGTACCTTCGCGCCGTTTCTCGCTGCCCTGCCCGTCGCCGCTGGCCGCTTATGATGTGCTGAAAAAGAGCAACCCCAGTCCGTACATGTTCTTTATGCAGGACAACGACTTCACCCTGTTCGGCGCTTCGCCGGAAAGCTCGCTCAAGTACGATGCCAGCAATCGTCAGATTGAGATCTACCCGATTGCCGGTACCCGTCCGCGCGGCCGCCGCGCCGATGGTTCGCTGGATCGCGATCTCGACAGCCGTATTGAGCTGGAGATGCGCACCGACCATAAAGAGCTCTCCGAACATCTGATGCTGGTTGACCTTGCGCGTAACGACCTCGCGCGCATCTGTACGCCGGGAAGCCGCTATGTTGCCGACTTAACCAAAGTCGACCGTTACTCCTTCGTGATGCACCTTGTCTCCCGCGTGGTTGGCGAGCTGCGCAGCGATCTCGACGTTCTGCATGCTTATCGCGCCTGTATGAATATGGGCACCCTCAGCGGAGCGCCGAAAGTGCGCGCCATGCAGCTCATTGCCGCTGCCGAAGGCAAGCGCCGGGGCAGCTACGGCGGCGCGGTGGGCTACTTCACCGCCCATGGCGACCTCGATACCTGCATCGTCATTCGTTCTGCCTATGTGCAGGATGGCGTTGCCACGGTGCAGGCCGGTGCCGGTATCGTGCTCGACTCCGTTCCCCAGTCAGAAGCGGATGAAACCCGCAATAAAGCTCGCGCGGTGCTGCGCGCTATCGCCCAGGCCCACCACGCGAAGGAGATTTTCTAATGGCCGACATTCTGCTGCTCGATAATATCGATTCTTTCACCTATAACCTGGCAGACCAGCTGCGTTCGAACGGCCATAACGTGGTGATTTATCGCAATTCCGTCCCGGCGCAGGCGCTGATTGAGCGCATCGGCACCATGGACAATCCAGTACTGATGCTCTCCCCGGGCCCGGGGACCCCGAGCGAAGCGGGCTGTATGCCGGAGCTGCTGACCCGCATGCGCGGTAAGCTGCCGATTATCGGCATCTGCCTCGGTCACCAGGCGATTGTTGAAGCCTACGGCGGCTACGTCGGCCAGGCCGGTGAAATCCTTCACGGCAAGGCTTCAAGCATTGAACACGACGGCCAGGCGATGTTTGCCGGTCTGAGTAATCCTCTGCCGGTCGCCCGCTACCACTCGCTGGTGGGCAGCAATATCCCGGCCGGACTAACGATCAACGCCCACTTTAACGGCATGGTCATGGCGGTGCGTCACGACGCGGATCGCGTCTGCGGCTTCCAGTTCCATCCTGAATCGATTCTGACCACCCAGGGGGCGCGTCTGCTGGAACAGACTCTGGCCTGGGCGCTGCAGAAGCTGGAACAGACGAATACCCTCCAGCCGATTCTGGAAAAACTGTATCAGGCAGAAACCCTGAGCCAGCAGGAGAGCCACCAGCTGTTTTCCGCAGTGGTGCGCGGCGAAGTGAAGCCTGAGCAGCTGGCCGCCGCGCTGGTCAGCATGAAGGTACGCGGCGAGCATCCGCAGGAGATCGCCGGCGCCGCTACCGCGCTGCTGGAAAACGCCGCGCCGTTCCCGCGTCCGGATTATCCGTTTGCCGATATCGTCGGTACCGGCGGCGACGGCAGCAATAGTATCAATATTTCAACCGCCAGCGCGTTTGTGGCTGCCGCCTGCGGCCTGAAGGTCGCCAAACACGGCAACCGCAGCGTGTCGAGCAAGTCCGGTTCTTCCGACCTGCTGGCAGCATTCGGTATTAATCTCGATATGAATGCCGATAAATCTCGCCAGGCGCTGGATGAACTGGGCGTTTGCTTCCTGTTTGCGCCGAAATACCACACCGGTTTCCGTCACGCGATGCCGGTACGCCAGCAGCTCAAAACCCGTACCCTGTTCAACGTGCTCGGGCCGCTGATCAACCCGGCGCATCCGCCGCTGGCGCTGATTGGCGTCTACAGTCCGGAACTGGTGCTGCCGATTGCGGAAACCCTGCGCGTGCTGGGCTACCAGCGAGCCGCCGTGGTACATAGCGGCGGTATGGATGAAGTATCGCTGCACGCGCCGACGGTGGTCGCGGAGCTTAGCAACGGTGAGATCAAGAGCTACCAGTTGACCGCCGCCGACTTCGGCCTGACGCCGTATCATCAGGAGCAGCTGGCAGGCGGCACGCCGGAAGAAAACCGTGACATTCTTACGCGCTTACTACAAGGTAAAGGTGAAGCCGCTCACGAAGCCGCCGTTGCCGCCAACGTCGCCATGTTGATGCGTTTACATGGACACGAAGACCTGAAGGCCAACGCGCAGCAAGTCATCGATGTGCTGCACAGCGGAGCGGCCTATGACAGAGTGACCGCATTAGCGGCAAGAGGGTAAATAATGCAGACCGTTTTAGCAAAAATCGTGGCCGACAAAGCGATTTGGGTAGAAGCCCGCAAACAACAACAACCGTTAGCCAGTTTTCAAAATGAAGTGGTACCGACGCAGCGCAATTTTTACGATGCCCTCGCCGGCACCCGCACCGCATTTATTCTTGAGTGCAAAAAGGCCTCGCCATCGAAAGGCCTGATTCGCGAAGATTTTGACCCAGCGGCCATCGCCGGCGTCTACAAGCACTATGCCTCGGCTATCTCAGTGCTTTGCGATGAGAAGTATTTCCAGGGCAGCTTCGATTTTCTGCCGATGGTCAGCAAGGTCGCGCCGCAGCCGATTCTGTGTAAGGACTTTACTATCGATCCTTATCAAATCTACCTGGCGCGCTACTACCAGGCTGATGCCTGTCTGCTGATGCTTTCGGTGCTGGACGATGAGCAGTATCGTCAGCTCTCCGCCGTCGCGCATAGCCTGAACATGGGCGTGTTGACCGAAGTGAGCAATGAAGAGGAACTGGGGCGCGCAATTGCGCTGAAGGCTAAAGTGGTCGGCATCAACAATCGCGATCTGCGCGATATGTCGATTGACCTCAACCGCACCCGCACCCTGGCACCCCGCCTCGGTCATGGCGTCACGGTCATCAGCGAGTCCGGCATCCATACTTATGCTGAAGTGCGCGAATTAAGCCACTTTGCCAACGGCTTCCTGATTGGTTCTGCCCTGATGGAGCATGACGATCTGAACGCCGCCGTAAAACGCGTGCTGCTCGGTGAGAATAAGGTCTGCGGCCTGACCCGCCCCCAGGATGCCCAGGTGGCATATGAATCCGGCGCGATCTATGGCGGATTGATTTTCGTTCCGACGTCGCCGCGAGCGGTGAACGAGGCTCAGGCGCAAGCGGTAATTGCCAGCGCGCCTCTGAGCTATGTCGGCGTGTTCCGCAATTCGCCGGTGGCGGAAGTGATTACCCGCGCGAAAAATCTGAGCTTAGCCGCTGTGCAACTCCACGGTAGCGAAGACCAGGCCTATATCGACGCCCTGCGCGCCGAATTACCGGGCAAGGTACAAATCTGGAAAGCCCTCAGCGTTGGCGAAACGCTACCGCCGCGCAATCTGAATCATGTCGACAAATACGTTCTCGACAATGGTCAGGGCGGCACCGGCCAGCGTTTCGACTGGTCTCTGCTGCAAGGCCAGGATCTGCGTAACGTTCTGTTGGCTGGCGGCCTCGGCGCCGATAACTGTGTGGAAGCCGCGAAAAGCGGCTGTGCCGGACTCGATTTTAATTCAGGCGTAGAGTCACAGCCGGGTATTAAAGATGCCAGCAAGCTGGCCTCGGTGTTTCAAACGCTGCGCGCATATTAAGGAGCAACAATGAGTACTTTACTGAATCCCTATTTCGGCGAATTCGGCGGGATGTACGTTCCGCAGATCCTGATGCCTGCCCTGCGCCAGCTGGAAGAAGCCTTCGTCAGCGCGCAGAAAGACCCGGCATTCCAGGCCGAATTTAGCGACCTGCTTAAAAACTACGCCGGTCGCCCGACGGCGCTGACCCAATGCCGTAACCTCACCGAAGGTACGCGCACGACCCTGTATCTGAAGCGGGAAGATCTGCTGCACGGCGGCGCACACAAAACTAACCAGGTGCTCGGCCAGGCGCTGCTGGCAAAACGCATGGGCAAAACGGAAATTATCGCCGAAACCGGCGCCGGTCAGCACGGCGTTGCCTCAGCCCTTGCCAGCGCCCTGCTCGGCCTGAAGTGCCGCATCTATATGGGCGCCAAAGATATCGAACGCCAGTCGCCGAACGTCTTCCGCATGCGCCTGATGGGTGCGGAAGTGATCCCGGTACATAGCGGCTCATCCACCCTGAAAGATGCCTGTAACGAGGCTTTGCGCGACTGGTCAGGCAGCTATGAAAAAGCCCACTACATGCTCGGCACCGCCGCTGGCCCGCATCCGTTCCCGACCATCGTGCGTGAATTCCAGCGGATGATTGGCGAAGAGACTAAAGCGCAGATCCTGGAGAAAGAAGGACGCCTGCCGGATGCGGTTATCGCCTGCGTTGGCGGCGGCTCCAACGCTATCGGCATGTTCGCTGACTTTATCGACGACACCGCCGTTGGCCTGATTGGCGTGGAGCCCGCCGGACATGGGATCGAAACCGGCGAACACGGGGCGCCGCTTAAGCACGGCCGCGTGGGCATCTACTTCGGTATGAAATCGCCGATGATGCAGACCGATGAGGGGCAGATTGAGGAGTCCTACTCCCTCTCCGCCGGTCTGGATTTCCCGTCCGTTGGCCCGCAGCATGCTTATTTAAACAGCATTGGTCGCGCCGATTACGTGTCGATTACCGATGATGAAGCGCTGGATGCTTTTAAAGCGCTCTCCCGCCATGAAGGGATTATTCCGGCGCTGGAATCCTCCCATGCCCTGGCGCACGCGCTTAAAATGATGCGCGAAAACCCGGAAAAAGAGCAGCTGCTGGTGGTTAACCTCTCCGGCCGCGGCGATAAAGACATCTTCACCGTACACGATATTTTAAAAGCGCGAGGGGAAATCTGATGGAACGTTATGAGACACTGTTTGCACAACTGAAAGCTCGCCGGGAAGGCGCGTTTGTTCCCTTCGTCACCCTCGGCGACCCTAATCCTGAGCTGTCGCTGAAAATTATCGATACGCTGATTGAAGCCGGTGCCGACGCGCTGGAGCTGGGCATTCCTTTCTCCGACCCGCTGGCGGATGGCCCGACGATCCAGGACGCCACCCTGCGCGCTTTTGCCGCCGGGGTGACGCCCGCGCAATGCTTCGAGATGCTGACGGCGATTCGCCAGAAGCACCCGACGATTCCAGTCGGGCTGCTGATGTACGCCAACCTGGTGTTCAGCCCCGGTATCGATGAATTCTACGCCGCGTGCGAACGCGCTGGCGTCGATTCAGTGCTGGTGGCCGATGTGCCGGTTGAAGAGTCCGCGCCGTTCCGCCAGGCCGCGCTGCGCCACAACATCGCGCCGATTTTCATCTGCCCGCCGAATGCCGATGACGACCTGCTGCGCCAGATCGCCTCTTACGGGCGCGGCTATACCTACCTGCTGTCGCGGGCGGGCGTAACCGGTGCGGAAAACCGCGCCGCGCTGCCGCTGCATCATCTGATTGAAAAGCTGGCCGAGTACAACGCCGCCCCGCCGCTGCAAGGATTTGGCATCTCGGCGCCGGAGCAGGTTACCGCCGCGATTGACGCAGGCGCGGCCGGGGCGATTTCCGGCTCTGCCATCGTCAAAATTATCGAGCGCAACGTGAACGACCCGCAGGCCATGCTGGCAGAATTAAAGACCTTCGCCCGCAGTCTGAAAGCCGCCACTAAAGCCGCCTGATGATGCTTTCCGTCCGGCCCTGGGCCGGGCGGTTATTTCAGCGGTAAGCTGTCGGCGTATTTACGCGTCAGACGAAACCGCGCCATCACCTCTTCTTGCGGCCATCCGGCCAACATCATAGCTATCGGCCGTTTTTGCGCCCGAGAGACATCCTTTTATGAACGGGACGGCTTCAAGGGGGATAGCAGCCTGTAAATGCCCGATGAACACCTCAATGTAAAAAGATCGCTGCCGCACAAAAATTGGGGTTGATATCTTAAATGAGAAATATTATCTTTCTCATTACCGAATAGTTGAGTAAACAACTCAGGTATTCGGTACGACATTGCTCACATTGCTTCCAGTATTTTTGCCCGCACTTGTGCGGGCTTTTTTTATGGCCGACATCCAGTATGTCCCTCCCGATAGCGCGCCGGACGCGGCCTCCAGCCGCGATCCGAAACACCTATTACCAGGAAAGCTGTCAGCCTACCCTCCAACTCTGTACGAATGTGGATAGCTGTGGTCTCTCGTGTCAATGCAGGGTCTGACTGGGTCATACCTTGCGGGCACCACTAGTGGCGGCAGAGAGCGTGAGCCAATCGCTAAAGATAGGCCACCGGGACAAAATACTGGATGGTGTAATAAGGCCGATCGTTTCCTGACGTCACGTTTTGCGGCTGAACGAAACGTTCGATATCGTAGCCCTCGCGGCGATACAGCCCGAGCTCAGGAAGATGTTTCATATAAACATTATTTGACAGTAAAACATAATCCTCCCAGCTACCGCTAAATTCCATGCCCAGGTATAAACCCCGCTTAGCGACCCTTATCTCGCGGAAAGGGCGTTCCCGTGAGCTTACTGGTGCACCAATAAAACTGCCGATGGTCACTTTATAGAGATTATCGGCGGCAGGTGAGAATTCAGAGAGGATATAGATGTCTCGCTCGCCGCCCGGCATTTCCGCCGCGATTTTCCGCCTGGTGACATTTTTCCTGGCGCAGATACCCTCGGCCAGGGAGAGCGTATAGGTGAAGCCGTATCCAGAAAAGGTTTGCTCTTCGAGAAAACAAAGCCAGGGTACAGGCAGTCTGTCGCCCTGCGGCCCCACCTTCTGATAGAGCGCCGACATATCCCAGTATGCTGAATGTCGATACTGGCTGGGGCAGCGACCAAAGGCTTTTTTAAACTCGCGGGAAAAGGTTTGATGAGAGTCAAAATGCAGTGAGCAGGCTATAGATGAAATAGGTTGGTGAGTCAGCCTGAGTTTACCGGCAGCAAGCGTCATGCGGCGCATTCTGATATACTTGCCGACAGGCAGTCCGGCATATTCATGGAATATATTATAAACTGAACGCCGCGAATATCCCACGCCACGGGCGATATCTTCGACCGATGGATTTATTGTCAGGCGAGACTCAATCCATTCAACTATTTCATTAAAAACATTTTCTTTCATTGCGGTAAATGACATCCATATCAAATTTTAGCCCGTTGGTATTTTACCAGTAATTAAGTATTGACACTAAGCTTTTTGTGCATAATAAAAATTTATCGCGGAGCACATTCACAAAAATGGAGCCTGTAAACCCCAGCTATATGAAAAATAAGATTTTTCTTATAAAAAATATCTCAAATCTCATTTTGCAGACAAATGTTGCTTTTTTTGCAGACCTACAATATCTTATTTTAAACTTTAAAAGCAGATCGCGACTATTAAGCTCACTTTTTTAACAGCTATATTTTTACCGGCATTCTTTTAAATCAGAGTGCATATATTAATAACTATGTGAATCTATGTATGCTTAATATTTTGATCAATACCAAAAACGTCTACTCAAAACACGCTATAAAACAAATGGTTATGGACTCCATCACCACAGACGAAAACGTTATCTTTGAAGATAAGTACACTCAAAGCAACATTGCACAAGCACATATCATATTCACCGAAATGGAACCTGGAGAGATCTTTTTGTGCCATGATGAGTTGAAATATAAAAAAGAAAAAAGCTTGCTATTTATTCTTCAAGAGAAAAAAAGCGTATCTTCCAAAAGTGAAATCCCTAACTGCACAAAAGATTGTTTATTTTTATACAAATCCGATTCAATTCCTGTGATTACGGGGAAAATATACATTCATATAAATTTATTTTTATTAAGAGGATATGAAGATATTGCACCAAAGGTAAATCTTTGTATCAACTGCCCATGTAGATCAATAACCCATGCGCAGTCAAAAGTAATACATGCTCTCAGTCTTGGATTGAACCAAATGCAAATAGCCCGTGAGTTAAAAGTCAACTATAAAACCGTGTACTCGCATAAAAAAAACGTTATGCATGATTTTAAAATAAAAGGCATTCAGGATCTTAATAAATTCATGCATGTATTGAATAAAAGAAAACAATTTATTTCTTAGCTATCCACTTATCTGAGGGATCTTTGCAAAACCTGTAGCCACTAATAAGAGATCGTCAATACCGCTACGCCTGCCGTCACAGGCCGGCCAGGCCCGGTGCCGGCTATACAGTCTTTTTTCAGCGCGCTCCCGAGATAAAGCCCTACAGGAATGATAGTATTCAATGCAGTAAACGCAGGCACAACCTCTATCCCGGGAGCGATTTATGCACGAAGAAGTACCACTGAAATATTACGACATTGCGGATGAGTATTCGACGGAGTCCGCCGAGCCCGTCAGCGAGTCAGAACGTGAGCCCCTGGCGCGCTATTTTCAACTGCTGATTACGCGGCTGATGAATAACGAGGAAATCAGCGAGGAGGCGCAGGGAGAGATGGCCATACAGGCGGGGATTGATGAACAGCGGATCGATGATATAGCGGTATTCCTGAATAAATGGGGTAATGAGTAGCGGTTGACGCGGACGTTCCGCGGATTGATTGCGGCAAATGACGCATCGGCAATCGCGGCAGCGGACTTCGCGTCGGGACGTGCAATAAAGCTGGTCATGACGACCAGCTTTGAGCAAGAGTTTAGAACCGGTATCCCGCGGAGAACATAAACACCCAAGGATCCAGACGAATACTGTCGTGCTGCTGCGCGCCCGCCAGCTTATAGTTGGCGGTGGTGTCGATATCCATGTACCACACCGACATGTTAATCAGCCAGTCGCGGTTAATCAGATAGTCCATCCCCACCTGCCCCGCGGCTCCCCAGGAGTCTTTCAGGCTCAGGTCAGAAATGCCCGTCTTTTTACCCGTATCGTTCACGCTTTCGTCAAAGAAAGTCGTGTAGTTGATACCTGCGCCAATATACGGACGCAGCTTGCTGCTGGCGTCGCCAAAGTACCACTGTGCCATTAGCGTCGGTGGTAAATGATGAACGGTCGCAATATTGCCGGTTGCCGCCGTTCCGACTTTGTGGCGGAACGGCGTGGCGGCCAGCAGCTCTACGCCGATGTTGTCCGTCGCCATATAGGTGAACGTCAGGCCCAGTTGAGTATTATTGCTAACGTTAAAGCCCCCCAGACTGCCTAACGTTCCGCCCGCGCCTTCTGATGGTCTGACCGTAGCCGAACCCGCACGGATAAAGAATTCCCCAGCTTCATGCGCCCAGACGCTACCGGTGGAAAGCGTGCCCAGAATAACAACCGCCGCTGCTAACTTTTTCATACCCACTTCCTCATTATGGTTATTCAGCGCAAGAATATACCCATAATGAGTTATGTTTGATCCAACATAGATCACATTAAGTGGGCAAATTTAACATTTATTGATCCAGATTAATTTTCACTTTCTCAATGCAATCAGTGATAAACGAGATGTATCAAGTTCTCCCTTGTCGCTTCTCAACAGAGGTCATCACCGATTTCCCCTTCTATTTACAAAGATATACTTAGCGCACAGGAGCAGAGACTGCTACCCAGCCGCGATTTGCGGTACAATCGCCGGCTAGTTAATACCTGCAATACTCAAGGAGAATGCATGTCTATCACGGCGAAGTCCGTCTACCGTGACACCGGGAACTTTTTCCGCAATCAGTTCGTTACTATCCTGCTGATTGCGCTGTTATGCGCGTTCATTACGGTAGTACTTGGCCATGCCTTTTCACCCAGTGAAGAGCAGCTGTCGATTCTGAGTCAGGGCGATAGCCTGGCGGGCAGCGGCGGGCTGTTCGAACTGGTTCAGAGCATGACGCCGGAGCAGCAGCAAATTCTGCTGCGCGCGTCCGCAGCCTCGACCTTCTCCGGGCTGGTTGGCAACGCCATTCTTGCCGGCGGCGTTCTGCTGATGATCCAGATGGTCTCCGCCGGCCAGAGAGTCAGCGCCCTGCGTGCGATCGGCGCTTCCGCGCCGGTGCTGCCAAAGCTGCTGCTGCTGATCCTGCTGACGACGTTTGTTGTGCAGATGGGGATGATGCTGGTGGTGGTGCCGGGCGTCCTGCTCGCCATTGTGCTCTCTTTCGCGCCGATCATGCTGGTACAGGATAAAGTTGGTATTTTCAGCGCCATGCGTAGCAGTATGCGCCTGGCCTGGGCCAACGTACGCCTGGTGGCGCCGGCAATTATCGGCTGGCTGCTGGCGAAAACGCTGCTTCTGCTGTTTGCATCCAGCTTCGCGGTCCTGACGCCAAACGTTGGCGCGGTGGTAATAAATACCCTCAGCAATCTGATCTCCGCATTGTTGCTGATCTATTTATTCCGCTTGTATATGCTCATTCGTAACTAACTTAACCCGGGGCGGCGCGACCTGCCCCTACCTGAACGACGGAATCGATGTATGAAGCAGTTTCTGGATTTTTTACCGCTGGTAGTCTTCTTCGCATTCTACAAGCTTTATGATATCTACGCCGCGACGACCGCGCTGATTATCGCCACCGCTATCGTGCTGATTTACAGCTGGGTACGCTATCGCAAAGTCGAAAAAATGGCGTTAATTACCTTCGTGCTGGTCGCCGTATTCGGCGGCTTAACCATCTTTTTCCACAACGACGAATTTATTAAGTGGAAAGTGACGGTTATCTACGTCCTGTTCGCCAGCGCCCTGCTGTTCAGCCAGTGGGTGATGAAGAAGCCATTGATCCAGCGTATGCTGGGTAAAGAGCTGACGCTGCCGCAGCAGGTGTGGTCACGTCTCAATCTGGCCTGGGCGGTGTTTTTCATCCTTTGCGGGCTGGCGAATATCTACATCGCTTTCTGGCTGCCGCAGAATATCTGGGTCAACTTCAAGGTCTTCGGCCTGACCGCTCTGACGCTGGTATTCACCCTACTGAGCGGCGTGTATATTTATCGCCATATGCCGCAGGACGACAACCACTAACCTTTCCCCCACGGCGCGCCGCCCGGCGTGCCGTGTTATTCGTTTCCCCCTTGTATAAACCACTTCAGCTGAATCGATTCGTAATGTAAGATATTTCTCACAGGAGATGGCATTCCTCCTTGAACCGCCATGTGGCTAATGATGCCTGCTTTTTATTCCCGGACCGGGAATGGGCAGGCCTATCTGAATGGCTGGCACCGCGTCCGGGAAGATTCATCTTCTAAGGATCCGACGATGCGCGCATACCGCTTTTCATCACTCTCTTTGCTTTTATTCCTCGGGAAATGGCTGCTCCTCGCTTTTATCATTGCGGTGCTGGCGGGCACGGCCTCGGCATTTTTTCTTTTCTCACTGGAGTGGGCTACGGCAACGCGGGAAGCTCACCGCTGGCTTATCTGGCTCCTGCCGTTTGCCGGATTTGCCGTCGGCTGGATCTATCTGCGCTACGGTACCTGCGTGGAGGCAGGCAACAACCTGATTCTGGAAGAGATCCATGACCCTAAATGCATCATTCCCCTACGGATGGCGCCGCTGGTATTTTTCGGCACCGTTGTTTCTCATCTGTTTGGCGCCTCCGTCGGGCGTGAAGGCACGGCGGTACAGATGGGGGCCTCGATCGCCGATCGCTTCACGGCCATTTTCCGTCTTAACCACGATGCACGGTCAATGGTGCTGATGGCCGGGATCAGCGCCGGTTTCTCTTCGGTTTTCGGTACCCCGCTCGCCGGAGCGCTCTTCGGGCTCGAAGTTCTGGCTATCGGACGGATAAACTACAACGCCATTCTTCCTTGCCTGTTTGCCGCAATTATTGCCGATCGAGTCGGCATCATGTGGGGCGTGCAGCATACGCACTACTTTATTGCCAGCTTTCCCACGCTAACGCTCTGGACGCTGCTGGCAATCATTATCGCCGGCTGCTGCTTTGGCCTCGCGGCGCGCATTTTTGCCGACAGCACGCAGGCAATCGGCGCGTTGATGAAAAAACGGATTCACTACGCGCCGCTGCGGCCGTTTATTGGCGGACTGGCGATTGCCTGCGCGGTCTGGCTGCTGCACGGAGAGCGCTATATTGGCTTGGGCATATCGGTGATAGTGGACGCTTTCCAGCAACCGCTGGCACCGTGGGATAGCTTAGGCAAACTGCTCTTCACCGCCGTCTCTTTAGGTAGCGGATTTAAAGGTGGTGAAGTCACTCCGCTGTTTTATGTCGGTGCGACGCTGGGCAATGCGCTGGCGCCGCTGCTGCATATGCCGCTCGGCTTTCTGGCCGGAATAGGTTTTGTCGCCGTCTTTGCCGGGGCGGCGAATACGCCTGTTGCCTCAACGCTGATGGCGATTGAGCTGTTTGGTTCTGAAATCGGTATTTACGCCGCGCTGGCCTGCGTGGTGGCCTGGCTGGTCTCAGGCTATAGCGGTATTTATCGTTCGCAGCGTATAGCCTGCCGAAAACAGAGCGATGTGCCAACTGGCATCAGGCTGTCAGAATTCCCGGAGTGGTACCAGTCTCAAAAAAGCCGACAAAAGGCCGACAAAGAGACGCCCGCCTCCTGACAATCGCACCTGGAAGCCGGTGAGGGTAAGCCCCGCCGGTTTCTCCATGATGTCTGTCACATACCGGAAAGTTGCGGCAATTGTGAGGATTTGATGGAGATTATCTTCACTTTATTGAAATGATAATAATTATCATTGATATTCTCGATCTCAATTTTTCATGATTTGATATGGATATTTATAATGAGAACGCAGAAAAATCACATAGCAACGCCCCTGGCCCTGGCCATTGCAGGCTTACTCAGCCCAGGGGTCTTCGCCGAAGAGGTGGAACAGGATACGGAGACCATGGTGGTTCACGGAACCGCCGAAGAGGCGCTGAAGCAGCAGCCGGGCGTCTCGATCATTACCGCTGAAGATATTGCTAAGGACCCTCCGGTTAACGATCTGTCAGAAATCATCCGTAAAATGCCCGGCGTAAACCTGACCGGCAACAGCGCCAGCGGCAGCCGCGGCAACAACCGGCAGATCGACATTCGCGGGATGGGGCCGGAAAACACGTTGATTCTTATTGACGGCGTGCCCGTCACTTCCCGCAACTCCGTACGCTATAGCTGGCGCGGCGAGCGTGATACCCGAGGCGACAGCAATTGGGTACCGCCGGAAATGGTGGAACGCATTGAAGTTCTGCGCGGACCCGCCGCTGCGCGCTACGGCTCTGGCGCTGCGGGTGGGGTCGTCAATATTATCACCAAACGCCCCACCAACGACTGGCACGGATCGCTCTCGCTCTATACCAATCAGCCGGAAAATAACAAAGAAGGCGCCACTAACCGGGCTAACTTCAGCCTCAACGGACCGCTGGCCGGGGATGCCCTGACCATGCGTTTGTACGGCAACATTAACAAAACGGAACCCGATGCCTGGGATATTAACCGCGCGCAAAATGGCTCTTATGCGGCGGGCCGCGAAGGCGTGCGCAACAAAGATATTAACGCCCTGCTGTCGTGGAAAGTCACCCCGCAGCAGATCCTCGACTTCAGCTACGCCTACAGCCGTCAGGGCAATATCTATGCCGGCGATACGCAATACAGCAACAGCAATATGAGCCCAAATGGCCTGGTGGATACGCTGTACGGTCAGGAAACCAACCGGCTATACCGGCAGACCTGGGGCCTGACCTACAATGGGATCTGGGACTGGGGCCAGTCGAAAGCGGGCGTCTACTACGAAAAAACCAACAATACCCGTCTGCAGGAGGGCACCACCGGTCGCGTAGAAGGGATGATCAATAGCGATGTCTACGACACCAGCCGCCTGGAGTCTTGGCGCTCAACCGCTGAAGTGAATCTTCCCTTTAACTGGCTCGCAGAACAGACCCTGACTGTGGGGATGGAGTGGAACCGCGATGAACTGAACGATCCGGCTTCGATGCAGGCCACTACGACGACGGAAACGCTGCCGGGGATGTCCGGCGATCCTTCGCAACGCAGCCCTAAAAACAGCGCCACGCTGACCGGTATTTATCTGGAAGACAATATCGAAGCGACGCCGGGAACCAATATTATCCCCGGCCTGCGTTTCGACTATCATAACGACTTCGGCAGCAACTGGAGCCCGAGCCTGAACCTGTCGCAGGATCTGGGCGATATGTTTAAGGTTAAGGCGGGCATTGCCCGCGTGTTTAAGGCGCCGAACCTGTATCAGTCGAGCGAAGGCTACCTGCTCTCTACACGCGGTAACGGCTGCCCAATCAACATCGCCGGGAATACTAGTTGTTATCTTTTGGGAAACCCGGATCTTGACCCGGAAATCAGCGTCAACAAAGAGCTCGGCCTTGAGTTTAACCTCAACGGTTATAACGCGGGCATCACCTGGTTCCGCAACGACTACAAAAACAAGATCGTCTCCGGCACCGAGGTGCTGGGTAATACCGCCAGCGGAGCGAATATCCTGCAGTGGGAGAACGGCGGGAAAGCGGTCGTCGAAGGCCTTGAAGGCACGCTGCTGGTTCCGCTCATTGCCGATACGCTCAGCTGGCGCACCAACGCCACTTATATGATCAAATCGGAAAACAAAGATACCGGCAACCCGCTGTCCGTTATTCCGAAATACACCATCAATACCCTGCTCGACTGGCAGGTGACCAGCAAGTTCTCGGCTAACGTCAACTGGACCCTGTACGGTCGACAGAAACCGCGCGAATACGCGGAAATTCGTAACGAAAACGGGGTGCTGGCCACCAACGAAGTCGGCGCGTATTCTGTCGTCGGCGTCGGCGGCAACTATCAGCTAACCAAAGACCTGCGGCTGAATGCCGGGATTAGTAACCTCTTCGATAAGCAAATTTATCGGGAAAACGAAGGCGCTTCGACCTATAACGAACCGGGTCGCGCCTATTACGCTGGCGTCACGCTCTCTTTCTAACCCCCCTCACGCCCGCTATAGCGGGCGTATTCCCCTATTCTCTCAACCTCATTTTCATAGTAGCATCCGCCTGATCGTCTTTGACCAGTACAGAGTAGAGAATGACAACAACAGATCTTGCGCCGAAGGGCGAATTGGTTTTACGCACCCTGGCGATGCCGGCGGACACCAACGCAAACGGCGATATTTTCGGCGGCTGGCTGATGTCGCAAATGGATATTGGCGGGGCCATTATGGCCAAAGAAATTGCCCACGGTCGCGTCGTGACCGTGCGCGTCGACGGCATGACCTTTTTGCGCCCGGTGGCGGTCGGCGACGTCGTGTGCTGCTACGCCAACTGCGTGAAGCGCGGCAATACGTCGATAACTATCAATATGGAAGTGTGGGTTAAGAAAGTGTCGTCTGAGCCCATCGGCCAGCGCTACAAAGCCACCGAAGCGCTGTTTATCTACGTCGCGGTGGATAATCAGGGAAAACCGCGCGCACTGCCGACTCTGTGATTCAGCCGGCCCGGGGGGCATCCGGGCCGATTGTTTACAGAAAACCGAGTAAAGAAAAGAAGAAGTAGCCCAGCACAATAATAATTACCGGCAGGACGTACAGCGGAAAGTACTGCACAAGGATGGTGTGGCGCGGCACCACAACCCGTGCGGAAATTTGTTCGCGCGTCAGCCCTTCCGTTCCTTTAGCCTGTTCCAGAATCAGCTGATCCTCAACGCCTTCGCGCAGAAACTTCGCCTGGCGCCCCATCCGCGCCCCGGAAGCCTGTAGCGCCATGCCAACGAACACCAGAATATAGATGATCCAGAAACCGATATTCATGCCGTGCTTAAAATCCGGCAGCGGCGAGTTGTACCAGAAGAAATTGAGGAACGGCGTGTTAAAGCGCATCATCTCGATCATCACATGAGCAAAGTCCATCATCACCGCGTCGATGCCCGGTTTTTTCTCGCTGTGCTCGTACATAAACTTCAGCACGGAGATCAGCGTTGAGATAACCGCCGGGATAAATACCACCCATCCCAGAATTCGTTTAAGTACTGCAATGCGTCCAGCTTGTTGATACGTCATGGATTCCCCTTGTTAAGACGCCTATCCACTCTTAGTCTACCTTCGTCGGCGAATTTCGCCCAATAATGCGCGGTATGATATACCATGAGTGCCGATTCGTTATCTACTTACGCTACAGGAGAGGGACTTATGTCAGCCAGGCGCCAGATTCACGCCGCGATTTTTGATATGGATGGATTACTGATTGACTCCGAGCCGCTATGGGACAAAGCAGAGCTGGAGGTAATGGCCAGCCTTGGGGTGGATATTCGTCGCCGCAATGAAATGCCGGATATTCTCGGGCTGCGCATCGATTTAGTCGTCGACCTGTGGTTTGCCCAACAGCCGTGGCAGGGCCCGGACCGCGCGGAGGTCACCACGCGGATCATCAATCGCGCTATCCAACTGGTGGAAGAGGCGCGTCCGCTGCTGCCGGGGGCGCGGGAAGCGGTGGCGATGTGTAAAGCACAGGGACTGAAAATTGGCCTGGCGTCGGCATCGCCGCTGCGAATGCTGGAAAAAGTCCTCGCCATGTTTGAACTACGCGACCAGTTTGACGCCCTCGCTTCCGCCGAAATGCTGCCCTACAGCAAACCGCACCCGCAGGTCTATCTGAACTGCGCCGCCAGTCTCGGCGTCAGCCCGATGAACTGCGTGGCGCTGGAAGACTCGGTCAACGGGATGATTGCCAGCAAAGCGGCGCGGATGCGCTCTGTCGTCGTACCGGAAGCGGAAAATAGCCATGACCCGCGCTTCGTGCTGGCCGACGTCAAGCTTGCCACCCTTGAAGCTTTGACCCTGAGCGACCTGCTCGGCTAAAGGCATCGCTGATGATGGGGTTGCGGTATCGCCCCACTATCACAAAATTAAAACACTGTTTCATTTTTATTTGTCTTTTCTTCTCCCGCCCTCTATGCTTGTCCCAACGGCGTTATTTGACGCATAAAATCAGCATACAGAGGTGCATATGGTACTGAACGCCTTTGACCTTACGGGCAAGGTCGCTATCGTGACGGGTTGTGATACCGGACTGGGCCAGGGAATGACGCTCGGCCTTGCGCAGGCCGGGTGCGATATCGTCGGCGTGAATCGCCGGATCCCCCACGAAACCGCAGAGAAGGTTCAGGCGCTGGGCCGACGCTTTACCGCTATTCAGGCCGATCTGAGCCGTCAGGATCAGATCGCAGCCATTGTTACTCAGGCCGTGGCCGCCATGGGCCGGGTTGACATTCTGGTGAATAATGCCGGAACCATACGCCGCGCCGATGCGCTAACCTTTAGCGAAAAGGACTGGGACGACGTGCTTAACCTGAATCTGAAATCCGTTTTCTTTCTGTCTCAGGCGGTCGCCAGACAGTTCATCGCGCAGGGCGACGGCGGAAAAATTATTAATATCGCCTCAATGCTCTCATTTCAGGGCGGTATTCGGGTCCCGTCATACACCGCCTCCAAAAGCGGCGTGCTGGGCATTACCCGCCTGATGGCCAACGAATGGGCGGAACATCGTATTAACGTTAACGCCATCGCGCCGGGCTATATGGCTACCAATAATACCCAGCAGCTGCGCGACGATGCCGAACGCAGCAAAGAGATCCTCGACCGTATCCCGGCCGCACGCTGGGGTGTTCCGGAAGACCTGCAGGGACCGGTGGTCTTTCTTGCTTCCCAGGCGGCGGATTACATTAACGGCTATACCCTGGCGGTGGACGGCGGCTGGCTGGCACGCTGATGGTCTTGTGACAAAGAGTTACACCGTCACCTCTTCCGCACACTGTATAAAAACCCTATACTGTATGAATTGACAGTTTAGGGTGTTTATCATGACGGCGGAAGGCCACCTCCTCTTTTCTATTGCCTGTGCGGTATTTGCGAAAAATGCGGAATTAACCCCCGTGCTGGCCCAGGGTGACTGGTGGCATATCGTTCCGTCCGCCATCCTGACCTGTCTGCTGCCGGATATCGATCACCCCAAGTCGTTTCTCGGGCAACGATTAAGCTGGATATCAAAACCGATTGCCCGCGCCTTCGGCCATCGCGGCTTCACCCATAGCCTGCTGGTGGTCTTTGGCGCGGTGGCGATTTTCTCGTTGAAGGTTCCGGATAGCTGGATCGTCCCGGCGGATGCGGTTCAGGGCCTGGTGCTGGGCTACCTCAGCCATATTCTTGCCGACATGCTTACCCCTGCCGGGGTTCCGCTGCTCTGGCCCTGCCGCTGGCGCTTTCGTTTCCCTATTCTTGCGCCGCGCAAAGGTAATCAACTGGAGCGCGCGCTGTGCATGGCGCTGTTCATCTACGCCGTGTGGATGCCGCAAAACGTTGCCGAAAACAGCGCCGTTCGCTGGTCATCTGAGATGATAAATTCACTGCAAACTACCTTTCATCGCTTTATTAGTCACCAGACTGGACGATAAAGCAGCGAATTATTCAAATAGTTATAATCAATTCCATTTGAATATAAGGAACGGATTACGCCTTCTGCTACCCTTGCCGTCATAAGAGTTGGTTATTGACCAACCTGGTGATAAAAGATATCAGGAGAACGGGGATGAACTTTCCATTAATAGCGAACGTAGTTGTGTTCGCGGTTTTACTGTTGGCGCTGGCCCAAACCCGCCATAAACAGTGGAGCCTCGCTAAAAAAGTGCTGGTCGGTCTGGTTATCGGCGTTATTTTTGGCCTGGCGTTACAGCTAGTCTATGGCTCCGACAGCCCGGTGCTGAAGGACTCTATCCAGTGGTTTAATATCGTCGGTAACGGCTACGTTCAACTGCTGCAAATGATCGTCATGCCGCTGGTTTTCGCCTCGATTCTGAGCGCGGTGGCCCGCCTGCATAACGCTTCGCAGCTGGGTAAAATCAGCTTCCTCACTATCGGTACCCTGCTGTTTACTACGCTGATTGCGGCGCTGGTCGGGGTGCTGGTGACTAACATGTTTGGCCTGACAGCCGAAGGCCTGGTCCAGGGCAGCGCGGAAACCGCCCGCCTCAACGCCATTCAGAGTAATTATGCCGGTAAAGTCGCCGACCTGAGCGTCCCGCAGCTGATCCTCTCCTTTGTGCCGAAAAATCCGTTCGCCGATCTGACCGGCGCGAACCCGACGTCGATTATCAGCGTGGTAATCTTCGCTGCATTCCTCGGCGTCGCGGCGCTGAAGCTGCTGAAAGACGATGTCGCCAAAGGCCAGCGCGTGCTGACCGCTATCGATACGCTGCAGAGCTGGGTGATGAAGCTGGTGCGTCTGGTCATGCAGTTAACGCCGTACGGCGTACTGGCGCTGATGACCAAAGTGGTTGCGGGCTCTAACCTGCAGGACATTATCAAGCTCGGCAGCTTCGTTATCGCCTCCTATATTGGTCTGGGCATCATGTTCGTGGTGCACGGCCTGCTGCTGGCGGTCAACGGCGTGAGCCCGCTGAAATACTTCCGCAAAGTCTGGCCGGTTCTGACCTTCGCCTTCACCAGCCGCTCCAGCGCGGCGTCTATTCCGCTGAACGTGGAAGCGCAAACCCGTCGTCTGGGCGTGCCGGAATCCATTGCCAGCTTCTCAGCATCGTTCGGCGCTACCATCGGACAGAACGGCTGTGCGGGACTCTATCCGGCGATGCTGGCGGTGATGGTCGCACCGACGGTCGGTATTAACCCGCTCGATCCGCTGTGGATTGCTACCCTGGTTGGCATCGTCACCGTCAGTTCCGCCGGCGTCGCAGGCGTGGGCGGAGGCGCGACGTTTGCCGCGCTGATCGTCTTACCGGCGATGGGGCTGCCGGTCACGCTGGTGGCGCTGTTAATCTCGGTTGAACCGCTGATTGATATGGGCCGTACGGCGCTGAACGTTAGCGGCTCAATGACCGCCGGTACCCTGACCAGCCAGTGGCTGCGCCAAACCGATAAAGCTATTCTCGATAGCGATAACGATGCGGAGCTGGCGCACCGCTAAGTCGATACGCCCTTCGCGTAGTCAGAAACTAATAACCGCTGAATTTTCAGCGGTTTTTTATTGTTCCGGCTCATTCAGGCGTCGATTTCACCTTCCTGCCTCATTTGCGTCGCCCAGCGCTGCGCCGCTTCCGGCACGTTAAATGGCGGGGAGCGACGGAAACGTTCGTCGATCAGCACAAAGGCGACGTATTTACCCCGCAGAACCCAAACGTCGCGAAAACCATCCATTTTGACGGCGTGTTCCGGCGGCGCAGGCTCCACTCGAGGCACGTAGCTAATGACCTGACGATTTTGTTGGCGAAGTGGTTTCATGACAAATAAATTCACTAAATACGGCGGTAAACAGAAACCCCTATCATAGCCGAAAACGCCCGCTTTCGTCGCCCCCTGCTTGCGGTCCTTTAGTAGCAAAACTCTTATAAAAATATATTCTTGAAATGATGTTCTACAATTAGAAGGGTTTTGGTTTAGCAAAGACCATTTTCAGTAATGAAAGCAGGAGCGTGCAATGTCTGATAAACCCCATAACCCGAAATCCCATCAATCACCGGTGCATGATGACCGGGCGGCAAAACCTGGCCTGGGCGCATTAGCGCCAGAAGATCAGGATTGGCAGCCCACGCCGCACCCGACCGCGCCGGGCGAAGAGCCGACGGCGCCGGGTAGCATGAAGGCCCCGGATACGACCAGCGAAAAGCTCGATGCCCTCGAGAAACAGCGTAAAGGTGGTGAGAATGCTGCGCTTACGACCAATCAGGGTCTACGCATCGCTGACGACCAGAACTCGCTGCGCGCGGGTCAACGCGGCCCCACGCTGCTGGAAGATTTTATCCTGCGTGAAAAAATAACCCATTTTGACCATGAACGTATTCCCGAGCGCATCGTTCATGCCCGCGGCTCCGCTGCGCACGGCTATTTCCAGGCGTACAGCGATTTAAGCGACATCACCAAAGCGGCTTTCCTCTGCGACCCGCAGAAAAAAACGCCGGTATTCGTCCGTTTTTCCACCGTTCAGGGCGGCGCTGGCTCCGCCGATACGGTGCGCGACATCCGCGGTTTTGCCACCAAGTTTTATACCGACGAGGGCATCTTTGACCTGGTCGGCAACAACACGCCGATCTTTTTTATCCAGGATGCGATCAAGTTTCCCGATTTTGTCCATGCGGTGAAACCGGAACCGCACTGGGCCGTCCCGCAGGGGCAAAGCGCGCACGATACCTTCTGGGATTACGTCTCGCTGCAGCCTGAAACGCTGCATAACGTCATGTGGGCGATGTCGGACCGCGGGCTACCCCGCAGCTACCGTACCATGGAAGGTTTTGGCATCCACACCTTCCGCCTGATTAACGCGGAAGGTAAAGCGACCTTCGTACGCTTCCACTGGAAGCCGGTCGCGGGTAAGGCCTCTCTGGTGTGGGATGAGTCGCAAAAGCTGACCGGCCGCGACCCCGATTTCCATCGTCGTGACTTATGGGAATCGATTGAAGCCGGAGATTATCCTGAGTACGAGCTGGGATTACAGCTGATCCCGGAAGAGGATGAATTTGCTTTTGATTTCGATCTGCTGGATCCCACCAAGCTCATCCCGGAAGCGTTGGTTCCGGTGCAGCGCGTCGGTAAGATGGTCCTTAATCGCAACCCGGATAACTTCTTTGCCGAAAACGAACAAGCGGCCTTCCATCCCGGGCATATCGTTCCAGGAATAGACTTCAGCAACGACCCGCTGCTGCAGGGCCGACTCTTCTCCTATACCGATACGCAGATTAGCCGCCTCGGCGGGCCGAATTTCCATGAAATTCCGATTAATAAACCCACCTGCCCGTATCATAATTTCCAGCGCGACGGCATGCACCGGATGGATATTGATACCAACCCGGCAAACTATGAACCTAACTCCATCAATAACAACTGGCCGCGGGAGACGCCGCCGGCCGCTAAACGCGGCGGCTTCGAATCTTATGCCGAGCGGATTGACGGAGAAAAAATTCGCCAGCGTAGCCCTTCCTTTGGCGAGTATTACTCTCAACCCCTGCTATTCTGGCGTAGCCAGACGCCAATTGAGCAGCAGCATATTATCGACGGATTCAGCTTCGAGCTGAGCAAGGTTGTCAGAGAGTGGATCCGCGAGCGGGTGGTCGATCAGCTGGCGCATATCGACCTGCAGCTGGCTCAGGCCGTAGGTAAAAACCTGGGTATTGAGCTCACGGACGAACAGCGCAGCATTACGCCGCCGCCAGATGTCAACGGCCTGAAAAAGGATCCGACGCTAAGCCTGTACGCCATTCCCAGCGGCGACGTAAAAGGCCGGGTGGTGGCGGTACTGCTTAACGATCGTCCGGTTGCCAAAGAGCTGCTGACTTTGCTCAAGTCGCTGAAAGCGCACGGGGTACATGCCAAATTACTCTATTCACGAATGGGGAAAGTGCAGGCCGATGATGGCACCGAGCTGCCGGTAGCCGGAACCTTTGCCGGGTCGCCATCGCTGACCGTGGATGCAGTCATCGTTCCCGGCGGCGATCTGCAAAGTCTGAGCAGCAACGGTGATTTCAACTATTACCTGCTGGAAGCATACAAACACCTGAAGCCGATTCTGCTGGCAGGCGATGCACGGCAGTGCAAAGCGCCGCTGCAGGTTGCCGCTCAGGGCGAAGAAGGCATTGTTGAGACCGATGCCATTGATAGCCAATCAATGGATGAACTGATCACCCTGATGGCAGCGCATCGGGTGTGGTCGAGAAGCGCCAAAATCGCCGCGATCCCGGCGTAAAAAAAGCCCGGCAGAGATGCCGGGCTTCTCACTTCCCTTTATACATCGCGGTAGGTTCCAAGCCGGTAGCCGCGCTCGGCAATCGCATACTTCAGCGACCCGGCGGTCAGCACATCCAGTTCGGTCAGTCGCGGATAGCAGTAGGCGCTGCCCATTATCGTGTTATCCACGAACGCCGGGTGACACATCACCTCCAGCGATTTTTCCTCGCGCTGGACAGAGGCATCCAGGGTTTGCAGAAACAGCGCTTCCGAAACCCCTTCCCCGTAGAACTCGCTGGCAAATCCATCACTACTGCGCACGGCATCCTGCGCCAGGCCTGACAGCGTCGCTAGCTGGCGGTCGATCCGCAGCGCCACGCCCTTCTCGCGGGCAAACGCCGCGACGATGGGGTAGATCTGCGCGATCATATGGACATGATGATGGCTGTCGATATGCGTCGGTTCATGGCCAAACAGCTCGACAAAACGCTGATACTGACGCTCCAGTTCGTGGGCGATTTCGTCCAGCGGCAGGCTGCCCTCTTCCGCCATCTGCCAAATCCACTTTCCAAAGCGCCCTTCGCGGGTTAGCCCCGGCATCGCCGCCAGCGGCTCGCCCAGCGTCAGGACAAAGTGCATCCCAACAGCCAGCTCCGGGACGCAGCGGCTAAGCTGGGCAGCGTGGCTAATCGCCGCGCCGTTGACCAGCGCCGTCGTGGAGGTGACCACACCGTTCTTGCAAGCTTCGATAATGCCGTAGTTTTGCCCCCTGCTGAGGCCAAAATCATCGGCATTGACGATTAACACGCGTTCCATTAGCCGCTCCCGTTACTGTTTCAGTTTTTCGATAGTCGCCGCAAAGTTTGGCAGCCACTGCTCGTGCGCGAGGATCATCTCCCGCGCCAGCTTTTCAGCATCGCGATCGGAGTGGATCAGCGGGCTCAGATTAAGCGCCAGCAGCACATCGTCCAGTTTACCGCTGATAGCCGCTTCGCTGGCCGCAACTTCAAAACCTTTAATGGTGTAAATCAGCCCCAACACTTTCTCATCGAAATGCGTGATGCGCGGCGTTGGTTTCGCGCCGTCGCGGCCCAGCGTACAGGTCATCTCGACCGCCCAGTCTGCCGGGATGTTATCAACGTGACCATGATGCGGCACGTTCACGTAATGCTCGGCCTGCTTGTCATTATAAATGGCGTTAATCACTTCACAGGCCGCGTCGGAATAATACGCCCCACCGCGCTGTTCCAGTTCTTTCGGCTTAACGTTCAGATCCGGATCTTTGTACAGCTCAAATAGCTGTTTCTCAACCTTCTGCACTACCTGCGCGCGCGCGCCGCCTTTGTAGTATTCGCCCATTTCAATCGCCAGCATCTCTTTTGGCTTAAAGTAGTAGAGCAGATAGGAACAAGGGATCAGGCGCAGCGAACGAAGCAGTCCTTCGCTAAAGGGTAAATCAAAAATATTTTTCACCGAGTTAGCGCTCAATCGACCCGATGCCACGCCGTCCAGCAGCTCGTCAAAGCGTGAAACGCCGTTAACCAGTACATCGCGCACAAATACCAGATGGTTCAGGCCAAACAGATCGATATTGAGCTCATCGCTCGGGCTCAGCTGCAGAACGTCGGTGATAAACATCTTCATGCCAATCGGAATATTGCACACGCCGATAAAACGCTTGAAGCCGGTATGACGATAAACCGCTTCGGTGACCATCCCCGCCGGATTGGTAAAGTTAATGACCCAGGCATTCGGACAGACTTCCTGCACATCTTTCACAATGTCAAAAATGACCGGAATAGTGCGCAAACCTTTAAACAGTCCGCCCGCGCCGTTGGTTTCCTGGCCTAAATAGCCGTGGCTCAGCGGGATACGCTCGTCCTTCTCGCGGGCCTTGAGCTGGCCAACGCGCAGCTGGGTCGTTACGAAATCTGCGCCTTCCAGCGCCGCGCGGCGATCGAGGGTCTTGTAGACTTTCATCGGCACGCCGGCTTTTTCCACCATGCGCTGGCACAACGCATGGATAATATCGAGCTTTTCCTGCCCTTCCGCGACGTCGACCAGCCACAGTTCGCTAATCGGCAGTTCATGATAACGCTTCAGGAACCCTTCCAGTAATTCCGGGGTATAGCTGCTACCGCCGCCGATAGTCACTACCTTCAATTTCTGGCTCATCTTTTTCTCCCTTGCGGATAACGCGTATGCGACACCCGCTCTCCGTGTAAATACGGACAGTTAATTTGAATATTTAGACCGCGCGGATTATTCCGCGCCCGGTTAATTAATACTGGTGAGGTGTTTCCGATAGCTGCTGGGGGTAAAAGAAGTCAGCTTCTTGAATGTTTTAATAAACAAACTTGGGCTACTGTACCCCGACTCATAGGCAATATCGGTCACCGAGTAGTTGGTTATCTCTAACTGTTTTTTAGCGAAGTTGATGCGAATATCGTTAATCATCTGCATCGGCGTTTTGGCGTAATAACGCTGGGTTGCCCGAGTTAAGTACTCCTGGGTTTTCCCGGAAAGTTCAACCATATTCTCCAGCGCCCCCTCGCCAAACTTAAGCTTATCGTGCATCCCCTCCACGGTATTTTTCAGCCATTGCGGAATGACGTCTTCCGCAGGCTCTTCACGATAATGCCGGAGCCGATTCAGAGTATAAAAGGAGACCAGCTCGATAAATTCGTCAAATTCAGTTTCGCGAAAATTCAGTGATGCAATAACCGACTCAATATAACTGAGAAAAGTACTTTTAACGGCATAGACCTGAGAAGCAACCAGACCAAACGGCAGCAGCGGCAAATAGTGTTTTTCAAAGAAACTTTTGCTGATACCGACGTTCAGAATGCGCGTCGCGCCAAATTCATAAAAGCTTTGGTGGTGCGACCCCATTGGGATAAAAACGAAATCCCCGCGCTCCAGCAGCACCCGCTTGCCATTAATAACCTGATAATAGCGCCCGGTTAAAACGATGGTGTACTCGTAATAATCATGCTGGTGAAGCCCGCTTACGCTCTCCGTTTTGTTATAGATGACCACATGAAAGTTTTTGCCGTTAAAGAGTTGTTGCTCCCGGGCGGTACTGATTTCAGTGGTCATCATCTTTGGTTGCCTCATCGTGTCGATGACCTATTGTACCTTCTCGTGCAGCTCAATCAATTCGGCAACCAGCTCACGTGCCAGCATTGAGGTCATCAGATGATCCTGCGCATGCACCAGCACCAGGCTCACCTTCATTTTGCCTTCTCCCTCATCGCTCTCAATCAGCTGGGTCTGCACCAGATGCGCTTCGCTCAGCGCCATGCGCGACTGTTCCATCATGGTTTTAGCCGCCGCAAAATCTCCCTGCTTTGCCTGCTTCAGCGCGGCATAAGCCAGACTACGCGCTTGTCCGGAGTTGATAATCAGCCCCATCACCACCTCTTCGAGGTCGTTTACCGCGGTCTCTTCTGCTGCGATGTTATCCAGATCAAACATAATGACTCCCTTAATTTGCCAGACGGTACGGGAAACTTCCCGTACCGCTCGATATTAGAATTTCAGTGCGTTAGCGATATCTTCTTCGCTCTCTTCCTGCTCAATGACGCCCTGCGCTTTGTTGGAAATAACCACAAACGGCAGGTAGACCAGGGTCGATACAGCAAGGTTGAACAGGGCCAGCAGCAGAGCTGCGACGCTACCGTTAGTGTTAAAGAAGGCGCCTAAACCGGTCGGCATAGTCCACGGCGCGATGTTGGTAATCGGCGGGATGATGCCCAAGGTATACGCCGTCATGGTGATGGCCGCCAGCAGAGGCTGAATCAGAATGAACGGAATAAACATCACCGGGTTCATGATAATCGGCAGACCGAACAGGATAGGCTCGTTAATCTGGAAGATGCCGGACGGCAGCGCCAGTTTCGCCACCTGACGATGATCCTCGCGGCGGGAAGCGATAAAGATGGCGATGATCAAGCCCAGCGTCGCGCCGGTACCGCCGAGGAAAATGTAGGAATCAAGCATCGGCTTGGCCCACATATGGAAGCTCTTACCCGCCGCCAGCGCGGCTTCAACGGAGCCGTA
Organism: Klebsiella sp. CN_Kp100; assembly: GCF_040065315.1. Classification (NCBI taxonomy): domain Bacteria; kingdom Pseudomonadati; phylum Pseudomonadota; class Gammaproteobacteria; order Enterobacterales; family Enterobacteriaceae; genus Klebsiella; species Klebsiella sp. CN_Kp100. Next base: position 153,617 of record NZ_JBEAIJ010000044.1, read on the forward strand.
CTGCTGATAGGTTGCGATGTTTTCCAGCGCCCATGGCGTCATAATGCCGCTATCGAGCGCCGACAGCGCCAGCGACCCGTGTACGCCGAAGAACCACAGCAGCGAGGTGAAAATAACGTATGCCCAGCCTACCACGGCACCCATTGAGGCCAGCGGCGTGGAGATCGTGTCCATGATGATCTGGTGGAAGTTCGTTCCCCAGTGGGTCAGCGCCCAAGAGATAACCCCCATAATAGACAGGATAATAAAGGCCGGGATAACCGCTGAGAATGAACGGGAGACCGAAGCCGGCACGCTGGACGGCAGCGTAATCACCCAGTTGCGATGAACGATAAAGGTGAACATCTCGGCAACGACCAGACCGATTACGATACCAGAAATAATGTTGGCACCGCCTAACCAATTCGCGCCAACGGCGTAGGCTTCCCCGACGCTATAAGGCGTAACGGTCATAAATGCCGCAACCGCCAGCAACCCGGCCGCCATTGGGTCAACTTTACGCTCTTCAGCTAAAGCCGAACCAATAAAGAAAGGCGCCATCAGCGACATAATACCTAGCGTACCGTTATAAACGTTGCCGCCGATAGCTTTAAAACCATTCAGTGTTTCGATTGTCGAGGCATCCAGACGGATGCCCATTGAATAAAAGAATGAACCGTCGCCAAAGCTCAAAAATACGTTATTAATTAAAACAAACATGGCCCCGGCTAACGTCAATGGCATTAACTTAATAAAGCCGTTTTTAATTGCATTGACGTGAGGTTGCCTTCCTATTCTGACCGCAAACGGAAGGAGTACCTTTTCAAGCGAATCAATCACTTTACTCATAATAAATACCCTTTAAGGCCGCAATGTAATTATTGCGGCAATGATAGATGAAATTACTCTTTGACGGGAAAATAAACTCAGGGTATTTCGGACAGCAAACAGTTAAAACACACCCTCACGAAATTTTAACCATTGCCATCCGAAATATGTCGAGTTTTAAAATATAAATTATTGCGCAGCAGCTTTCTTAATGGCCGCAACGGCCGCTTTCAGAACACCTAAACCATCGATCTTACCGTACAGCACGGAATCAATAACTTCTACAGGTTTATTTGGTAGTAAACGTTGAATGTCCGGCAGCATATAGGAAATCTGTGGGCCTAATAATACGACATCAGCATCAGGTCCTTTTTCACCGGCCAGAGTCTCGGGAAATGCTTCAATAATAACCGGCACTTCATACTTCTCGGCCTGAGCACGCATTTTCGAGACCAGCAGTGATGTAGACATCCCAGCAGAACAGAACAGGTAGATATGTTTCTTTTCCATGAACGCTTCCTCAATTTGTGTGACCGGGTCTCCTGAGCGCATCGTTGATGCCGGAGAGGCGGTAAGAGATGTTTCTTTGAATTAGTATTGTTTATGCATTGAGTATACGGCATCGTTCATCGGCAGGATAATTCCTCCTTGAACAGAATTGTCTCTCATTGACCTCGCGTTTTGACTGCCCTCACATTTCCCTCAAATAATTCGCGCAATTAAATAAGCATCAGCACTCATAAAAAAGCCCGACCAATGGTCGGGCTTTCGTAGGAATCAGCACTATGGCGGGATGTTACTTACTGTTGCGCGGGTCGGTATCGTATTCAGCGCAGGTCTGATAACCAGAATTCATCACACGGCCGGTTTCATCCAGCGCGACGAAGTAGGTTTCAATTTTACCATCGCGTTGACCCAGGATGTATGTCTGACAGGTACCGCGTGCGTGGATCATCGTCACTTCTGATGAAGGTTTACCAGCAATTTGCGCAACCTGCGCGCGGGTCATGCCTTTTTTAACGTCTTTAACCACCGGCTGGGTGAACTGATCTTTAGTACGGTCATAGGCCGTACACCCTGCCAGCATGGTTAATACAGCTGCTGCGCCCAGAAATCCTGCAAAATGCTTGTTCATATTCCATCCTCTTTTTTTTGGCGTGTAAATAAGCCTGGAATAAATATCGTTATTTTTCAAGCCGAAGGTGGAAATGAAGCGAAATTAAGATCTTTCCAATAATAAAGCCCGTTCCGTTGAGGTTGCCTGCTTTTGCTACACTCAAAATTGTGATCCTTGTCGTTTTACCGTCAAAGAGGTAGGTTAAACCTCTGCTGATTGCCATACAGATTCACTTTCCGGAGGGCGCGATGACGCTACAACAAGAGATTATTCAGGCGCTGGGCGCTAAACCCCAGATCGATGTCGAAGCCGAAATACGCTGCAGCGTAGACTTTTTGAAGTCCTATCTGCAGAAATACCCTTTTATTAAATCACTGGTCCTCGGCATCAGCGGCGGCCAGGACTCCACGCTTGCCGGTAAGCTCTGCCAGCAGGCAATCAATGAGCTACGCGCCGAAACCGGTGACGACAGCCTGCAGTTTATCGCCGTTCGCTTGCCGTACGGCGTGCAGGCGGACGAGCAGGACTGTCAGGACGCCATCGCTTTTATTCAGCCGGACCGTGTATTAACGGTCAATATTAAGGGCGCCGTGCTGGCCAGTGAACAGGCGCTGCGCGAAGCCGGCATTGAGCTTAGCGACTTTGTTCGCGGCAACGAAAAAGCCCGCGAACGCATGAAAGCGCAGTACAGCATCGCCGGGATGACCCACGGCGTGGTGGTTGGTACCGATCATGCGGCGGAGGCTATTACTGGTTTTTTCACTAAATACGGCGACGGCGGCACGGACATCAACCCTCTTTTCCGCCTCAACAAACGTCAGGGCAAACAGCTTTTGGCCCATCTGGGGTGTCCGGAGCACCTGTATAAAAAACTGCCGACCGCCGATCTTGAGGACGACCGCCCCTCCCTGCCGGACGAAGTGGCGCTGGGCGTGACCTACGAGAACATCGACGACTATCTGGAAGGTAAAACGCTGGACGAGAAAGTCGCGAAAACGATCGAAGGCTGGTATCTGAAAACCGAGCACAAACGCCGCCCGCCAATCACCGTCTTCGACGACTTCTGGAAAAAATAACCCATCCCTCCCTCGCCCCGACTCCGGTTGGGGTGATTTATTGTCCTTTTCGCTCCGCTCTTCCCCTGCTATACTGGATAAATAAACAGCACCAGGAGCAATAGTGGCAAGAAGGCAATCCGCCCCGCGTCTCGAATTTGAAGCGGCGGCAATCTATGAGTATCCCGAACATCTGCGTCCGTGGCTTGAGGCTCTGCCCAGGCAGCCGGGGGTATATCTGTTTCACGGCGAAAGCGATACCCTGCCGCTCTATATCGGCAAAAGCGTTAATATCCGCAGCCGGGTGTTGTCGCATCTGCGCACCCCCGACGAAGCGGCTATGCTGCGCCAGTCACGACGCATCACCTGGCAACGGACGGCGGGCGAGCTCGGTGCACTCCTGTTAGAAGCGCAGCTCATTAAGGAACAGCAGCCTCTGTTTAATAAACGTCTGCGGCAAAACCGGCAGCTGTGCTCATTGCGCCTGGCTGACGCCCGACCGCAGGTGGTTTACGCCAGCGAGCTGGATTTCTCGCAACAAAGCGATCTCTATGGCCTTTTTGCCAATCGCCGCGCCGCGCTGCAGGCGCTGCAAAAAATTGCCGACGAGCATCGCCTTTGTTATGGATTAATGGGACTCGAGCCGCTCAACCGCGGGCGCGCCTGCTTTCGTTCGGCGCTGGGCCGCTGCGCAGGAGCCTGCTGCGGGAAGGAGAGCGTTGAAGAGCACCAGCAGCGTTTGGTGGAAAATATGCAAAAAATGCAGCTGGTATGCTGGCCATGGGCCGGGGCGATCGCGCTGGAAGAGCGCAGCGAGGATATGACGCAGTACCATATTATTCAAAACTGGCTATGGCTGGGCGCCGTAGAATCCCTGTCGCAGGCCTCATCGCTCACGCGCCTGGCGGCAAAATTTGACCATGATGGTTATAAAATACTGTGTAAACCGCTGCTTAGCGGCCGCTATAAGCTGCATCCGCTGTAAAACTGACCGCGGGCCACGCCTGTTCTGACGAACAGATCATATCGCATTCCCTGGTGATATGGCCTTGCCCGGTTTAAAAACTGCTGCCATACGCGTTTCCCGTCAGTCCGGTAAGACCTGCCGGGAAACGCACGATGCCAGCATAAGATCTCCAGTAGGTTATCGGGGCGTCTCCCTTAATTACCAGCCTCCTCCACCGCCTCCGCCTGAGCCGCCGCCGGATGAACCACCACCGGAAGAGCCGGAACCGCTATAGCCTGAACCCGATGATGAACCGCCCCCTGAACCGCTGGTCGGCGAGGATATAGAGGAGATTCGACAGGACTCGCTGAAATGATGCACGCTTTCCCAGCCGGCACCGGCAAACGCTTCCGACAGAGCGCCAGTACTACTCAGATAGTGGGCAAAGGTGTTCGCCCAGGTTTTCCCCACGCCAAGCGCCAACGCTACGGGCAGTAGTTCTTCAAAATGGGAGATCATCTGCGCAGGCGGATAAATAATCTGATAGCGGTTCTTTTCAGCGGTGCCAAGATACAGCTTCAGTCCTTTGGCGACGGCCAGCTCATCCAACCCGCGCTGCGTATAACGAGGCGTTTTCCAGCCAACAAAAACGCACAGGGCGAACGCCATCAGCAGCGCGCCAATATATCCGGCGGGAAGTTGGGTTATGGGCAACATTCCCAACAGAAAATTGCTTCCGCCGAGCATCGCTAAAATACCAAAAGAGGCACAAAACAGTACCGGGGCGGGGCCCCAGTCGCGCCACATCTCCCGAGGATGACAAAGAAACCGCAAGAAAAAAGCCAGCAGCGAACCGCCGATCAGCATAAAAACTGCGGCCGGTATCGTCAGCAGCGCGGCCTCCGCATTAACCCAAAGACCGCACGCTACCGGAACAAGCAGCGCAATGTAGATGCAGCGCCGCAGCGGTTGCCCCCATTTACGAAAGAGTTTAGCCCGCTGTTCTTCACAACGCGTCTCCTGACGTTTACGCGCACTCTGCACTGACCGCTGATGAGCCTTACTGAGATCGATATTTTTCTGTTTGCCTTTAAATAGGGTGCTTAATAGCTGGAGATCGTCTCTGTTTAACCGTCTGTTTCCCTCAACGGGGAGGCGGGTCAGCCGTTGTTTGATGCCGGAATTTAATCGCCACGGGCTGCGGGATGGATTTTTGTCGCTCGTCAGCGTCATCCCGCGTTTCGCGACCAGCGCTAATAAATCGCTGCTAAAAGCCACATCGTCATATTTACGCCGGGTAATAAAACGCAGGTGGCCTGGCGACATGGAGGCAGGCAGCGAAAAGAGCGGCACAACAGGCGGCATTCTCAACCCGGCCTGGGTGACGTTTTTCCGCCACCAGAGCAGATAATAAACGAGCATGAACAGCAGCGGCAGCCATATCACCCAGGTTTTCAGGTTGGGGAAAAGTAAATGCACCAGCGGCGAAGCGGCCTCCGGCGCCGGAGCGCGGGCAAGTATCTCCCGCGGCCAGGTATAAACAACCGTCAGCCCCTCCCCCTTTGCCAGCGGACGCAGAGTGCGCACGCTACCGTCGGGCAGAATCGTTGCGTTGTGCTCTTTCGCGCCAGCGATCCCGGTATAAACATCAATTGAGCGCAGCCTGGCATCTTTGGCGTCAGCGTTGAGATTTGCGGCGCTATCCGGTAGCGTCAGGCTAAAGCTGGCCTTGCTAATTGGCCAGGCCCAGCCATTGCCCGTCACGTTCCAGTACAGTTCATCCCACTGGGGAAATCGGCTGAAATGGTTGCTGATTTGATAGCGAATCCGATAGTGATAGATCCCTGGTTTTAATATCTTTTCGCCGCTGCCGATACGTACCGTCAGGCTTTTTGCTGCCTCATCAAGGCTAAATGGCTCAGAGATGCCATCGCGCGACACCGATTCGATCGTATAGTCAACACGGAAGATTTTGCCATCCTGGCGGTTCCACGTGAGGGGAAGCGTACGCAAAATCCCTCGCCGAATCTCCTTCCCCAGGGCAAGTACCTTGATATTCTCCTCAATCGCCATGCTGCCGTTCGGGCTAAAGCGCGCCCGGGAATCAAAAGAGAGGATATGTTCATACGCCGGGATAGCGCCAGCGGGGAGTTGAGAAGCATCTCTAATAATAATCGGGTTGTTTGCGGAGAATGCTGCGCTGGCAGGCAGCAGCAACAGCAATACGAACGCGCGCACTACCCGCAGAGTTATACAGAGCATTTAATCACTCCATCCGTGGAGATTGAGCTTCTTCCGGTGAGTCCAGTTCAAAGAAAGCTTCTGCTTTAAATTTAAATAGTCGCGCCAGCAGCAGGCTGGGGAAAGACTCGACCAGAATATTCAAATCGCGCACCGTACCGTTGAAGTAGCGGCGAGCCATCTGCAGCTGCTCTTCTATTTCATTAAGCGATTGCTGTAATGAGAGGAAGTTGTCGCTGGCTTTGAGTTCCGGCCAGGCTTCGCCTAGCGCGAAAATACGTCCCAGCGTAGCGGAATAGTGGCGTTCGCTGTCGGCTATCTGTTTGGTGCTGCCGACCCGTACGCTACGCTGGCGGCCCAGCTCTTCCAGCAATTCCTTTTCGTGCTGTGCGTAGCGTTTCACCAGACTCAGTAGATTGGGCGCCAGATCGTGGCGGCGCTTAAGCTGCACAGCGACGCCGCTCCAGGCCTCGTCTTTGAAACGACGCAGTGAGATAAAGCGGTTATAGGTCATGATAACCCAGACGAGGACGACAACGAGGACGGCGAGGCCGATATACATTTCCATATGCAAAATCCGAAGCGATAGCGGGCAGCAGAGTCAGGGTGACTGCGCCCATGATAACGGTTGAGGCCTCATCCTCGCATATTCGCCCCTGTCGGGTAAATCAGGTTTCACCGGCGTTTTGCCGTTGCCCCGCCGCAGATGCAGATAAAAAAACCGCCGGCCCTGCCCAAAGCCTGTTGGCATTCTTGGGCAAGACCGGCGGTCTTAAGTCAGCGCGCTGAATTATTCAGCTGGTGCAGGCATTTTACCTTCCGGCGCTTTACGATCTGTCAGATGCTTCTCAAAATTAGCATTGAACTGTTTTTTCTGTTCCGGGGTCAGAATGTTGTAAATCTTGTTCTGAGTTTCCAGTCGAGCCAGCGCCATTTCTTTATGCTGGGCTTCCATTTTATCAATCTGCGCTTCCGCTTTTGCCTTATCGAAGGTATCGCTGGCAACCAGTTCATGCATCGCGCGGCGCTCATCCAGGGACGGACGCTTCATATTGTCGCGCTGGCTCTTCATGATGTCGCGAATTTGCGTTTTCTGCGCGTCGGTCAGGTTCAGACCTTTAAACATCATTTCATGTGGGCCCGCCGGGCCGCGCTTATGATGCATCATCGGCGCGGTCTCGCCTGAGGTTGCCGTAGTATCAGCCGCGTGAGCCAGGTTAGCCGCGCCAAGAGCCAGAGTAGAGGCAACAAACAGAGCTGTAATCTTTTTCATCGTTCAATCCTTACTTTGCGTTATTCTTACGGCGCGTTGCCGTGTTGACGAGATTAACTTTACGACGTTTATCGTCAATTAGTCAGAGCAAGCGTAAAACATTGAAAGTATAAAAAACAGTTTCTGACCAATTATGGAGAAAATAAGGATTATGGGGAGATAATTGCAAGAAAAAATAATTAACAGGCTGTTTTATCGAGAAATTATGAAGACTATAAACCAGCGCAGATTAAAAACAAAGCATTTATCCAGGAATAATCCGCAATCAGCCGATAGCGCACAAAAAATTAAGATCTAAAGGAAAAAACAGCCGGCAAAATAAATGCCATCGCCCACCGGGGCGACAGCATATTCAGAAGCGTTCGAGCATCAGCCCGGCTCGCTGGCCAAAAGCTACGTCGGGGTTGGGAAACAGCACATATTCTGGCTCCTTAGCCGCGACATAGCGGGTTTCGCCATCTTCAGCCAGCAGCGTCCCGGCAGAAAAGGGGGTGAAGTTTAGCGTCTGCGCCGACATATGCAGCTGAAATTTGTCGCTGCTGCGGGTAATTTGCTGCACAACTCTGTAGCGCAGCGGCGAATCACCGGCAGCCAACGCCCTCTCGCCGGCCAGCAGACGCGCCAGCGCGCGCTGCGTCGCGGCAAACAGGCTGAGATCGTTGTCGCCAAAAGGAAGCGCTTTTCCCAGTTCCAGCGTGCAGGAGAGCGCGCCGAAACGTTCGCTACTGAAATGGGTAAAGGTGCCGCCCGGCTGCTGATGAAAGACCAGCGCTTCCAGGCCAGCCGCCCCCAACCAGCCCAGGAATGCTTCATCCCACGGCTTATCGCGCGCTGGCAGGACGCCAAAGCGCGTATGCAGCGATCCGCGAATAGCGGTATGTAAATCCAGGTGCCAGCGCTCACCGCTACCCGGCGCATAAAAGCGCGCCAGCGCATGCTCCAGTTGCCGGGCGCGAGCGGTTTCATCGCTGACGCTGAAAGCCCGCCAGCGCTCACCAAACATCCGATTAATATCGCTGTGCAGATAGCGTTTATTGGCCCTCAGCGCCGAAGGATTGCCGAAGACCACCAGCAACCGCCAGCGTAACGGCAACTCCCCGCTGAACAACTGACGCAGCAGTAAATCCGTGATTTCGACCGGCGCGGTTTCGTTACCATGGATCCCGGCGGACAATACCAGCGAGCGCTCGCAGGGCTCATGGGGAATGAGCTGCAGTATACCGCAGTCAATCCAGTGCCAGCGGAAGTGCGCCGTTTGGCCATGAAAATGGTGGGGCAAACGCCCAGCCAGCGTTAATGCCAGAAAGTCGTCCACGACATCTCCTTATTGCTGAAACGGATATACGGAGCCGAGGCGCAGGATTTGCGTCAGGCGGTCGAGCGCTTCGCGACCTTCGCGCAGCAGCTGCGGATCCGCAAGGTCGGCCTGGGTCAGGCGATCGCGATAGTAGCGGTCTACCCAATCATTCAAAGTGGCGAACAGCGCGTCGTCGATCATGACCGCCGGATTCACCGCTCGTCGCTCGTTCTCAGTCAGCACCACCCGAAGACGCAGGCAGGCCGGGCCGCCGCCGTTGGCCATGCTCTCGCGCAGGTCGTAAACCTGAAGCTCATCAATCGGGTTATCGCCCTCCACCAGCCGGTTCAGATAACGCCAGACGCCCGGATGCTCCTGCGCTTCCAGCGGCAGAATCAGCCGCATTCCGCCCTCGCGTTTGCTCAGCAGCTGGCTGTTGAACAGATAGGTCGCCACCGCCTCTTCTACCGATACCTGACCCGTCGGCACCACAAGCGGCGTAAAACCAGCAACCCGCTCCGTCAGCTGCTGCAGGAGCTGCGGCTGATCGACAAACGCCTGCTCGTGGCAAAACAGCACCTGCTGATTGCTTACCGCAATCACATCGTTATGAAATACGCCCTTATCAATCACCGCCGGGTTTTGACGGGCGAAAATCACTTGCCGGGGGTTGACCTGGTTGAGGCGGGCAACGGCCTGGCTGGCCTCCAGCGTCTGCCGCGCCGGGTAGCGCTGCGGGCTCTCTTCCCCACCCTGCTGACGACCGTAAATAAACAGCTGCACGCCAGGGGCGCCGTAGTCGCCGCCGAGACGGTTATGGTTTGCCGCCCCTTCATCACCGAACAGCGAGGCCTGGGGTAGCGCGCCGTGTACGGCAAACCGCTGCTCATCAGGGAAAATAGCCTTCAGCAAAGCCTCGGTGGTAGGCGCTTCGCTGGCGCGGTGGAATTTATCATTGAGGTTGGCGACGGTCAGATGCACCCGGCCGTCCAGCGAATCCGCTGATGGCGAGACCGTAGCGGCGTTGGCCACCCACATTGATGAGGCTGAACTGGCCGCCGAGAGGAGCTCGGGCGCCTGACGCGACGCTTTTTCCAGCACCTGCTCATCGCTACCGCTAAAGCCAATCTGGCGCAACAGGGGGATGTTTGGCCGCTCCTGCGGCGGGATGATCCCCTGCGGATAGCCCGCATCCGCCAGGGCTTTCATTTTTTTCAGCCCCTGCTTTGCCGCCAGCTGCGGATTTGACACCCGATAGCGGTGTTTGGTCGAAGCCTCGTTGCCGAAAGATAATCCCGCATAGTGATGGGTCAGGCCCGGCAGCCCGTCAAAGTTCACTTCCCAGGCGTTCATTGTGAGCTCTCCTGGCCAAAATCCAGACCCGGGCTGAGCGCGACCGGGAGCGACAGCTCCGGCGATTCCAGGCTGGCCATCGGCCAGGCGCAATAATCTGCGGCGTACCAGGCCCCCGGCCGATGGTTACCGGAAGCACCGGTCCCGCCAAACGGCGCGGTGCTGGCGGCGCCGGTGAGCGGTTTATTCCAGTTCACGATACCGGCGCGCGCCTCCAGCAGCAGCTGGTCGAACTTCTCGCGTTCAGCGGAGATCAGCCCGCAGGAAAGCCCGAAGCGGGTCGAGTTAGCAAGCGCAATCGCCTCATCGAAATGGTCGTAACGCCAGACGCAGAGCAGTGGGCCAAAAACCTCTTCATCGGCCACCTGCGCGACCTCGCTCATGTCGATAATACCCGGCGTCAGCAGCGACGTTTCGGCCTGTAGCAGACGCGGCTCCAGCAGCGTTTGGCCGCCGTTGGAGACGTGTGTCAGCCAGGCCTGATGCACTTTCTGCGCCGCCTGTGCTGAAATCAGTCCCCCGAGGAAAGGCTGCGGCTCTGCATCCCAGGCGTCAGGGATCAATTTTTGTGACACTGTCACCAGACGACGAAGAAACGCATCGCCAGCCTCACCGCGCTTCACCAACAGCCGACGCGCGCAGGTACAGCGCTGGCCTGCAGTAATAAATGCCGACTGAATGGTGAGATGAACGGCGGCATCGATATCTTGCGGCTCATCGACGATCAGCGGATTGTTGCCGCCCATCTCAAGAGCGAGTATTTTTTCCGGCTGGCCGGCAAGCTGGCGATGGAGCTGAAAGCCGGTGGCAGAGCTGCCGGTAAACAGCAGACCGTCGATATCTGACTGACCGCTCAGCGCTTCGCCGGTCTCGCGACCGCCCTGAAGCAGGTTAAGCACCCCGGGCGGCAGGCCGGCTTCTGCCCAAAGCCTTACCACCGCTTCGCCGCTCTGTGGGGTTAGCTCGCTGGGTTTGAACACCATGGTATTGCCCGCCAGCAGCGCCGGAACAATATGTCCGTTTGGTAAATGTCCGGGGAAATTGTAGGGACCAAACACCGCCAGTACGCCGTGCGGCCGGTGACGCAGAGTGGCTGCGCCGTCGGCCAGTGCGGTTTGCGCTTCCCCCGTACGACTATGGTAAGCGTTTACTGAAATCGCGATTTTGTTGATCATCGCGGTGATTTCCGTCGCCGCTTCCCAGCGCGGTTTGCCGGTCTCCTGAGCAATAATGGCGGTTAATTCAGCTTTGTTCGCGTCAAGTAAAGCAGCAAACTTTTCTGCTATCGCTTTGCGGGCGGCAAACGGCTGGCGCGCCCACGCGGGGAATGCCCGCCGCGCCGCGCTGACCGCCAGCGCAACCTGCTCAGCATCGGCATCCTGTCCCTGCCACAGTAGCGCCTGGCTTACCGGGTTATGTTTTTGTCGGGCCGGGCCGCGACCGCTTTGCCAGTCGCCATTGATCCATAAACTCATGATTTTTTCTCCTCAGGGCACAGGCGAACCAGGCGAATTTGTTCACCGGAATGGCATTTCAGGGCATCCAGCTCACGCGCGCTTAGCACCAGGCGGTCGCTATCCGGGTCCGCGTGAACGAGCATGGCGCGAAAGTGATGGTACTGTTCATTGGCGATCAGGCATGGCGGCCACTCTCCCGCCTCGGGTTCGCCTTCAACGACGGTAACCAGCCGACTTTTGCGGATGGCCCGCACCCGGTCAATTTCGCATTCCAGCGTCGGACCGCCGTCGAAAATATCGACGTAGTTGAGATAGCGGAATCCCTCTTTTTCCAGCACCGCGCGGGCCGGGGCGGTTTGCGGATGAACCTCGCCGATAACCGCCCGCGCTTCATCGCTTAAGAAGTCGATATACAGCGGGTGCTTCGGCATCAGCGCGGCGATAAACGCTTTTTGCCCGGTGCCGCACAGATAGTCGGCGCGGGAAAACTCCATCGCGAAGAAGCGTTTCCCGAGGCTCTCCCAGAATGGCGAGTAGCCGTGCTCATCAATTACGCCGCGCATTTCCGCCACGACCTTATCGTTGAAGCGTTCACGAAAGGCGGCCATAAACAGAAAACGCGACTTCGACAGCAGATAGCCGTTGCCCTCTTTTCGCCATTTTGGATCAAGGAACAGGGTACACAGTTCGCTGCTGCCGGTATGGTCGTTACTGAGAAACAGCGTCGGCAGGGCGTTATAGACGTTTAGCTCTTTCGATGCGTGGACCTGCGTACCAACGCGATAGTTGTACCAGGGGTCGTTAAGCCCTACGGCCACCTCAATGGCGCAAATTCCCGCCACCGCGCCGCTGGTGCAATCCTCCAGAACGAATACATACCCCTGTTCGCTTTTCGGCAGCTCGCCGCGCCAGGTCATCTGTGAACGTTCAATGCGCGCGGCCAGCGTGGCCTCATCGGCCGGCAGCGATGTCAGGCCGCCGCCGGTTTCGCCTGCCAGCGTCATTAACCCCGGCAGGTCACCTTTTTCTACTGGACGGATCACCATCATGATGAGACCCCCGAGAGAAAGCGTTTGCAGGCCAGCTCGAAGCGATCCAGGCCGCTATTGACTTCGTCTTCGCTGATAATCAGTGCCGGTGCGAAGCGCAACACGTTGGCGCCGGCAATCAGCATCATTAGCCCTTCCTCCGCCGCCAGGTTGCTGATGTTTTTCGCCTTGCCGGCATATTCATCTTTCAGCACGCAGCCAATAAGCAGCCCCAGACCGCGAACCTCTTTAAACAAGCCGTACCGGGCGTTGATGGCGTTGAGCCGTTCGCTAAACCACTGATGGCGCTGCTTAACGCCGTTGAGAACCTCACGCGTGTTGACGATGGCAAAGACTTCCCCCGCCACCGCGCAGGCCAGCGGGTTGCCGCCGTAGGTGGTGCCATGAGTACCCACGGTCATTACGCTGGCGCAGCGTTCCGTGGCCAGCAGCGCGCCGATCGGGAAACCGCCGCCCAGCGCTTTCGCGGTAGAAAGCACGTCCGGCGTCACGCCATAGTGCATATAGGCGTACAGCTCCCCGGTACGGCCGACGCCGGTCTGGACTTCATCGAAAATCAGCAGCGCATTGTGCGCATCGCACAGCTCACGCAGGCCGCGCAGGAATTCCACATCCGCTGGTACGACGCCGCCTTCCCCCTGCATCGGTTCAACGATCACCGCGCAGGTATTGTCGTCGATCAGCGCCTTTGCCGAGTCGAGGTCATTAAAGATAGCGTGCTGAATCTGCGGCGGCAGCGGCGCAAAATCCTGTGAATAGGCCGGCTGACCGCCCGCAGAAACGGTAAACAGCGTGCGGCCATGGAAGGCATTCTTGAATGCCACGATGCCGCTTTTCTCACTGCCGAAACGATCGTGGGCATATTTGCGCGCCAGTTTTAGCGCCGCTTCGTTGGCTTCAGCCCCCGAGTTACAGAAAAAGACCCGGTCGGCAAAAGTGGCGTCAATGAGCTGCTTAGCCAGACGTAGTACCGGCTCATTGGTATAGCCGTTGCCGGTATGCCAGAATTTCTCCGCCTGTTCGGTCAGCGCCTTAACCAGCTGCGGGTGCGCATGGCCGAGGGCATTAACCGCAATGCCGCCGGCAAAATCGATATACTCCTTCCCCTGCTGATCCCACAGGCGTGACCCTTCGCCGCGTACCGGAATAAAAGCCGCTGGCGCGTATACAGGCATCATCCATTCATCAAAGTTGCTACGCGTAATTGACTGAGACATATCGACCTCTTCCGGTAAACAAAAAGTTTAAATAATGTTAATGAATATGGTTATTACGCTGTAAATGTAGATTGCACGGTTCGTGCCAGCCAGAGGTAAAAATGCATAAATCGAGGTCGTCAACGAAATATCAATAAGTTACGAAAGACCGCTATTCACATAAAATGCATAAAAAGTGAATAAAAATACTAAAAGAGGCTTTAGCAGTGGAATAAAAAGAAAGATTATGCAGGGGTAAGATATAATTCTGTAATTGTGATCCTTGACGAAATTTATCGGCAATAAACGCCCTTTTTTGGCGCAGCGCGTTCCAGAATGGTGCAGACTTTGTGCAAACAGGCTACCAACCGCTGCAATCGGCAGAATAAAGCGCCTTTGCGCAGCCAGCCCGGCGAATTTCTGCTACCATCCCTGCACTATTCACCTTGCACAGTGGCAGCGACTATGAAATTTGTCTCTTTTAATATCAACGGCCTGCGTGCCCGCCCGCATCAGCTGGCCGCCATCATCGACAAACACCAGCCCGACGTCATCGGCCTCCAGGAAACCAAGGTTCACGATGATATGTTTCCCCTCGAAGAGGTGGCAAAGCTTGGCTATAACGTCTTTTATCACGGGCAGAAAGGCCATTACGGCGTCGCGCTGCTGACCAAAGAGACGCCGATCTCGGTGCGCCGCGGCTTCCCCAACGATGGTGAAGAGGCCCAGCGCCGCATTATCATGGCGGAAATCCCGTCTCCGTTTGGCAACGTGACGGTAATCAACGGCTATTTCCCGCAGGGCGAAAGCCGGGATCATGAAACCAAATTCCCGGCGAAAGCGGCCTTTTATCAGAATCTGCAGAACTACCTTGATACCGAACTGAATAAAGAGAATCCGGTGCTGATTATGGGCGATATGAACATCAGCCCTACCGATCTTGATATCGGCATCGGCGAAGAGAATCGCAAGCGCTGGCTGCGTACCGGCAAATGTTCATTCCTGCCGGAAGAGCGCGAATGGATGGAGCGCCTGCTGGGCTGGGGCCTGGTGGATACGTACCGCCATGCGAACCCGCAGGACAACGAACATTTCTCATGGTTCGACTATCGCTCTAAGGGCTTTGACGATAACCGCGGGCTGCGTATCGACCTGCTGCTGGCCAGCCACCCGCTGGCGCAGCGCTGTATCGAGACCGGCATCGACTACGAAATTCGCGGCATGGAAAAACCCTCCGACCATGCCCCGGTATGGGCCACCTTTAAAGTCTGATGATGCCCTCTGTCAGGCTCTCCCGCCCGGAGAGCCTGAGCCATATCAAAAAAGCCGCCGTAATAGATTGTGAACGTCGGCAAACTATTATACTGTCGCGCGCACTTTTGACCGCCCGCGTAAGACAGGAGAACCCAATGCAAAAGAAGCCGTCATAAAGCAGAGTATAAGCTGCTTTCTGTTGTGGTCATCCTGAGCATTTTTGCCTGTATTATCCAGCAGTCGGGTTTTGCCGAGCTGGTCACTCATTTACACCATCTGCGCGAAATTATCCGCCAAAGCGGTGGCTTCGGGTATGCGCTCTATATCTTGCTGTTTATTATCGCTACCCTGTTTTTGATTCCGGGCAGTGCGCTGGTCATTGCCGGCGGTGTACTTTTTGGCCCGCTGACGGGAACCTTGCTATCGCTGCTGGCGGCGACGGTCGCCTCCTCCCTGTCGTTCCTGCTCGCCCGTTGGCTGGGCCGCGAGCTGCTGCTTAAATACTTCGGACAGACGGCGATATTCCAGGCAATTGAAAGAGGCATTGAACGTAGCGGCTGCGACTTTTTAATTCTGACCCGGTTAGTCCCGCTGTTTCCCTATAATATTCAGAATTACGCCTATGGCCTCACGGCTATTTCATTCTGGTCGTTTACCTTTATTTCCGCCATAACCACCTTGCCCGGCATATTTATTTATACGCTGATGGCCAGCGAACTTATCCGCGACGGTATCACTTCCCTTTTTGTGCTAAAGCTAACGCTTGCCGGGCTGGTGTTATTTGTCCTGATTCAGGCAGCCAAAAGATATGCCCGCTATCGGCGGATCGACACGCAACGGTGGCGAATCAACGATGAAAAATAGCCAGGCGATCTACCGGATAATCATTGGCGCTACGCTGCTGGCGGGGCTGCTGGCATGGTGGCTGATCCCCGGCGTCAATGGGTTTATGCAGCGCAGCCTCGCCGCCTTTGCCACGCTCGATCAGCTGGCTATTGAGCAGTTTATCGACTCCTGGGGGCCGCAGGCGGCCCTGGTCTCCTTTGCGCTGATGATTCTGCAGGCGATTATCGCCCCGCTTCCCGCTTTTCTCATCACCTTCGCTAACGCTTCCCTGTTCGGCGCCTTCTGGGGCGGCGCGCTATCGTGGATGAGCGCCATGGCCGGGGCGGCGCTGTGTTTTTTCATCGCCAGAGTATTTGGCCGCGAAGCGGTGGAAAAGCTGATCGGCAAAAGCGTATTGCAGAGTATGGATGGCTTTTTTACCCGCTACGGTAAACACACCATCCTGGTTTGCCGCCTGCTGCCCTTTGTACCTTTTGATCCGGTAAGTTACGCGGCCGGACTGACCTCAATACGCTTTCGCCATTTTATGCTGGCTACCGGTCTGGGCCAGTTGCCCGCCACGATAGTCTACTCGTGGACCGGCAGCCTGCTGACGGGCGGTACATTCTGGCTGGTAACCGGTTTATCGATCCTGTTTGCGCTGGCGATCCTGGTGGTCGTCGCGAAAGCACTCTATCTTGAACAACAAAAGAGGCGTTCACGATGAGCTTACCCCCCCTGAAGTCAATTCCCCTGATTCTGCGCCCGCAGGCCTGGCTGCATCGCCGCCACTACGGCGAGGTGCTGAGCCCTATTCGCTGGTGGGGCCGCATTCCGCTGGTCTTTTATCTGGTGTCGATGTTCGTCGGTTATCTGGAACGCAAACGCTCGCCCCTCGAGCCGGTGCTGCGTTCGCTGGTCAGCGCCCGCATCGCGCAGCTGTGTTTGTGCGAGTTTTGTATTGATATCACCAGCATGAAGCTGGCGGAGCGCAGCGGCGGCAGCGATAAACTCCTGGCTGTAGCCGGATGGCGAGATAGCGCGCTATTCAGCGAACGCGAGCGGCTGGCGCTGGAGTATGCCGAAGCGGCCAGCATGACGCCTCCGGCCGTCGACGACGCGCTGCGCGATAAGCTGGCGGGACAGTTTGATGCTCAAGCGCTGACCGAACTCACGGCGCTGATCGGGTTACAAAACCTGTCAGCGCGCTTTAATTCGGCGATGGCGATCCCCGCCCAGGGGTTATGCCAGCTTCCCACCGATTCGAAACCATAAGGAGTGGTTATGCGTAGTTTGTTGGTCTTCGCTTTGCTGTTGCTTTCTCCGCTGTCCGCCAGCGCCAACTGGCAATCCACGCAACAAGAGGCTCGCGGCCAGACGGTGTGGTTTAACGCCTGGGGCGGCGATCCGGCGGTTAACCGCTATCTCGACTGGGTCAGCGAAGAGGTGAAGCGCGACTATGCCATCGACCTGCGCATCGTGCATATTGCCGATGCCGCCGACGCGGTAAAGCGCATTCAAAGCGAAGCCCGCGCCGGGCGCAGTTCAGGCGGTTCTATCGACCTGCTGTGGGTTAACGGCGAGAATTTCCACACCCTGAAAAGCGCAAATCTGCTGCAAACCCAGTGGGCGGAAACCCTGCCCAACTGGCGCTTTGTCGATACGCAAAAGTCGGTGCGCGAAGATTTCTCCATTCCTACCGACGGGGCGGAGTCGCCGTGGGGCGGCGCGCAGCTCACTTTTATCGCCCGCCGTTCGCAAACGCCCGACGCGCCCAACGATCCGCAGGCGCTGCTGGCTTTCGCCGCCGCGCACCCCGGTAGCGTTACCTATCCGCGGCCGCCGGATTTTACCGGTACCGCCTTTCTCGAACAGCTGCTGCTGACGCTGACCCCAGATCCTGACGCCCTGCGTCAGCCGCCGCAAGAGGCCAACTTCGCCGCCGCGACCGCGCCGCTGTGGCAATACCTTGACCAGCTTCACCCTCTGCTATGGCGCGAGGGCCGCGACTTCCCGGCTTCGCCCGCCCGTATGGATACCATGCTGACGAACGGTGTCCTCAGGCTGTCAATCACCTTCAACCCGCTGCACGCGCAGCAAAAAGCGGCCAGCGGCGAGCTGCCGAAAGACAGCTACGGCTTCGGTTTTAGCCAGGGGATGCTCGGCAACGTCCACTTTGTGGCGATCCCGACTAACGCCCGCGCGACGGCAGGGGCGAAAGTTGTCGCCAATTTCCTGCTCTCACCGCAGGCGCAGCTGCGCAAGGCCGACCCGGCGGTGTGGGGCGACCCCAGCGTGCTGGATCCGGCGAAGTTAACGGCAGATGAGCGCCAGTCCTTCAACGCCGTTGTGCCGCAGGATTTGCCGCCAATGCTGGGAGAACCGCACTCGGCCTGGGTAGAAGCGCTGGAGCAGGAATGGCTGCGCCGCTACGGCACGCACTAAGGCTGCTGGCCTGGGCCGCCGTCGCGCTGATCTATCTCCCGCTGCTGCCGGCCGTTTCTATGATGACGCTTCCGGCGCTGCGCCTGACGCTTTGGCAGTCGCTGGTTGCCGATCCGCAGTTCTGGCAGGCGCTGGCGGCGACTCTCGTCTCAACCCTGCTCTCGGTTGGCGGCGCGCTGATCATCACGCTCTCGGTTGTTGCCGCACTCTGGCCATCAAGCGGTTGGCGCCGGCTGGCAGCCAGGCTGCCGCTGCTGCTGGCGGTACCCCATGTCGCCTTCGCTACCGCCGCCCTGCTGCTATTTGCTGAAGGCGGCTGGCTCTCTCGCCTGCTGCCCTTTTTCATTCCGCCAGTTGACCGCTACGGCATTGGCCTGGGTCTGACGATGGCGGTCAAAGAGAGCGCATTTCTGTTGTGGGTGGTTTACGGCCTGTTAGGTGAGAAACGGCTGGCGGGACAGGCTACGGTATTAAAAAGCCTCGGCTATGGCCGCTGGCAGTGCCTGAAGTGGCTAGTGTTACCTGCACTGCTGCCAGCGCTGGCGATCGCGCTGCTGGCGACCGCCGCCTGGAGCCTTTCGGCGGTTGATGTCGCGCTGGTAATTGGGCCGGGCAACCCGCCGACGCTGGCGGTGCTGGCCTGGCAATGGTTGAGCCAGGGCGATGAACAACAGCAGGCCAAAGGGGCCCTTGCCAGCCTGGTATTACTGCTGACGCTCGTCATGATGGCGCTGCTGGCATGGGGAGCCTGGCGCGTCTGGCGGCGGCGGATCCCACCGGTTCAGGGGATCCGCCGCCCGCAGCCGCGGGCGCTCGTCGGGAAAAGCTTCGCGATTCTCCTGCCGCTGTGTGGCGCGCTCTGCGCGCTGCTGCTGGCGGCGACAGCGCAGAGTCGTGCTCCGCTCGGCGATAGTATCGGCAACAGTCTGTGGCTCGGTTTCTGCTCTGCGCTTCTCGGCGCGGTCGTTTGCCTGCTGTGGCTGGAGCTTGGCCCTTCCCGCTTCGGCGGCTGGATCTGGCTGCCACTAATTTTACCGGCGCTGCCGCTGGTGGACGGGCAATACCAGCTGGCGCTGTATACGTGGCAGGACGGCGAGTGGCTTACCGTTTTATGGGGCCATCTGCTATGGGTGGTACCATGGATGCTGTTTATTCTGCATCCCGCGCGTCGCGCGGCCGATCCGCGTGCGGAGTTGGTTGCCCGAACCCTCGGCTGGCATCAGGGGCGTATCTTCTGGCTGGTCACCTTACCTGCCCTGACGCGTCCGCTGCTGACGGCGCTGGCGGTGGGCTTTTCGGTAAGCATTGCGCAATATCTACCGACGTTATGGCTGGGAGGCGGGCGGATCCCAACGCTGACCAGCGAAGCCGTGGCGCTGAGCAGCGGCGGCGATATCGCCACCCTCGCCGCGCAGGCGCTGTGGCAGTTGCTGCTACCGGCGGTATTCTTTGCTCTCACCGCTCTGCTGGCCTGGCCGATTGGCCGCTATCGACAAGGATTACGCTAATGTTGATCGTCAAAAACCTGACTCTCAGACTCAACGGGCAGCCGCTGCTGCGCGACGTCGATTTTTCGGTCGCAGCGGGCGAGATATTGACGTTGATGGGCCCCTCCGGCAGCGGCAAATCGACGCTGTTCGCCTGGATGGTGGGCGCGCTGGCGGAAGATTTCCGCGCCGCAGGGGAGCTGTGGCTGGATAACCAGCGCTGCGACAGTTTACCCACCGAGCGGCGGCGTATCGGCATCCTGTTCCAGGACGCGCTGCTGTTTGACCACTTCAGCGTCGGACAAAATCTGCGGCTGGCGCTGCCCGCTGACGTCCAGCGTTCCCAGCGAAAACCGCAGGTAGAACAGGCGCTGGAGCGCGCCGGTCTGGAGGGTTTCTACAGCCGCGATCCGGCCACCCTTTCCGGCGGCCAGCGGGCGCGGGTCAGCCTGATGCGCGCCCTGCTGGCCCGACCGCGGGCGCTGCTGCTTGATGAGCCCTTTAATCGCCTCGACATTGAGCTGCGCGCCGATTTTCGCCGCTGGGTATTCGACGAACTGGCGCGGCTGGCCATTCCGGCGCTGCTGGTGACGCACGATCGCCAGGACTCTCCCGTCGGCGGGCGCTGTTTGCATATGAGCCAGTGGCAATGAAAGCCTGCGCTATCGCAAGGATTTTTCCGCTGAGAACGCCGAGAATTGCCGCTCAATTTTCTACTGTCGGGCATTTCGATGAAACGTGTTTCTCAATTGACCGCACTCGCCCTCCTGATGGGGCTTGCTGCTTCCACCTCCGCCGCTGAATCCATGCCAACGCTAACGCTCTCCACGCTGCAACAGCAGAACGGCGTCGCTATTGATACCCGTCTCAGCGCTTTCTATAACGGCTGGCCGCAAAGCGCTAACGGGCCTCATGGTCATGAACCGCAGGCGCTTAACCTGTCAGCCAGCTGGCTTGGCGCGATGAACGACGAACAGCTGAGCGCCTGGGCTAAGCTGCACAATCTGCAGACCTCTACGCCAATTGCGCTATACGGCAATGCCGACGACAACGCGAAAGTCGCGGCGCGCCTTCAGGCTGCTGGTTTCACTCATCTCAGCTCCCTCGGCGATGCCCTGAGCCAGGCAGGTCGCCTGCAAAAGCTGCCGCATTTTGAACAGCTGGTATATCCGCAGTGGCTGCACGACCTCCAGCGCGGCGAGCCGGTTACCGCCGCGCCTGCCGGTGAATGGAAAGTTTTTGAAGCCGCCTGGGGCGCGCCGAAGTTTTATCTGCTGAGCCATATTCCGGGCGCCGGTTATATCGACACTAACGAGGTGGAGAGCGAACCGCTATGGAATAAAGTGTCCGACGCGCAGCTTAAAGCGATGCTGGCAAAACACGGCATTCGCCATGACACCACGGTAATTTTGTACGGTCGCGACGTGTATGCCGCCGCCCGCGTGGCGCAGATTATGCTCTACGCCGGCGTGAAGGATGTGCGCCTGCTCGACGGCGGCTGGAAGACCTGGTCCGATGCCGGTCTGCCGGTTGAGCGCGGAACGCCGCCAGAACAGAAACCTGAACCGGATTTTGGCGCCCCCATCCCGGGCCAGCCGCAGCTGATGCTCAATACCGAGCAGGCTCGCGCCCTGCTGCATCGTCAGGATGCTTCGCTGGTCAGCATCCGTTCCTGGCCGGAGTTTATCGGTACCACCAGCGGCTACAGCTATATCAAGCCGAAGGGCGAAATTGCCGGGGCTCGCTGGGGTCATGCCGGAAGCGATTCCGCCCATATGGAGGATTTCCATAATCCGGACGGCACCATGCGTAGCGCTGATGATATCGCCGCGATGTGGAAATCATGGAATATTCTGCCGAGCCAGCAGGTCTCTTTTTACTGCGGCACCGGATGGCGCGCCTCAGAAACGTTTATGTACGCCAGGGCGATGGGCTGGAACAACGTCTCGGTCTACGACGGCGGCTGGTACGAGTGGAGCAGCGATCCGAAAAATCCGATTGCGACTGGCGATCGCAAGCCGGAGTGATATCGCGGCTTTGATGCCGGGCGATGGATTTGCCCGGCACGTTAATGATAAAGGACGATTAAATTGACCATTAATACTGAGTATATCGAAAATCTTATTCTGACATTTATGGTGGGTTTGCCCATCGTGACTACTGTCGCCGTTGCATGGCAAACCTGGCATAAACACAAATCCGATCCCGATACTTTCGGCAAACACTGGCGCGTATGGCGCAATGCGATCCTGACAATAATTCTCAGCGCTGGGGTGGGTTTTGGCCTGGTTCTGGCCAGCCTTACAAACTAATTCACTCCTGATTCGCCGTACCACCAGCGCTGTTATTTTCTTGTCGGCGCTGATTTTCTTTTAGACTCAGACACCTGTGTAAAGGCCGTCAGAACCCGTAGCCCGATGTGATGGACACCTCCCCCTTACGGCATCAAAGTGCCAGACTG
>NZ_JBEAIJ010000045.1:0-93939 GCF_040065315.1 Klebsiella sp. CN_Kp100
AACCTGCGACCAATTGATTAAAAGTCAACTGCTCTACCAACTGAGCTAACGACCCACTATTTTCGTCGCTTTGGGCTTGTTCGATATCCCTTGGCAACGGCGGCATATATTACTGATTTCAGAATTCAGCGCAACAACAATTTAGATAAAGATTGCTTAACTGCTTAGGATTCATGCGACAAGACCAGAAATGATGCGATTTCTGGTCATGCCATAATCATCCGAGGGCGTTAAGGCGTTTTTGCGCTTGTTTGGCTCCGTCGGTGCCAGGAAATTTACTGACCACCTGCTGATAAACCGCTTTGGCTTTTGCGGTATCGCCTTTGTCCTGCATGATTACGCCGACTTTAAACATCGCATCGGGCGCTTTCGGAGATTTAGGGTAGTTTTTCACCACGGAAGCGAAATAGTACGCCGCATCGTCCTTTTTACCCTTATTGTAATTCAGCTGACCGAGCCAGTAGTTGGCGTTCGGCTGATAAGTTGAATCGGGGTACTTTTTGACGAAGTTCTGGAAAGCCGCCATCGCGTCGTCCTGGCGGGAAGCATCCTTCACCAGCGCGATAGCCGCGTTGTAATCGGTGTTTGCATCGCCGGTCGACGCCGGAGCGCCTGATGAAGCCGCTAGCGCGCTTGCCGCAGCGCCTTGCTCACTGGCTGACGACGGGCTTTGCGCGCCCGTCGTGCCGCCACCGCTGCTCAGACCGTCGATCTGCAGCAGGATCTGCTTCTGGCGTTCAACAACCTGATTCAGCTGATACTGGCTTTCCTGAATTTGGCCGCGCAGGGAATCAATATCGGACTGATTATCGGAGAGTTGTTGCTGGAGTTGGGTTAAAAGCTGGCTGTGCGCATTGGAAATACGCTCGAGTTGAGTGACGCGGTCTTCGACCGAGCCTGAGCCGACACTACTGATTGGCGCCTGAGCAAAAGCGGCCCAGGGGGCCGCTATGCCAACCAGTAACGACAGACTCAATAGATGATGTCTGAAGTTACTGCTCATGCAATTCTCTTAGTAAACCAGTACGGCGCGACGGTTTTTGGCGTAAGCCGCTTCGTCGTGGCCCAGTACTGCAGGTTTTTCTTTACCGTAAGAAACGATGGAGATCTGGTCAGCAGAAACACCTTTGCCCTGCAGATACATCTTAACGGCGTTAGCACGACGCTCACCCAGAGCGATGTTGTATTCCGGCGTACCGCGCTCATCCGCATGACCTTCTACGGTCACTTTGTAAGACGGGTTGCTACGCAGGAAGTTAGCGTGCGCGTCCAGCATTGCAGCGAAGTCAGAACGGATATCGTATTTGTCCAGATCGAAGTAAACGATATTGTTCTGCTGCAGCTGTTGCATCTGCAGACGAGCCTGCTCTTCGGAAGACATGTTGCCGCCGTTAGCGTTACCGTCCATACCAGTGCCGGCACCCAGCATGCCTTCACCGCTCTGGTCGTTGCTGGCGTTCTTGTTAGAAGAACACGCCGCGATTGCCATAACCGGCAGAGCGATCAACAGCCCTTTCAGCACTTTGTTCAGTTGCATTTCTTTGATTCCTTTAATAATCAATTATTTATTATCACAGATACGGCGACCAGGCAGGCGATTTTACCTGTCCATCAGTTGCCGGAAGACGCGCTTTGAAACGCCCATCTGTAGAAACCAGATTCAGCACGGATCCCATCCCCTGAGAAGAGCTGTAGATTACCATAGTGCCGTTAGGTGCCAGACTTGGCGTTTCATCTAAAAACGTTGATGACAGAACCTGCACACCACCCGCTTCCAGATCTTGTTTGGCAATGTGCTGCTGACCACCGGCCGAGCTTACCATTACCATAGTTTTACCATCAGCGCTCACGTCAGCATCCTGGTTTTGTGAACCTTCCCAGGTAATACGCTGCGGCGTGCCGCCATTAATATTGACTTTATATACCTGCGGACGTCCCGCCTGGTCGGAAGTAAAGGCCAGATTCTGGCTATCCGGGAACCAACTTGGTTCGGTGTTATTGCTACGACCATTGGTCACCTGGCGAATCTGACCGGATCCGAGGTCCATCACGTACAGGTTCAGGCTACCGGTTTTCGACAGAGCGAAGGCCAGTTTGCTGCCGTCCGGCGAGAACGCCGGGGCGCCGTTGTGCTGCGGGAACGAAGCAATCTGACGAACGGAGCCGTTAGCCAGAGTCTGCACAACCAGCGCAGAACGACCGCTTTCAAAGGTTACGTAGGCCAGTTTCGCACCATCCGGAGACCAGGCCGGAGACATCAGCGGCTGGGTGGAACGGTGAACGAGGAACTGGTTATAACCATCGTAGTCGGATACGCGCAGTTCGTACGGGAACTGGCCGCCGTTCTTCTGCACCACGTAAGCGATACGGGTACGGAAGGCGCCCTTGATGCCGGTCAGCTTTTCAAATACCGCGTCGCTGGCAGCGTGCGCGGCATAGCGCAGATACTGCTTAGTTACTTTAAATGAGTTCTGTGCAAGCACGGTACCCGGCGCGCCGCCGGTATCAACCAGCTGGTAGGCCACGTTATAGGAGCCGTCAGGGTTTTGCGTCACCTGACCCACCACAACGGCGTCAATACCCAGCGCAGACCATGCCGCAGGCTGTACTTCCTGAGCGCTACCCGGCTGCTGAGGCAGGCGAGAGCGATCGAGCGGATTAAACTTGCCGCTGTTGCGCAGGTCAGCCGCCACGATACCGCCCACATCTTCAGGTGCAGCACCCTGCCCCGCCCATTGGAACGGCACTACGCCGATTGGGCGTGCCGAGTCAACCCCTTGGGTAATCTCGATGCGTACTTCTGCGTGCAGCACTGCCGCCCACAGCATTAAAAAACCAAATGCTACTCGTAATGCCTGCTTCATCATATCTCCCTTATCCAGGCGGAAAGCCCACGATAATTTAGCAGAATGTTAACAAACCCAAATACACAAAACTACTAAAACCCTGTGACTACAATAGATTGTTTTTCCCCGCTTGCACGGGGAAAAATATCACTGAGGTTTGAAGTCCAACGGCGCATTTTTGAATACTTCATATACCGCCTGACTAGGCGGTTTTGGGAACTTAGCCTGTCGGGCTGCTGCAAGAGCGGCCTGACAAAGCGCAGGATCCCCACCTTCAGACTGTATATTTAGCAACATGCCATCCGGAGCAAGTTTAATACGCAAGGTACAGGTCTTGCCTGAGTAAGACGCTGCGTCGTAAAACTTACTTTCAATGGCAGATTTGATCTGCCCGGCATAATTGCTGATATCAGCTCCTGATGCGCCATTATTTTTAGTATTACCACTCCCGGCAGCAGATGCATTGCTCCCTTTCGCCCCACCGCCAGTTTTAGGCGCATTCTTACCGGAGCTCAGGTCGCCGAGCAGATCGTCCACGCCGTTGGCCTCTTTGGCCGCAGCGGCTTTCTTCGCGGCTGCTGCCTTAGCGGCTGCGGCTTTCGCCGCTTTGTCTGCGGCGGCCTTCTCTGCTGCTGCGGCTTTGGCTGCCGCAGCTTTCTCAGCGGCGGCTTTTTCCGCTGCGGCGGCTTTCTCGGCTGCTGCTTTCTCAGCAGCGGCTTTCTGCGCGGCGGCTTTTTCTGCCGCTTTTTCGGCAACAGCCTTTTCAGCCGCAGCCTGTTTCGCCGCTTCTTGCTGCGCTTTTTTCTCTGCCTGCTGCTGCGCTTTCTTCTCGGCTTCCTGCTGAGCTTTCTTCGCTGCATCCGCTTCGGCTTTCTTCTGCGCGTCCGCGGCCGCTTTCGCGGCTTCTGCTTCTGCCTGTTTCTTCGCATCCGCCGCCGCTTTCGCCGCAGCGGCTTCGGCTGCTTTCGCCTGAGCATCGGCCTTCGCTTTTGCATCAGCGGCGGCTTTGGCGGCAGCTTCCTGCGCCTCTTTCGCCTGAGCATCCGCTTTCGCTTTGGCCGCTGCGGCGGCTTTCGCCGCGGCTTCTTCCGCCTGTTTCTGCTGCTCTTTGGCCTCTTTAGCCGCTTCCTGCGCCTGCAGACGCTCCTGTTCCAGCTGTTTTAGCCGTTCCTGCTCGGCGGCCTGTTTTTCGCGCAACTCTTCCGCCTGCTGCTGAGCCTGCTTTTCACGCTGCTCGGCGGCACGGCGGGCGCTGGCCTGCTGCTGCTGTTGACGGTCATAATTCTTCACAACCGCCCCCGGATCGACCATAACCGCATCTATAGAAGAGCCCCCGCCGCCGCCGGCAGAAGCATCCAGATGCTCGTCAAACGAACTCCAGATCAGCAGCGCTATCAAGACGATGTGCAGCGCGACTGAAACTATGATCGCTCGTTTAAGCTTGTCGTTTTGTTCGGTTGCCTTTGACACTATCGGTTCCCAAAAACTGTTCGCCTGTTCCCGTTCGATGACGTCGGCCACGGGACACGTTTGTCCCACCGTCGCCATATTGGCGGGGGTGCGTATTGCGAGCGATTAGATCGGCTTAGTCATCAAGCCAACCGATTTAACCCCTGCG
Organism: Klebsiella sp. CN_Kp100; assembly: GCF_040065315.1. Classification (NCBI taxonomy): domain Bacteria; kingdom Pseudomonadati; phylum Pseudomonadota; class Gammaproteobacteria; order Enterobacterales; family Enterobacteriaceae; genus Klebsiella; species Klebsiella sp. CN_Kp100. The sequence goes on from NZ_JBEAIJ010000045.1 coordinate 4,465, forward strand.
CTATGCAACAGGTTAAGCGCTTTAATAATCTCATCGTATGGCACCTCTTTCGCACCGCCGATCAGGAACACCGTTTTCTCATTCGCCTCAAGTCGACGCCTGGCTTCGGCAATAACCTGTTCAGGCGGCAGCTGCGATAGCGTTTCCGGGCCAATTTTCACGTTGTACTGCCCGACTCCGGAAACCTCAACGATCACCGGCGGTTCATCGTTGCTTTTTACCGCCTGCGATTCCGTTGCGTCCGGCAGGTCGACCTCTACGCTCTGCGTAATGATCGGCGCTGTCGCCATAAAGATCAGCAACAGTACCAGCAGGACATCCAGCAGCGGAACGATGTTGATCTCGGACTTCAGTTCGCGACGCCCGCGTCCACGTGCTCTGGCCATGGCTTACCCCTTATTGCTTTCGCTGCTGGTAAACGCCTGACGGTGCAGAATAGCGGTGAACTCTTCCATAAAGTTGTCGTAGTTCAGCTCAAGTTTGTTCACGCGCTGGTTCAGACGGTTATAAGCCATAACCGCCGGGATAGCGGCAAAGAGACCAATTGCGGTCGCAATGAGCGCCTCTGCAATACCCGGTGCCACCATTTGCAGCGTCGCCTGTTTTACCGCGCCCAGCGCGATAAAGGCGTGCATGATCCCCCATACGGTACCAAACAGACCGATATACGGGCTGATAGAACCTACCGTACCGAGGAACGGGATGTGCGTCTCCAGGGATTCCAGCTCGCGATTCATCGAGATACGCATCGCGCGCGATGCCCCTTCGACAATTGCTTCCGGCGCATGGCTGTTGGCGCGATGCAGACGAGCAAACTCTTTAAAACCGCTGTAGAAGATTTGTTCCGAACCGGTCAGATTATCGCGACGGCCCTGGCTTTCCTGATACAGACGAGAAAGCTCAATACCTGACCAGAACTTATCTTCAAACGCTTCGGCTTCACGCGACGCCGAGTTGAGAATGCGCGTTCTCTGGATGATAATGGCCCAGGAGGCGATAGAAAAACAAACTAAAATCAACATGATAAGTTTAACCAGAAGGCTTGCCTTCAGGAACAAATCAAGGATATTCATCTCAGTCACTGCTTAAACTCCGCGACAATAGACTTGGGAAGCGCACGAGGCTTCATTAAGAGTGGATCAACGCACACGATCAGAACTTCAGCTTCATTCAAAACTACGTTCTCGGCGTTGACGATTCGCTGCGTGAAAACCAGGGTCGCCCCTCGCATTGAGGTTATCTCCGTCTGGATTTCGAGCATGTCGTCGAGTCTGGCGGGCGCAAAATACTCCAGTGTCATTTTGCGAACCACAAAGGCAACTCGTTCAGCCAGCAAAACCTGTTGGCTGAAGTGATGATGGCGCAGCATCTCTGTGCGTGCTCTTTCATAGAAAGCGACGTAGCTGGCGTGGTAAACCACACCACCGGCGTCGGTGTCTTCGTAGTAGACCCGAACCGGCCATCGAAACAGCGTTGTATTCACTTTACATCCCGGTAATGCAACAAAAGGTTAGTGCTTTCAAACTTCGCTACTATACGCGCGGGAATCGTGGTTTGGAATGGGGGAAAGTAAACGAGGAGTAAATTTTTATGGGCTTATGCAAGCCCATATGGTTAACAGAGATTTCTTATTCAAAAGAAGAAAAAGAACAGGCCCAAAACGAGCACAATATCAGCGATAAGCGGACAAAAAATTCCCTGCCAGTGGATGGCGCGCGGGCGAAAGCCCACGCCGTGGATAACGCCGGTACACACCGCCCACATCAGCAAGAAGCCGTGCCAGATTTCCAGCTCACTGGTTTTGGCCGCAAAGCGCGACGGGTCCCAGAAGATGCAGCCCGCTAGCGCCAGCGCCATCAATAAGGAAAGCGCCCTTAACGGGCGCTTGTCCATTATCGCGTAAAGAGTCGCGATAATACTCATCAGTGTTCTTCTTTACCTGCTTTGGTGGCTTCCACGTGCTCAAGCGCCAGCGCGGTAATCACCCCAAAGGCACAAGCAAGAAGCGTTCCCAAAATCCATGCGAAATACCACATATATAGCTCCTTACCTTAGTACAGCGAGTGGGTGTTCTTTTCGATGTCTTCGCGAGTGATGCGACCGAACATTTTCCAGTAACACCAGGTGGTGTAGGCCAGAATAATCGGTACGAAGACAATCGCCACGTAAGTCATCAGGTTCAGCGTCAGCTGGCTGGAGGTGGCATCCCACATGGTCAGGCTCGCGTTCATCGCCGTGCTTGAAGGCATAATGAACGGGAACATGGCGATACCGGCAGTCAAAATGATGCACGCCAGCGTCAGCGAGGAGAACAGAAATGCCCAGGCGCCTTTATCTGCTTTGGTCGAAATGACGGTCAGCAGCGGCAGCGCCACGCCCAGAGCAGGAATTGCCCATAGCGCCGGCATATTATTAAAGTTCACCATCCACGCGCCAGCCTCACGAGCCACTTCTTTGGTCAGCGGGTTAGACGGGCCGGTATGATCCATGACGGATTTCACTACGTAACCGTCGATGCCATAGTAGACCCAAACGCCTGCCAGCGCGAAGCAGACCAGCGTCACCAGCGCCGCTACCGTTGAGACGGTGCGGGTACGCAGGTGCAGTTCGCCCACGGTACGCATCTGCAGATAGGTCGCGCCCTGCGTCAGGATCATCGCCACGCTCACAATACCGGCCAGCAGTCCAAACGGATTCAGCAGCTGGAAGAAGTTGCCGGTGTAGTACAGACGCAGATATTCATCAACGTGGAACGGAACGCCCTGCAGCAGGTTACCGAACGCCACGCCAATCACCAGCGGCGGTACGAAGCTGCCGACGAAGATGCCCCAGTCCCACATATTACGCCAGCGGGTGTCCTCAATCTTCGAGCGGTAGTCGAAACCAACCGGACGGAAGAATAAAGACGCCAGCACCAGAATCATTGCTACGTAGAAGCCGGAAAACGCGGCGGCGTAGACCATCGGCCAGGCGGCAAAGAGCGCGCCGCCCGCGGTGATCAGCCACACCTGGTTTCCGTCCCAGTGCGGAGCAATGGAGTTAATCATAATTCGACGCTCGGTGTCGTTACGACCGAGGAAACGGGTGAGCATGCCCACCCCCATGTCGAAGCCATCGGCGACGGCAAAACCAATGAGCAGAATGCCAATCAGCAGCCACCAGATAAAACGCAATACTTCATAATCGATCATTTGACGACTCCTGTCTTAGCGTGCCGACTGAATAGCCGCAGAGGACTGTTCAAAGTGATAGCGACCGGTTTTCAGGCTGCTTGGTCCTTTGCGGGCAAACTTGAACATGAGGAACAGTTCAGCCACCAGGAACAGCGTGTACAGGCCACAAATCAGCACCATAGAGAAGATCAGGTCGCCCGCAGTCAGCGACGAGTTCGCTACAGCCGTTGGTAGCACTTCACCGATAGCCCAGGGCTGACGGCCATACTCGGCAACAAACCAGCCGGCTTCTACGGCAATCCACGGCAGCGGCAGGCCATAAAACGCAGCGCGCAGCAGCCATTTTTTCTCGCCAATGCGGTTACGAATCACGGTCCAGAAGGAGGCGCCAATAATCAGCAGCATCAGCACGCCGCACGCCACCATGATACGGAAGGCAAAATAGAGCGGCGCCACGGCAGGAATGGAGTCCTTGGTCGCCTGCGCAATCTGCGCTTCCGTCGCGTCGGAGACGTTGTCGGTATAGCGTTTCAGCAGCAGACCATAGCCAAGATCTTTCTTCACGTCGTTAAACCGATCGCGAACGGCCTGGTCGGTTGAACCTGCACGCAGCTGTTCCAGCAGCGCGTAAGCCTTCATCCCGTTACGGATACGCTCTTCGTGCTGAACCATCAGATCCTTCAGGCCGGTGACCTGTTTATCGACGGAGCGAGTCGCAATGATGCCCAGCGCGTAAGGAATCTGAATCGCGAAGCGGTTCTCCTCTGCTTTCTGGTCAGGAATACCAAACAGGGTAAAGGCCGCCGGAGCAGGCTGAGTTTCCCATTCTGCTTCGATAGCCGCCAGCTTGGTTTTCTGCACGTCGCCCATTTCGTAACCGGATTCATCACCGAGAACGATAACGGAGAGGATTGCCGCCATGCCGAAGCTGGCTGCGATAGCAAAGGAGCGCTTGGCAAAAGCAAAGTCGCGCCCTTTGAGCATATACCAGGAGCTGATAGCAAGAATGAACATCGCGCCGGTCACGTAGCCGGAAGCCACGGTATGCACGAACTTAACCTGAGCCACCGGGTTCAGAACCAGCTCAGAGAAGCTGACCATCTCCATACGCATGGTTTCAAAGTTGAAGTCCGACGCAATCGGGTTCTGCATCCAGCCGTTAGCGACAAGAATCCACAGCGCCGACAGGTTGGAGCCGAGCGCTACCAGCCAGGTCACGGCCATGTGCTGCACTTTACCCAGACGATCCCAACCGAAGAAGAACAGACCTACAAAGGTAGATTCGAGGAAGAAGGCCATTAAACCTTCAATGGCCAGCGGCGCACCGAAGATATCGCCCACGTAGTGAGAGTAGTAAGACCAGTTTGTCCCGAACTGGAACTCCATGGTCAAACCGGTTGCCACACCCAGAGCGAAGTTGATACCAAACAACTTGCCCCAGAACTTGGTCATATCTTTATAAATCTGTTTGCCGGAAAGGACGTAGACCGTTTCCATGATGGCCAGCAGGAACGCCATACCAAGCGTCAGCGGCACAAACAGGAAGTGGTACATCGCGGTCAAGGCAAACTGTAAGCGCGACAGTTCGACTATATCTAACATCATGACTCCTTGCTCATCGCATGAAGACTCCGAGAGTGAACCCCGTTAGAAAGGGTCACACGCATGCCCCAATACAAATTTATTTGCTTCTTCTCGTCACGCCCGTTTCCTCTGTCAAGGAAACGGTAGTGGTGAAAAGTTACAAACATGTTAACAAAACACCCAAATTGATCCCGTGATTATATTACGCTGCAAAACCCTTACAATAAATAGGTTTTTATTGTGATAAATTTGCAGTTTTCGACGGCGATCAATTTATAGCGAAAATATCAGATTTTGGTCAATTTGATCCGCGACAATTTAACTCCATTTCTTGTTCTTTTCCAAGTTTTAAACATTGATTTAAATCAATTTTCATTTTAAATGTTAATTATGTTTACTGTGTACAACACTAGTAAACACAAGGTTAACGGTATGTTTTTCAGGAGTGTCATCAGTTACTGAAAATGATAGACCATTTATTTCACAGCGGAGCGGTACTTAATGAGCCCTCGTGAGCGGCTTAAATGCCGACCTCAACTGATAATGTTGCGTAGTTCACAGATTTTTTTTATCAAGTTACTATCGTTTATTTTTTTACTGATTATATTTATCATTGCATTTACCTTTAATTAACACCCCTATGTGACTATCGTTTATCCCGTCACCGCCGCCCATCGATTTCTTTTTTGTGCAGGTCAGGCCCCCTACTCTTCTTAAGGATCATCTGCAGTCTGCATTTTTACTCTCTGACGACGTATGTCTGCCTCATCAACAAAAATAGAATATGAAACGAACAATTCATCATTTGATAGCTTTATTCTAACAAGTTGCCTTTGACACATATAAAAACCAGCCCATAAATTCCGTTACCGCGCTCACAGAAAATTTTAAAGAATTGTATTTAACCCGTTATTTAGAAATACAGAAGCCAGCCAAAAATAAAATAAGATCTCGCTCACAAACATCGCAATATATTTATTACGAGAACTCAAAAAGGACCAATCAAATTTATAAGCATTAAGTACATCACTATGATAAACAAAGAATTTTTAACGAAAACTCAAAAATGCGTTTTTTTTGAATGATATTCTGAAAATAGATCAATTGCTTCCTCCCGACGAACCAAAGACACTCCAGCCCTATTAACAGGCATCCATAACCCAGGCTGCCAAATATTAGATCGTCGTTTTTATTTTTATACCATCAGCCCTACAGAGGATTACCCATGAAGAAATCAACACTCGTTATTGGCGTCATTGGTGCTGACTGCCATGCAGTAGGCAATAAAGTCCTGGACCGCGTTTTTACTGCCCATGATTTTCGCGTAATCAATCTGGGCGTGATGGTCAGCCAGGATGAATATATTGATGCCGCCATCGAAACTGGTGCGGATGCCATCGTCGTGTCGTCGATTTACGGCCACGGCGATATCGATTGCCTGGGACTGCGCGAGCGCTGCATCGAACGCGGTATCGGCGACATTCTCCTTTACGTCGGCGGCAACCTGGTGGTCGGAAAGCATGACTTTGCCGACGTTGAAGCGAAGTTCAAAGAGATGGGGTTCAACCGCGTTTTTGCCCCCAGCCACGATCTGGAAGACGTCTGCCAGCTGATGGCAAACGACATCAACCAGCGCCATGGCGTTAAACACCCGTGTCTGGAAGAGGCCATCTGATGCAAACCGTCTCAGTCGATATCGGCTCGACGTGGACCAAGGCGGCCCTCTTCACCCAGGAGGGGGATGAGCTGACGCTGGTAAACCACGTTCTGACCCCGACAACCACCCATCACCTGGCGGAAGGCTTTTTTGCCAGCCTGAACCAGGTGCTTAACGTTGCCGATGCGCGCCCGCTGCTGAACCGCGGTGACGTCACGCTGAAATACTCCTCATCAGCCAAAGGCGGTCTTGCCGTCGCCGCGATGGGGCTGGTGCCGTCCATCACCCTGGAGTCAGCAAAAGTCACCGCCCACTCGGCGGGGGCCAAAATCGCCCAATACTACTCCTATAAACTGAATCGCCACGACATTCAGGCGCTGGAAGCCTCGCCGCCGGACATTCTGCTGTTTACCGGCGGGACCGACGGCGGTGAAGCGAGCTACGGCCTGGCTAACGCCCACGCACTGGCGGAGTCAACGCTCGACTGCGCCATTATCTATGCCGGCAACCGCGACATTCAGGACGAGATTCAGACCATCCTCGGCCATAAAGATCTGACCACGGTAGACAATATTCTGCCCGATCTTGATCACCCGAATCCGTACGCGGCCCGCAAGGCAATATGCGATGTTTTCTTATCCCGGATCGTCAAAGGTAAAGGACTGGACGTTATCGTCGCAGAAACCGGCGAAGAGCCGATGCCAACGCCGTGGACCGTCTACGAGCTGGTGAAAACCATCAGTCATTACGACAGCGCGTGGAAAGAGTTCATGCTGATCGACATGGGCGGCGCGACTACCGATGTCTACTCCGCCAGCGCCAACACGCTCTCGCCGGATACCGTTCTACACGGCGTTCCGGAGCCATATGTAAAACGCACGGTGGAAGGCGATCTCGGCATGCGCGTCTCGGCGATGGTTGTCGGTGAAAGCGCCCGGGAGCTGGTGAACGTGGTCTTTGCCCACCAGCCGCAGCGTCAGGAGGCTTTTTACCGCTATCTGCGCCATCTTGTCGCTCAGCCGGATTATCTGCCGGCCAGTGAAGAAGAAAAGTATTTCGACACCGTTCTCGCCGGGCTCTGCGTGGGCTACGCCAGCGAACGCCACGCGGGAACCAAAAAACAGGTCTGCACCTGCGTGGGCAACGTCGACCTGCAGATGGGGCGCGACCTGACCCCGGTGCGCAAAGTCGTCGGATCCGGTGGATGGCTCTCCCGCGCCAGCCGCTTTGACATCCACCGCTGGCTGAAATACCGCGAACTGGATGACCACGGCAGACGCATTCTCTTACCGACCCAGTTTGACTATTACCGCGATGCAAAAGGCCTGCTTCCGCTGCTGGCAAACGTTGCCAGGCTTTATCCCGAACTCGCCGCTCGCACCAGCATTCACTGTTTAACCCTATAAATGAAGGCAGCTACGAATGGAACTTCGAAATAAAAAATTAACCCATGACGAATTCATGACCGAGCGGCATCAGGTGTTACAGACCTGGCATACCGGCAAGGACGTTGAGCACTTCGAAGATGGCGTGAAGTACCAGCAAACTATTCCAGAGAAAAAACGCTTTTCTCACGCCCTGCTTAAGGCCGACCAGGAAGGTAAAACGTTGAGCCAGCCGCGCGCGGGCGTAGCGCTGATGGATGAACACATTGCGCTACTCAAGACGCTGCAGGAAGAGTGCGATCTACTGCCCAGTACTATCGATGCCTACACCCGCCTTAACCGTTACGAAGAAGCGGCGGTCGGCATTCAGAAGTCTATCGAAGCGGGTACCTCCAAACTCAACGGTTTACCGGTGGTTAACCACGGCGTCGCTGCCTGCCGCCGGATGACCGAAGCGCTGGAAAAACCGGTGCAGGTACGTCACGGTACGCCGGACGCGCGTCTGCTGGCGGAAATTTCCATGGCCAGCGGCTTTACCAGCTACGAAGGCGGCGGTATCTCCTACAACATTCCCTACGCCAAGCGCGTGACCCTGGAGAAGTCGATTCGCGACTGGCAATACTGCGACCGTCTGATGGGCCTTTATGAAGAGCACGGCATTCGAATTAACCGCGAACCTTTCGGCCCGCTAACCGGCACTCTGATCCCGCCGTTTATGTCCCACGCGGTGGCGATTATCGAAGGGCTGCTGGCGCTGGAACAGGGCGTCAAATCAATTACCGTCGGCTACGGCCAGGTGGGCAGCCTGACCCAGGACATTGCAGCGATTAAGTCGCTTCGCGAACTTTCTCACGAATATTTTGGCAATTACGGTTTCGACGATTATGAGCTGAGTACCGTCTTCCACCAGTGGATGGGCGGCTTTCCGGAAGATGAATCAAAAGCGTTTGCCATTATCTCGTGGGGCGCGGCGGTGGCCGGCATGTCCGGCGCCACCAAAGTGATCACCAAGAGCCCGCATGAAGCGTTCGGTATTCCAACCGCAGCGGCCAACGCGCAGGGCCTGAGGGCCTCCCGCCAGATGCTCAATATGGTCAGCGATCAGAAGTTCCCGCCGTGCGCCGCGGTAGATCAGGAAGTGGAGCTGATAAAAAGCGAGGTACGCGCGGTACTGAAGAAAGTCTTCGAACTGGGTAACGGCGATATCGCCCGCGGTACGGTGCTGGCCTTTGAAGCGGGCGTGCTGGACGTGCCTTTTGCTCCGGCATCCTGCAACGCGGGCAAAATTCTGCCGGTTCGCGACAATTCCGGCGCTATTCGCGTGCTTGAAGCTGGCGCGGTTCCGCTGCCGAAGGACATCCTCGCCCTGCACCACGATTACGTCGCAGAACGTGCGCATTTTGAAGGTCGCAAGCCCTCATTCCAGATGGTTGTTGATGACATCAACGCGGTATCCCACAGTCAATTAATAGGAAGACCATAATGAAAATTAAACAGGCCCTTTTCACCGCTGGCTACTCCTCATTCTACTTTGATGACCAGCAGGCGATTAAAAACGGCGCGGGTCACGATGGATTCATCTATACCGGCGCGCCGGTTACCCCCGGATTTACCTCCGTGCGCCAGGCGGGTGAATGCGTTTCCGTGCAGCTAATTCTGGAAAACGGCGCGGTAGCGGTCGGTGACTGTGCCGCCGTACAGTATTCCGGCGCCGGCGGCCGCGACCCGCTGTTCCTCGCGGAAAATTTTATTCCCTTCCTCAACGATCATATTAAACCGCTGCTGGAAGGCCGGGATGTCGATACGTTCCTGCCGAACGCCCGCTTCTTCGACAAGCTGCGCATCGACGGCCAACTGCTGCATACCGCCGTCCGCTATGGTCTTTCCCAGGCGCTACTCGATGCCACGGCGCTGGCCAGCGGCCGTCTGAAGGCGGAGGTGGTTTGCGACGAATGGCAGCTGCCCTGTATCCCGGAAGCGATTCCGTTATTCGGTCAGAGCGGAGACGACCGCTATATCGCCGTGGACAAGATGATCCTCAAAGGCGTCGATGTTCTGCCGCATGCGCTGATTAACAACGTTGAAGAGAAGCTGGGTCTGAAAGGGGAGAAACTGCGCGAGTATATCCGCTGGCTGTCCGACCGCATCTTAAGCCTGCGCACCAGCCCCCGCTACCGCCCGACGCTGCATATCGATGTTTACGGCACCATCGGCCTGATTTTCGATATGGACCCGCTTCGCTGCGCCGAATATATCGCCAGCCTGGAGAAAGAGGCCCAGGGCCTGCCGCTCTATATAGAAGGCCCGGTGGATGCCGGCAACAAACCGGATCAGATCCGCATGCTGACCGCCATCACCAAAGAGCTGACCCGCCTGGGTTCCGGGGTGAAAATCGTCGCCGACGAATGGTGTAACACCTATCAGGATATCGTTGACTTCACCGATGCCGGCAGCTGCCACATGGTACAGATTAAAACCCCGGACCTCGGCGGCATCCATAACATTGTGGACGCGGTGCTGTACTGCAACAAACATGCGATGGAAGCCTATCAGGGCGGGACCTGTAACGAAACCGAGATCAGCGCCCGCACCTGCGTTCACGTCGCGCTGGCCGCGCGTCCTGTGCGCATGCTGATCAAGCCAGGCATGGGCTTCGACGAAGGTCTTAACATCGTGTTTAACGAAATGAACCGCACCATCGCGCTGTTGCAGACTAAGGATTAAGAGATGGCTCGTACCTTTAAGATCTTATCGCCGACCGCGATTCTGGGTTATGGCTTTCCGGAAGAGAGCTTTCTTAAAGCCATGGCGGAGTCTCCGGATCTGATTGCCGTTGACGCCGGTTCATCCGATCCCGGCCCCCATTATCTGGGAGCAGGTAAACCCTTTACCGACAGAGCCGGAGTGAAACGCGATCTGCGCTATATGATCGTCGCCGGCGTAAAAAACAGTATTCCGGTGGTGATCGGCACGGCCGGCGGCTCCGGCGCGGCCCCGCACCTGGAGTGGTGCCGGCAAATCATCCATGAGATTGCGCAGGAAGAGCAACTGTCGTTTTCCATGGCGCTGATCCCGTCTGACGTCGAGAAATCCATCGTGCATCAGGCGCTGGATAACGGCAAAATCACCGCCCTCGACTTTGTGCCCGAGCTGACCCACGAAGCTATTGAAGAGAGCACCTATATCGTCGCCCAGATGGGTATCGAACCGTTCCAACGAGCGCTGGCCGCTGGCGCCCAGGTGGTGCTGGGCGGACGGGCGTACGATCCAGCCTGCTTCGCGGCGCTGCCGATTATGCAGGGCTTCGATGAGGGACTGGCCCTGCACTGCGGCAAGATCCTTGAATGCGCGGCCATTGCGGCGACCCCAGGGTCCGGCTCCGACTGCGCGATGGGGATCATCGACGACAACGGTTTTACGCTGAAAACCTTCAATCCACAGCGCAAATTCACCGAAACGTCCGCCGCGGCGCACACGTTATACGAGAAGTCCGATCCGTACTTCCTGCCGGGGCCCGGCGGCGTGCTGAACCTCAAAGGATGCAGCTTCAAAGCGGTCAACGAAGGCGAGGTGTACGTTAGCGGCTCTCGCCACGAAGAGACGCCCTACGCGCTGAAGCTGGAAGGCGCGCGTCGGGTCGGCTTTCGCTGCCTGACCATTGCCGGAACCCGCGACCCGATCATGATCGCCGGGATCGACACGATTCTTGCAGAGGTACAGGCCAGCGTGGCGCGCAACCTCTCGCTGAGTGACGACAGCATCCGCATGACTTTCCATCTGTACGGAAAGAACGGCGTGATGGGCAATCACGAACCGATGAAAACCGCCGGGCACGAGCTGGGGATTTTACTGGACGTCGTCGCCCCGACTCAGGATACCGCCAACAGCGTCTGCTCGCTGGTGCGCTCTACCCTGCTGCACTACGGTTATGAAAACCGCATTGCGACCGCGGGCAACCTCGCCTTCCCGTTCTCGCCTTCCGATATCCAGAGTGGCCCGGTGTATGAGTTTTCAATCTATCACCTGATTGAAGCCTGCGACGCGCTGCGCTTTGACTTCCATATCGAGCAGGTCACGCCAGAAGGAGTTCAGGCATGAAACAATCTCTATGCTCACTGGCGCAGGTGATCCGCTCCAAAAACGCCGGGCCGTATGAATTAGTTTTAGATATTTTATTTAAAACCCGGGAGGATTATCAGCGGGTAAAACGATCTGAGCAATTAACTCCGCAGCTTATTGCCAGCTTGTATAACGTGAGACCTGATTTTATTCATCGCATTGTCTGGTTTGATCCGGCTAACGCGGTAAAAATTGTCATGCCGCGGGATATTATTTCCGGCAACGTTGGCGACAATGATGTTTATGGCGCTCAGCAGCATGCGCCGTTATTAAGTATTGAGTTTGATTTCTAATTCTATATCCAATGGATTTCGAGTTGCATTGAGGCGGCAACTGAAGGACAGATTCGTCAGGAACGAATTTGAACAGCCGGAGGCTGCCTTCGGTGAGGGGCATGGATGTCCCTCATTCATCCCCAGGAGCGTACATCCGTACGTGACTGGGGTGAGCAAAGGCAGCCAACAAAAATGCAGCGTGAAAGACAACGGATATAAAAATACAACAACATCCCTTGGTGTACAGGATTTCGCTGTATCACTGTATTCCAGACAATTTATGCGGTTGGTCACCACAGGCGCCCGTCTGAGCGGTTTGCAGGCTCAGGCGTGCGCTGCCCTACAACACTTCACCGACTAACCTCGATCCGATGGAGTAAACATGAAAAAAATAAGTTTAACCAAAATGATCATATTAGGCCTGATACTCGGCATGATTGCCGGGGTGGCAATTAATAATATGGCATCGGCTGATACAGCAAAATCATACGCGCAGGATATTTCTATTTTCACCACTATATTTTTACGCATGGTAAAAATGATTATCGCTCCGCTGGTAATATCCACGCTGGTAGTTGGCATCGCCAAAATGGGCGATGCTAAAACGCTCGGGCGGATATTCTCGAAAACTTTTTTCCTGTTTATTTGCGCCTCGCTGCTGTCGATTGCGCTGGGGCTGGTGATCGTTAATCTGTTCCAGCCGGGGGCGGGGATTAATTTCGTCGCCCACGATGCCGGAGCGGTCGCGGCCGTTCAATCTGAGCCCTTCACGCTGAAGGTATTTATCTCTCACGCGGTGCCGACCAGCATCGTTGATGCGATGGCGCGCAACGAAATCCTGCAAATCGTGGTGTTCTCCATTTTCCTCGGCTGTAGCCTGGCGGCTATCGGCGAAAAAGCCGAACCCATTGTGAAAGTGCTCGATTCGCTGGTCCACGTAATGTTGAAGCTGACGGGCTACGTCATGCTCTTCGCGCCGCTAACCGTCTTTGCCGCTATCTCCGGGCTGATCGCCGAGCGCGGACTGGGCGTAATGGTCAGCGCCGGTATCTTTATGGGTGAGTTCTACCTGACGCTTGGCATGCTGTGGGCGATGCTGATTGGCCTGTCGGCGGTCATTGTTGGTCCGTGCATTGGCCGTCTGACCAAAGCGATCCTTGAGCCCGCCCTGCTGGCCTTCACCACGTCCAGCTCTGAAGCCGCCTTCCCGGGCACCCTCGATAAGCTGGAAAAATTTGGCGTCTCTTCCAAAATCGCCAGCTTCGTTCTGCCCATTGGCTACTCCTTTAACCTGGTTGGCTCCATGGCCTACTGCTCGTTCGCCACGGTGTTTATCGCCCAGGCCTGCAACGTGCACCTCGGCATGGGCGAGCAGATCACCATGCTGCTGATTCTGATGCTGACCTCAAAAGGGATGGCGGGCGTACCGCGCGCCTCAATGGTGGTTATTGCCGCGACGCTGAACCAGTTCAACATTCCGGAAGCGGGCCTGATCCTGTTGATGGGCGTCGATCCGTTCCTCGATATGGGTCGCTCCGCCACTAACGTAATGAGTAACGCCATGGGCGCCGCCATCGTTGGCCGCTGGGAAGGCGAGCACTATGGAGAAGGCTGCCGCGGCACCGCCCCGGTCAAAAAACCCGAGCAGGAGCGTCCTGCCAGCGAAACGTCCGAAGTGGCGATGTCCTGACGGCAAGATGGCTACGAACCCCAGGCCGGATCTATCCGGCCCGGTTCCTCTCAATAATCTCAACAGGACATACCATGAACGTTAAATTTCTCGGCACCTGCCTGTTCACCGCCAGCTTATTGTTTAGCGGCGCCGCCGCAGCTCAGGGCGCACCGGACTACGCCAGCATTATCGAGCAGGCGCATCAGAAATATAAAAATAACCACGAGGGTAAAGTCGCCGACTACATCCCCGCTCTGGCGACCTATAGCCCGGATAATTTCGCCATTACGCTCGCGACGGTAGAAGGCAAAATTTACCAGACCGGCGACGTAAAAAAAGCGTTCCCGATGGAGTCCCTGAGCAAAGTGTTCACCCTGGCGCTGGCAATGGAGCAACGCGGACCGCAGGAAGTGTTGGATAAACTCGGCGCCAACGCCACCGGCCTGCCCTTCAATTCCGGATTAGCCGTCGAACTCACCCAAGGCGCGCCGGAGAATCCGTTAGTCAACGCCGGCGCCATGAGCACCGTGAGCCTGATTGCGGCGCAGGACAAAACCGACCGCTGGAATAAAATCCTCAACAATCTCAGCGCCTGGGCCGACAGTACGCTGAGCGTGAACGAGCCGGTATTTCAATCCGAAATGGCAACCAACCAGCATAACCAGGCGCTGGCCATGTTGATGCATTCCTACCGCAGCTTTTATGGCGATCCGCAGGAAGCCGTCGAAATCTACACCCGTCAATGTTCGGTGGATATCACCGTTGAGCAGCTCGCCAAAATGGGAGCCGTGCTGGCCAACGGCGGTAAATCGCCGTTCAACGGCAGGCAACTGCTTAACGCCAGCTATGTGCCGCAGGTACTGGCGGAAATGGCGATAGCCGGGCTGTACGACGGCAGCGGCAGATGGCTGTATAGCGTCGGTATTCCGGCGAAATCCGGCGTTGCCGGCGGGATGATCGCCGTGGTGCCGGGGCGGTACGCCATCGCCGTCTACTCCCCTCCGCTGGATGCAGCCGGTAACAGCGTTCGCGCCCAGCAAACCATCGAGTACGTCGCTAAAGCGACGCAGGCCAATCTCTTTTTCGCGAAATAGTGAGATGTCACATGTCTAAACCCTTTGTCTGGCAGGAACTCTTTGTGCAGAGTAAAGATAATACGGAATATGAACTACTCAGTAATCAACATGTTAAGGTGACAGAGTTAGATGGTGAAGAGGTCATCAAGGTTGCGCCCGAAGCGTTAACGTTGCTGGCTCAGCAGGCATTTTATGAGGCTTCATTTTTCCTGCGCGCCGGACATTTAAAACAGATCGCCAGTATCCTGCACGATCCGCAGGCCAGCAGTAACGATAAATACGTTGCGCTGCAGCTGCTGCGCAACGCCGAAGTCTCGGCAAAAGGCGTGCTGCCAAACTGCCAGGATACCGGGACCGCAACCATCGTGGCGAGCAAAGGCCAGAACGTCTGGACCGGCGGCAACGATGCTGAAGCCCTGAGTCAGGGCGTCTACAACACCTTCCAGGAAAATAATTTACGCTATTCGCAAAATGCCCCCCTCGATATGTACACCGAGGTCAACACGGAGACCAACCTGCCGGCGCAGATCGACATCAGCGCCGTGCCGGGTAGCGAATACCGCTTCCTGTTCGTCAACAAAGGCGGCGGCTCGGCGAACAAAGCAGCGCTGTTTCAGGAAACGAAATCCATCCTGCAGCCGGAAAAACTCACCGCCTTCCTGATAGAAAAAATGAAAGCGCTGGGCACCGCCGCCTGTCCGCCGTACCACATCGCCTTTGTGGTGGGCGGCCTCTCGGCGGATCAGGCATTGAAGGTGGCGAAGCTGGCTTCGACCAAATATTATGACAATCTGCCCACCAGCGGAAACGCGCTGGGCCAGGCGTTTCGCGATACTGCGCTGGAGGCGACGTTGCTTAACGCCAGCCGCGAGTTCGGCATCGGCGCGCAGTTTGGCGGCAAATATTTCGCTCACGATATTCGCGTGATCCGCCTGCCGCGGCACGGCGGCTCCTGCCCTATCGCTATGGCCCTCTCCTGCTCCGCCGATCGAAACATTAAAGCCAAAATCAACAAGCACGGCATCTGGCTGGAGAAGCTGGAACATAACCCGGGCAAGTTTATTCCTGATTCTCAGCGGATAGAAAACGGGGCGCAGACCGTCCAGCTCGACCTGAATCGGCCGCTGCGCGATATCCTTCGCGATATGTCAGCCCTGCCGGTCGGTACCCGGCTGTCGCTGAGCGGTCCAATTGTCGTCGCCCGCGATATTGCCCATGCCAAAATTAAAGAGCGGCTGGATAATGGCGAACCGATGCCGGCTTACATGCGCAATCATATCGTCTACTACGCCGGACCGGCAAAAACGCCAGACAATCTTGCCTGCGGCTCGCTGGGTCCCACCACCGGCGGACGGATGGACGGGTATGTTGATGCTTTCCAGGCCGCGGGCGGGAGTCTGATCATGCTCTCAAAAGGCAACCGCAGCCCGCAGGTGACCGAAGCCTGCCTGAAACACGGCGGCTTTAATCTCGGCAGCATCGGCGGTGCGGCGGCCCTGCTGGCGCAGCAGTACGTGAAAAGTTTACGCTGCCTTGAGTATCCGGAACTGGGCATGGAAGCGGTATGGATGATGGAAGTCGAAAACCTGCCCGCGTTTGTGCTGGTTGACGACAAAGGCAACAACTTCTTTAGCCAGTTCGAGCAGCAGCACCGCTGCGCCACCTGTCCGGCAGGGCACTAAGGAGCATTTATGCACGCGCGAGGCAATCCTGACCGCCATCGTCAGCGCCAGCAGAAGCTGAAAACGCAGGTTGATACCCGCGTGGCGGCGGCAACGGAGCAAAAAGGCATCTTGATCGTCTTCACCGGCAACGGTAAGGGCAAATCTACTGCCGCCTTTGGTACGGCAACGCGAGCCGTCGGACATGGTAAGCGCGTCGGCGTTGCCCAGTTCATTAAAGGCCAGTGGGATAATGGAGAGTACAATACGCTGCATCCTCTGGGCGTTGAGTTTCACATTATGGGCACCGGCTTTACCTGGGAAACGCAAAACCGGGAAACGGATATGGAGGCGGCATCGGTCGTATGGCGAGAGAGTAAGCGCATGCTGGCCGATCCGAGCTACGATCTGGTGGTGCTGGATGAGCTCACGTATATGCTGGCGTATCGCTACCTGGATCCACAGGAAGTGATTGCCGCTATTGTCAATCGTCCGCCGCAGCAGAACGTGATTGTTACCGGCCGCGGCTGCCATGCCCGCCTGCTGGAGCTTGCCGATACGATCAGCGAACTGCGCCCGGTGAAGCACGCCTTTGACGGTGGTATTCAGGCGCAGGCAGGAATCGACTGGTAGTTTGACCCGGCTCGCGCTGCGTTCTGCTCCCAGGGCTACTCTGCGCGCTGCTCCCGGGGGCGGCGCTTGACGCGCCTTGCCCGGGCTACAGGTTCATCGCCGTTTGCAGCGCGGTAGCCCGGACAGGTGCGCAGTACAGGTTCACCGCCGACTCCGGGCCGGTAGCCCGGACAGATGCGCAGCATCGCCTCCGGGGAGTTCAACGACTCTGCTCTCTACTGGGGGGTTTCTGCGCGCTGCTCCCGAGGGCGGCGCTCAACGCGCCTTGCCCGGGCTACGGGTTCACCGCCGTCTGCGGGCCGGAAGCCCGGGCAAAGCACCGTCAGGCAGCCGACACCACCGATTTTTGCAGCAGCCAGTCGCGAAATACCTGCAAATGACGGGATTCCGTTTTATCCTCCTGCCACGTCATAATAAAACGGTTACCGGTACGAATCGGCACATCGCAGGGGATCACCATCTCACCGCTATCCAGGTCATGCTGAATGGCAAAACGCGGCAGTAGCGCGACTCCCAGATTTGAACGCACTGCCGCAATCAGCATCGAGAGCAGATCGAAACGTGGACCGATGTTGATCTGCGGGCTGGTGATATTCGACAGCGCAAACCACTCCTGCCAGCCGTGAATCCGCGTGCTTTGATGCAGCAGCGGAAATTCGCCCAGCAGCTCCTCCACCGCCAGCTTTTGCCCGGGTTCCGACAGCAGTCCGCAGCCGCACACCGGCAAAATTTCCTCTTCAAACAGATACTCCACTTCAGACCACGGCGAGCAAAAATCCTCGCGCATAATGGCGGCATCGTACTCGCGGCTCAGAAAATCACTCATGCTGGCCAGCGAATGAATATTAACGATGATGTCAGGATTTAATTTATTAAACTCGCGCAGGTTGGGGATCAGCCAGTGGGTGCTAAAGGTGGGATTAACGGCCAGTTCAAGAACCTGCACCGTCGGTTGCCAGGTCATAATCGAATTGGTATCACGCTCCAGTTTGTTCAACGTTTCTTTAACGATAGACAAATAATGCTTGCCGGCCTCATTTAAAAAAATCCTTTTTTTAGCATGATTAAATAATGACGTATGGAGGAAATCCTCCAGCGCCGTGACCTGTCGGAACACGGCGCTTTGTGTTAAAGCCAACTCTTCCGCTGCCCGGGTATAACTTTCATGGCGAGCCACAACCTCAAAAGTCACCAGTAATTCAGTTTTCGGTATTTTTCCTCTCATAACGTCTTCCATTTACGGCGTGCAAAAATTGTTTAATAGATAAAAAAAGCGCGCAAGGACATCAGGTTAGCCCCCGGTGTTATATTTTATTTTACCGTCAGGTGTCATTGATCTATTCCATGATTAATGCATACTATCACTGATCAAATAATAACCAATGATACCCAGGCGCTACAATAAAGACAATTTAAACAACGTGATTGCTGCACAATTAAAAGCATTAAGTTGTCAATATTTTTTCACGTTAACTTGTTTATTAGCGAAGACATGAAGAGAGCCAATGGGAATTAATTACCTGGCCATGGGCATAATTGAAAAATTCCGCGATCGGGCACACATTATGAATGCTCCAGGAAAAATCTGTATTAGCCTGAATTCGAGGCTAACCGATGCGAGGTGAAGATCTCCAGAGGTTCCGTTCGCGGAACGACTGGGGGGTCGTGCGGTGAGCAGCGCGGAACACCCGGCAAAAGTAGCTGGTTTGCGCAAACTGAAGCTTACGCGCCACGCTGTCTATGGAATTAGCCGGGTCCCCGAGCAGCTCTCCGGCACGCTGCATTTTCTTCTGATTGACCCACACCTTAAAATTTACGCCCTGACGCTTTTTAAAAAAACGGCTGAAGTAGTTAGCGCTGAGACAAACATGGGCGGCAACAGATTCCAGAGACAGCTCATCATATAAATGTTCATCAATATAGCGCAGCGCAGCCGCCAGTTTTATTTCATGCGGCGATTTTTGCGCATAATAAAAAGTGCTCTTTTGTCGCGCCTGTCTCGCACCTTCCTCCTCTGCTTCTTCCATCGCTGAGTAATGACTAACGATGAAATGCAGTAGCCTTATCGCCGCCGAGCGATGATTATTATCGGTTGCTGCTCGATGGTCAAAAATAATATACCCGCATATTTTATTGCTTTGAACCAGCGGTAGGGAAAAGAACTCTGCCCCCACATAGCAATCGGGCAAGCGACCGTCGGTTACCTTAATAACCGTCGCCGTCAGCCCCGTTGCCCGCGAAAAAACATCTGTTAACGAACTAAAAAAAACGATGCCATTATCCCTTTTATTTTCCGCCATCTTATTCTCCGTAAGCTTTTGCAAGCGGTTAATATGCAAAATATTACGGATAAAAAGGATGATGACTGACGCAAAAAATAATCTCATTTAAACAGATGAATATGATCAAAATGCACAACCGTTACGCCGGTTCAGGAGGACGATGCCTGAGAGCTGCCCGCGCTCAGGCGGCCAGCGTTCTCAAACTTTAACGAATCTTCACAGAAAACTGTGAGCACAAATTTCTGACCGACAAATGATTAATTGTTATATTTCATACAGTTATAAAAATACCATGCGTTTTCGTGATGTTGTTGTTTGTGAGAATCATCATGTGAATGTGAAATGCCCTCCTGAATAATAGGTTCAATGTGAAAACAACTTGAACGGAGTGGATCCATGGCCGTCACTACAGGCGTTATCGCCGACGATTTTACCGGCGCAACGGATATAGCAAGCTTTATGGCTGAACAGGGCTGGCGAGTCGCGCTGCTGCCCGGCATGCCCGATATCACTCAGTGCTGGAACGAAGAGGTTGACGCTATCGTCATCTCGTTGAAGAGCCGCGCTTTACCGGCAGAACAGGCCGTCGCCCAGTCCCTGGCCTGCGCCCGCTGGCTTAGACAAAACGCCGGCGTCCACCAGCTCTATTTCAAGTATTGCTCAACCTTTGATTCCACGCCGGCGGGCAACATCGGCCCGGTAAGCGATGCGCTGATGAACGACATTCAGGCCCCGCTAATCGTTCACTGCCCCGCTCTGCCGCAAAATGGGCGCACGGTGGTCCACGGCCATCTGTTTGTGAACGGGGTGCTGCTTAACGAATCCGGTATGGAAAAACATCCGCTAAATCCGATGACCGATGCCAGCGTACCGCGCCTGCTGGCCGCGCAGACGGCCAGCCCGGTTGGGCACATTGCTCTCAATACGATTCGCAGCGGTGTGGAAGCGGTCACTTACGCCTTAGCACGCTATCAGATTGAAGGGACGCGCCATGTGATTGTCGATACGCTGGACGGCACCGATCTCCATACCCTGGCTCAGGCGCTGCAGGAGTATCCGCTGCTGGCCGGAGGTTCCGGTCTCGGCGGCGCGCTGGCCGCTAACGCTGGTGGTCATCCTGTTGCGTCGCCGCACCGCTTTCCCTCTCCCGCCAGAGCAGTCGTGTTCTCCGGCAGCTGTTCGACGATGAGCAACCGCCAGGTCAACCGCTATAAAGCCCAGGCGGCATCCTGTTTGCTTGACGTTGCCCGCTGCCTGTCGGATACCGAAAGCTACAGCGACGAGCTGTCTACCTGGGCGATGGCGCATATCAGCGACCCGCTCGCGCCGCTACTTTATGCCACCCAGCCGCCAGAGGCGCTACAGCGCATTCAGCAGGAATACGGCGAACAGGCCGCCAGTCGGGCAATCGAACGCACTTTCGCCCGGCTGAGCGCCAAACTTCTGGCCGCAGGCGTCAACACCTTTATTGTCGCTGGCGGAGAAACCTCCGGCACCGTCGTGGAAGCGCTACAGGTGAAGCGCCTGGCCGTCGGCAGAGCGATCGCGCCGGGCGTACCCTGGGTCTTCTCCTCCGGCCTGGCGCTGGCCCTGAAGTCAGGCAACTTTGGCGACGAAGATTTCTTTTTTACGGCCCAGGAGTATCCATCATGAATCCGGTGAGTGAACACCAACTCCGCGAACAACTGGTCCACTATGGGCGCTCGCTGTTTATGCGCGGCTACAGCAGCGGCGGTTCCGGCAATCTCAGCGTGAAGCTGCCGGACGGCGGCTATCTGGTGACCCCAACCAATTCCTGTCTGGGTGAACTGCAGGCCGCCACCCTGAGTCGACTGGATGCCGATGGCGTGCATCTCAGCGGCGATAAGCCGTCAAAAGAGGTCCCTATGCATCTGGCGTGGTACCGCCACCGGCCTTCCTGCGGGGCCGTAGTACATCTGCACTCTCCGTGGCTGACCGCGCTCTCCTGTCTACCGTGCGCCACGCCGGAAAACTGCCTGCCGCCGCTAACGCCGTACTACGTGATGCGCGTCGGACGGCTGCCGCTGCTGCCCTATTTCAAACCCGGACACGAGGGCATTGCCAGCGCGCTCAGTGACATCGCCGCAGACCATACGGCGGCGCTACTGGCCAACCACGGGCCGGTAGTGAGCGGTCGCTCGCTGCGCGAGGCGGTGTTTAACGCCGAAGAACTGGAAGACAGCGCCCGTATCTGGCTGACCTTAAAACCGCTCGGCTATGTCCCGCTCTCAGAAGCAGCGGTGGCCGAACTCGAACAATCCCGACAGGCCTGAGGTGCGATGATGATCCCGGAACAACGGCGCGACTTTATT
Source organism: Klebsiella sp. CN_Kp100 (assembly GCF_040065315.1). Classification (NCBI taxonomy): domain Bacteria; kingdom Pseudomonadati; phylum Pseudomonadota; class Gammaproteobacteria; order Enterobacterales; family Enterobacteriaceae; genus Klebsiella; species Klebsiella sp. CN_Kp100. The sequence continues at coordinate 26,315 of NZ_JBEAIJ010000045.1, forward strand.
TACCGCTACGTGCATGAAAAAAACGCCGCCTCCTTCAATGAACTGGCGGAGCTGATGAGCGTGTCGCATATGACGGTACGCCGCGACATTCAGCTGCTGGAAGAAGAAGGCAAGGTTATCGCCATTAACGGCGGCGTGAAGCTTAATAACCTGCTTAAATCCGAGCTGCCGTGGCGAGAGAAAGCGGAGTTGCATCATGAAGTAAAACGCAAAATGGGCCAGCTGGCGGCGATGCTCATCGAGCCGGGTCAAACGCTCTACCTCGATGCCGGCACCTCGTTGTTTGAAGTGGCGAAAGCGGTGGCCGCCAGCCGCTGTTTTAACCTGACGGTCGTCACCAACGACTTTTCCATCAGCCACTACCTGATGGATATGCCGCATATCACGCTCTATCACACCGGCGGCCTGGTGGACCAGCGCAACCGCTCAAGCATTGGTAAAAGCGCTGCCAGCTTTCTTCGCACCATTAATATTGACGTGGCGTTTCTGAGCTCCTCTTCGTGGGATACCGAACGCGGGATGTCAACGCCGAGCGAAGGGAAAGCCTCGGTCAAGGAGGCGGTGCTCACCGTTTCCCGGCGTCGGGTACTGGTCTGCGATAGCAGTAAATTTGGCAAATACGGCATGTTCCATATCTGCGGGCTGGAGCAATTGACCGATATTGTTTCTGATAACCGGCTACCGGAGGATGCGCAACATACTATTGCCAGCCAGGGGGTGAAACTGCATCTGGTAGATAGCCGGGAGGATGCGCATCATGCTGAAGCTCGCGGCTAACCTCGACTGGCTATTTACCGATTTACCGATAGCGGCCCGTTTCCTGGCGGCAAAAGCGGCCGGTTTTCACGGCATTGAAGGGCTATTTCTCTGGCAACACCCGCTGGAACAGCTGCAGGCGGCACAGCGGCAAACGTCTCTACCGCTGGTGCTGATGAATGCTCCGGCAGGCAACTGGTCTCAGGGTGAACGCGGGCTGGCAGCGCTACCCGGGCGCGAAGAGGAGTTTCACCGCAGTCTGGAGCGGGCTCGTCATTATGCCACGGCGCTGGGCTGCCGCCGGGTTCACGTTATGGCGGGCTTGCGCTGCGATGCTCTGACGCATCAGGCCCAGCTTGAGCTCTTGCGCAACAGGCTGCGTATCGCCTGCGATGTGCTGGCTGTTGCGGAAATAGACGTGCTGATTGAACCATTAAACTCGCAGGATATGCCCGGCTATTTTATTGATAGCTTTCCGCTGGCCGCAGCAATCATTGACCAGGTCGCCAGGAACAATATCGGTTTACAGTTTGATATTTATCACTGCCAGAAAATTCACGGCAACGTCGCCAAAAATATTGAACGCTACTTTACGCTTATCAAACATATTCAAATTGCTTCCGTTCCTTATCGCCATGAACCTGGGACCGGCGAATTAAATGAAGCATGGTTATTCGATTTTATTAAAAAAATGAACTACAAGGGCTGGATTGGTTGTGAATATCAACCCTCAACATCAGGCCCTGAATCATTACGCTGGATAACGCCTTACCTGTAATTTTAATCTCTCTGTACCGGAGGAAAATATGTCGGATACCGTTATTATCTCGCTGGCACCCGTTGCCGCGGATTGCCCTCGAGTTATACCCGAAGAACTGGCGCAGGAAATACTCGCCAGCGTAGAATATGGCGCGGCGATTGTTCATCTGCACGTCCGTGATAAGCAGGGGCGTCTGACGCCGGACACCGTCGATTTTCAGGCCACAATCGACCCTGTGATGCGCCATTCAAACCTGATAATTCAGGCCTCTACCGGCGGCGTCTCTTCGCTGTCCATCACCGAACGCTGCGCGCCCCTGGCCTGCTCAGGAGTGGAGATGGCGTCGCTTAACGTCGGCTCCGTTAACCTTGGCGATGCCGTTTACTTTAATCCCGGCCCGGACGTCGAATATTGTGCAAGACAAATCATCGCGCATAACATAATTCCCGAATTTGAAGTTTTCGAAATTGGCATGATTAATAACATCCTGGCTCTGCAGGAAAATATCAAATTCAAAACCCCGATGCTGTTTAATATTGTACTGGGGCATCGCGGCACTACTCCCGCCACGATTGATACATTAATTGCCATGCGCAGCATGCTCCCCCGCGAGGCCTTATGGGGAATAACGCATTTTGGCAGAAAGAATTTCGACATTATCGCTGCCGCAGTCGCCATGGGCGCCAGCGAGGTTCGAATTGGCTTCGAGGATAGCTATTATTTAAGCGCGGAAGAAAAAGCCCAGAATAACTATCAGCAGGTCGCCAAACTCGCCACCCTGATTCGCAGCATGGATAAGAAAGTCGCCACGCCCGACATTGCGCGGCAAATGTTATCTATTCCCCCCCGGCAGCAATAACAACAGAAAGGACATTTCGCTATGACTATGACCACTGTTATTCACAAAACCGGTCTCGGCGTCAGCATCGCCGGCGCCGCCCTGGCGGCGGTTGGCGCGCTGATGCATTCACCCGCGCTCTGGCAGCCTGGGCTGGTGATGTTCACCGCCGGTTTTGCGGCGGGAGCAGGATACTGGCCGGGGTTACGCAGCTATCAGTTTACCTTGTGGATCATCGCCGGTTTCGTTGCCGCGATGACCTGGTCTACGGATCTGATCGTCTGGGGCGGCTTTAACATCACCCATAAATGGATCGTTTTCCTGGTCATCCAGGCCACTATGTTCAGCATGGGCACCAAGCTGACGATCCAGGATTTTATCGATGTCGCCAAAATGCCGTGGGCGGTGTTTATCGGTACCTTCTGCCATTTTGTCATTATGCCCCTGCTCGGCCTGACCATTACCCTGGTCTTCAACTTTCCGCCGGAAGTCGCGGTGGGCATCCTGCTGATTGGCGCGTGTCCCAGCGGCCTCTCTTCGACGGTGATGGTTTACATCGCCAACGCTAACCTGGCGCTGGCGGTATCGATAGCGGCAGTATCAACCCTGGCGGCCACGGTGATGACGCCGCTGTGGGTTAACCTGCTGGCGGGCTCGATGATCGATATTCAGCTGACCGCAATGGTGATGGACGTGGTGAAAATCGTGCTCATCCCGATCGGCGCGGCGATCTTACACGACTACCTGAAAACCTACGCCAGTATACGCGGCCGCCGTATTGTGCAGGGACTGGCCGGGCTCGGCGCTCTGTGGCTGCTGTATATGAGCGCCGGAGGCTGGAACACGCTGTTCGCCAGCGCCGGCGCCGAAGCGCAAATGTACGCCGTGGTTGTCAACTTCGTGGCTGGCGGTCTCGTCTGGGCGCTGTTTTACAACTGGCTGTATGGTCGCGTTGAAGGTATTAAGAAAATCATGCCGACTATCTCGATGATAGGGATTATTTTCTTCACGACCACCGCCGCCGCTGCGGGACGCGACAACCTGGTGCAGGTCGGCTTCCTGCTCTGTTTCGCCATGCTGATGCATAACCTCGGCGGTTTCCTGATTGGTTATCTGATGAGTCGCTGGATCTTTCGCATGGACGTACAGTCCGCCCGTACCGTGGCCTTTGAAGTCGGACTGCAAAACGGCGGAATGGCGTCGGGGCTTGCCGCCGCGATGGGCAAGCTGGCAACAGTGGGCCTTGCTTCCGCGGTGATGACTCCGCTTGGCAACGTCAGCGGCTCGCTGCTGGCGAACTACTGGCGCAAAAAGGACGCCCGACAGGCGCAGGCCGCCGCGAACAACCCCGCTCAAACCGTTTCTGAACATCTTTCAAAAGGATAATCACCATGACGACTCTCACTCTGGAACAGGCTTTACGCGCCGTAGCGTTCGCGCTTGACCTCGCTGACTCCTGCTATGCAAAGCGCCCGCTAAGCGTAGCGGTGTGCGACGCCAGCGGGGAGCTGCTCAGCTTCGCGCGGATGGACAATGCCAAATTGTTAACCATTGAACTTACCCAGCGCAAGGCGCATACCAGCAGTCGCCTCGGCTGTACCACGCAGGCATTTTTACAGCGCCTGCAAAAAGAGCAGCTGGACATCAGTTACTTTGCCGATCCGCATTTTACCGCCCTGCCCGGCGGGGTTCCGCTTCTGTACGACGGTAAATGTCTCGGCGCCGTCGCGGTAGGCGGGCTATCGGCACAGGAAGATCACGACGCGGCGCAGGCCGTCGCAGAAAATTTGCTTAAGGAGATAGCCCAATGAAAAAGATCGCTATGCTGCACACCAGTTCAGCGACGCTCGCGATGATGCAGCAGCTGATTGCCGATATCATGCCGGAAGTGGAAGTCATGCATCTGGTGGAAGAATCCATGATCAAGCAGGTAATGAAGGCCGGAGGGGTAACGCCGAATATTGCCGCCCGCATCGCCGACTACGTGCATATTGCCGAAAAAGCGGACTGCGATATTTTCATTACCGCCTGCTCTTCTATTGGCACGGCGGTGGAACAGTGCCAGTTTCTGACGCCGCTTCAGCTCGCCCGTATTGACAGCGCGATGGTCGAAGAAGCGATTGAAAAAGGCGAGCGTATCGCCGTGCTGGCAACCGTAGCGACCACGCTAAAGCCGACGCTGGATTACGTCCAGCGCAAAGTACAGGAGAGCGGTAAGCCGCGCGCCATTACCCCCATATTAATGGAAGAGGCTTTTCACGCACTGCTGGCAGGCGATATGGATACCCATGACCGAATCGTCAGTGAAGGGCTACAAAGCGCGTTTAGCCAGGCGGATGTAGTGATGCTGGCGCAAGCCTCAATGGCCCGGGTATTGCAGCAGCTCCCTGCCCCGCCGGTACCGGTCATGACCTCACCAGAAAGCGGGATTCGCTGGCTGAAAGCGCTGGCGGAGAGCTGAGTTACGGGCAAAAAAAAGGCCATCATCAGATGGCCAACCATGTCGAAACTGGACCAGCCCTTGACCATGCAGAAAGTCAGGGCTGTTTTTTTACTTATTACTTAATGACGGTTTTCAGCGCTTCGCCGATATCGGCCAGGCTGCGAACGGTTTTCACGCCAGCGGCTTCCAGAGCGGCGAATTTTTCATCCGCCGTCCCTTTACCACCCGCAATGATGGCACCCGCGTGCCCCATACGTTTGCCTTTCGGCGCGGTCACGCCGGCGATGTAGCCGACAACCGGTTTGGTCACGTGATCTTTGATGTAAGCGGCCGCTTCTTCTTCCGCGCTACCGCCGATCTCACCGATCATCACAATCGCTTCGGTCTGCGGATCTTCCTGGAACAGTTTCAGGATATCGATGAAGTTGGATCCCGGAATCGGGTCGCCGCCGATGCCCACGCAGGTGGACTGACCAAAGCCGTAGTCGGTGGTCTGCTTAACCGCTTCATAGGTCAGGGTACCGGAACGGGAAACGATGCCCACTTTACCCGGCTGGTGAATGTGGCCCGGCATGATGCCGATTTTGCATTCGCCCGGAGTGATCACGCCCGGGCAGTTCGGCCCGATCATGCGCACGCCCGCTTCGTCGAGCTTCACTTTCACGGTCAGCATATCCAGCGTCGGGATACCTTCGGTGATGGTGATAATCAGCTTAATGCCAGCATCGATAGCTTCCAGAATAGAATCTTTGCAGAACGGCGCCGGAACGTAGATGACGGATGCGGTTGCGCCGGTGGCTTCGACCGCTTCGCGAACGGTATTGAATACCGGCAGGCCCAGATGCGTGGTGCCGCCTTTGCCCGGGGTGACGCCGCCGACCATTTGCGTACCGTAAGCGATGGCTTGTTCAGAGTGGAATGTGCCCTGGCTACCGGTGAAACCCTGGCAGATAACCTTGGTGTCTTTATTAATTAAAACGGACATTATTTCCCCTCCACTGCGGCAACAACCTGCTGAGCTGCATCCGTCAGACTTTTCGCTGCAATAATATTCAGGCCGCTGTCAGCCAGTTTCTTCGCGCCCAGTTCGGCGTTGTTACCTTCCAGACGTACGACTACCGGTACGTTAACGCCCACTTCGGCAACCGCGCCGATGATGCCGTCGGCAATCAGGTCGCAGCGTACAATACCGCCGAAGATGTTAACCAGAACCGCTTTTACGTTGTCATCAGAGAGGATGATTTTGAACGCTTCAGTGACGCGCTCTTTGGTTGCGCCGCCGCCAACGTCAAGGAAGTTAGCCGGTTCGCCGCCGTGCAGCTTAACGATGTCCATGGTACCCATCGCCAGGCCCGCGCCGTTAACCATGCAACCAATGTTGCCGTCCAGCGCGACGTAGTTCAGCTCCCACTGCGCAGCCTGCGCTTCGCGCGGATCTTCCTGCGACTGGTCGCGCATTTCGCGCAGATCCGGCTGGCGGAACAGCGCGTTGCCGTCAGCGCCCAGCTTGCCGTCGAGGCAGATCAGATCGCCCTGTTTGGTGATAACCAGCGGGTTGATCTCGATCAGCGCCAGGTCGCGCTCAAGGAAAATGGTCGCCAGGCCCATGAAAATTTTAGTGAACTGCTGAACCTGTTTACCTTCCAGACCCAGTTTAAACGCCAGTTCACGACCCTGGTAAGGCATCGGGCCCGCCAGCGGATCGAGGGCGATCTTATGGATCAGATGCGGAGTCTCTTCCGCCACTTTTTCGATTTCCACGCCGCCTTCGGTGGAGGCCATGAAGACCACGCGACGGGAGCTGCGGTCAACTACCGCGCCCAGGTACAGCTCTTTATCGATATCGGTCGCGGCTTCAACCAGAATCTGGTTAACCGGCTGGCCGTTCGCATCTGTTTGATAGGTGACGAGGCGTTTGCCCAGCCAGTGCTCAGCAAATGCGCGAATGTCTTCTTTGCTTTTTACTACCTTCACACCGCCCGCTTTACCGCGGCCACCAGCGTGAACCTGACATTTCACTACCCACGGACCCGCGCCGATTTTAGAAGCGGCTTCTTCTGCTTCACGCGGAGTAGTACAGGCATAACCCACCGGCGCCGGTAAGCCATAGCGGGCAAAAAGTTGTTTTGCCTGATATTCATGTAAGTTCATGTGTTCAGTCCATCCTTCAGGGAATAATTATCTTTAAACCTGTAGGCCTGATAACGGCGCCAGGGCGCGTTATCCGGCCTACGGTAGGTAATACTCTTGCTGACTACACGTCCAGCAGCAGACGAGTCGGGTCTTCCAGCAGCTCTTTAATCGCTACCAGGTAGCCTACCGATTCACGTCCGTCGATCAGACGGTGGTCGTAGGAGAGCGCCAGGTACATCATCGGCAGAATTTCTACCTTACCATTCACCGCCATCGGGCGATCTTTAATGGCATGCATACCCAGAATCGCGCTCTGCGGCGGGTTGATGATCGGCGTGGACATCAGTGAACCGAATACGCCGCCGTTGGTAATGGTGAAGTTACCGCCGGTCAGATCGTCTACGGTCAGCTTGCCGTCGCGGCCTTTTACTGCCAGCTCTTTAATTTTCTTCTCGATATCCGCCATGCCCAGCAGGTCGACATCGCGCAGAACCGGCGTTACCAGGCCGCGCGGCGTAGAGACCGCCATGCTGACGTCGAAGTAGTTGTGGTACACCACGTCATCGCCATCGATAGAGGCGTTCACTTCCGGGTAGCGCTTCAGCGCTTCCACTACAGCCTTCACGTAGAAGGACATAAAGCCCAGACGGATACCGTGACGTTTTTCAAACGCTTCGCCGTACTGCTTACGCAGATCCATAATCGGCTTCATGTTGACTTCGTTGAAGGTCGTCAGCATGGCGGTAGAATTTTTCGCTTCCAGCAGACGCTCGGCAACGCGCTTGCGCAGACGGGTCATCGGCACGCGTTTTTCAGAGCGATTGCCCAGCTGTGGAGCCGGAGCAGCGGCTGGCGCTGCGGCCGGGGCCTCCGCCTTCGCCGGCGCTTTCGCCAGGTGTTTCTCAACGTCTTCGCGGGTCAGACGGCCGCCAACGCCGGTGCCTTTAATGGCTGCCGCGTCGAGACTGTGTTCCGCCAGCAGACGGCGGATTGCCGGGCTCAGCGCATCGTTATTTTGCTCTTCCAGAGAAGCCTGCTGACGCTGGGCCGGAGTCGACTCTTTAGCATCAGCTTTCGCACCGGACTCTTTGCCCGCGCTGTTACCTTCGCGCAGGCGGCCGAGGATCTGACGGGAAAGCACGGTGGCGCCTTCGTCTTCAATCACCGCGTCCAGAATGCCATCCGCTGAAGCCGGTACTTCCAGTACCACTTTGTCAGTTTCGATTTCTACCAGCACTTCGTCACGAACAACCGCATCGCCCGGTTTTTTATGCCAGGTGGCAACCGTTGCGTCAGCTACGGACTCAGGCAGGTCGGGAACCAGAATATCTACGCTACTCATTATGTATCCTTTAATTAATCGACGTTCAGCGCGTCATTGACCAGATCTTGTTGCTGTTTCTGGTGAACGGACAGGTATCCTACCGCCGGAGAGGCGGAGGCCGGGCGGCCTGCATAACGCAGAGAGGCCCCAAACGGAATCACTTCACGGAAGTGATGCTGGCTGCAGTACCACGCGCCCTGGTTGAGCGGTTCTTCCTGGCACCAGACAAAATCATGCACGTGCGCATAAGGCTTCAGCGCTTCCTGTACCGCCTGATGCGGGAACGGATAGAGCTGCTCTATGCGAACGATAGCGACATCTTTTTGCTCGTTTTTACGACGCTGTTCCAGCAGGTCGTAGTAAACCTTACCAGAGCACAGCACAACCCGCTTCACTGCTTTCGGATCGAGCTGGTCGATTTCACCGATCGCTGGCTGGAAAGTGCCGTTAGCCAGTTCGTCCATGCTTGATACCGCCAGCGGGTGACGCAGCAGCGATTTCGGCGACATCACGATCAGCGGACGACGCATGCCGCGCAGCGCCTGGCGACGAAGCATATGGTAAACCTGCGCCGGGGTGGACGGTACGCAAACCTGCATATTCTGCTCAGCGCAGAGTTGCAGATAGCGCTCCAGACGCGCGGAGGAGTGCTCCGGGCCCTGGCCTTCGTAGCCGTGCGGCAGCAGCATCACCAGGCCGCACATACGGCCCCATTTCTGCTCGCCGGAGCTGATGAACTGGTCGATGACCACCTGCGCGCCGTTGGCGAAGTCGCCGAACTGCGCTTCCCAGATGGTCAGGGTGCGCGGCTCAGCGGTGGCGTAGCCGTATTCAAACGCCAGCACCGCTTCTTCCGACAGCACGGAGTCCCAGACTTTAAAATGGCCCTGGCCGTTGTGCACGTGCTGCAGCGGCGTATAGGTTGAGCCATTTTTCTGGTTGTGAATCACCGCATGGCGGTGGAAGAAGGTTCCGCGCCCGGAGTCTTCGCCGGACAGACGCACCGAAATACCTTCATCGACCAGCGTGGCGTAGGCGAGGTTTTCCGCGCCGCCCCAGTCAAACATCTTCTCGCCGGCGGCCATAAGCTGACGATCGCCGTAGATTTTCGCCACGCGCGACTGCATTTCAACGGCTTCCGGCACCGTACTGATGCGTTTTGCCAGCTCCTGCAGACGCTTAGGTTCAACTTTGTCCGGATAGCTCTCATCCCACTCGTGGTTGAGGTACGGAGACCAGGTAAAGGAGTGCATATTCATCGGACGCCACTCCTTCACCACGCATTCGCCGGCATCCAGCGCGTCACGGTAGAGGTTAACCTGCTCAGTGGCGTCTTCCAGCGTCGCGACGTTATCCGCTTCCAGCTTGTCAGCGTAGATTTTGCGCGGGGTCGGATGCTTTTTGATTTTCTGATACATCAGCGGCTGGGTTGCGCTCGGCTCGTCGGCTTCGTTGTGGCCGTGACGGCGGTAGCACACCAGGTCGATGAAGACATCGCGTTTAAAGGTGTTACGGAAGTCCAGCGCCAGGCGAGTCACGAAAGCGACCGCTTCCGGATCGTCGGCATTCACATGGAAAATAGGCGCCTGGACCATTTTACCAATATCGGTACAGTACGGGGTAGAACGCGCATCCAGCGGGTTGGAAGTGGTGAAACCCACCTGGTTGTTGATAACGATGCGTACGGTACCGCCGACTTCGTAACCGCGCGCTTTGGACATGTTCAGGGTTTCCTGAACCACGCCCTGGCCGGTTACCGCGGCGTCGCCGTGAATGGTGATCGGCAGAACTTTGTTGCTGCTCGGTTCGTCGAGACGATCGAGACGAGCGCGGACGGAGCCGATAACCACCGGGCTGACGATTTCCAGATGCGACGGGTTAAACGCCAGCGCCAGGTGCACCAGGCCGCCTTCGGTTTCCATATCGGAAGAGAAGCCCATGTGGTACTTCACGTCACCGGTGCCGAGGTGTTCTTTATGTTTACCGGCGAACTCGTCGAACAGGTCCTGCGGTTTTTTACCCAGCACGTTGACCAGCACGTTCAAACGTCCGCGGTGCGCCATACCCAGCACCACTTCGCGGGTGCCGCTCTTACCCGCGTGGCGGATAATCTCTTTCAGCATCGGGATCAGCGCGTCGCCGCCTTCCAGCGAGAAGCGTTTAGCGCCCGGGAATTTCGCGCCGAGGTAGCGCTCCAGGCCTTCCGCCGCGGTCAATTCGCTGAGGAAGCGTTTTTTCTCTTCGGCGCTAAAGTTCGCTTTGCCTGCTACCGACTCAATGCGCTGCTGGATCCAGCGTTTTTCTTCGGTGGAGGTAATATGCATATATTCCGCGCCGATGGAGCCGCAGTAGGTCTGCTTAAGGGCGGAGATCAGATCGCCTAGCTTCATCGTATCTTTGCCGATGGCGAAAGAACCTACGTTATAGATCTCCTGGAAATCGGCCTCGGTCAGATCGTGGTAAGCCGGATCGAGATCCGCCACTCTCTCTTGCTGCCACAGTCCCAGCGGATCGAGATTCGCATGCTGGTGACCACGGAAGCGGTATGCGTTGATGAGCTGCAGGACTTTAACCTGCTTCACATTGGTGTCAGGGTCGGAAATCGAAGAAGTGTAACGCGAGGCATCCTTCGCCAGGCGGCGGAAATAATCACGCGTTTTGGAATGAAATTGATCCGGTTTGACTCCGGTGCCAGGTAACTGCTGGAACATAGAACGCCAGTTGGCGTCAACAGAGTCAGGATCGGTTAAGAAGTCTTCATAGAGCTGTTCTATCCAGCTCTGGTTCGAACCAGAGAGGTAAGAAGAGTCCAGCCAGGCTTTCATTGCGCCGTTCTGCATCGTGATCCCTTAAGCATTTATATGCTTATTTCGCCGTAGAAACTACCACGCACAGAAGTTGTACGTGCCGGGGTTCACTTGTTGCGGAGGAGTTGTGGTTTCGTCCGCTAAGGAACCTTTAAAAACTGCCATTAATCTTCGGCGTTCAGGCTGCGGTTGCGTTAGCTGCCTTCACTTACCCCGGTCACATAGTTCACTATGCTCCCGGGGATGCGTTCAGTTGCCGCCTTACCTCGCTCTGAACGCCTTGATTACTGGTACATATTTGGCGGTTTTTAAAGATTTCCTGCTATATCCCCCGGCGGCGCGAACGCTTGCCGGGGCTACTGCTTCGGATTGCCCGGATACGCGGTAGCGCCATCCGGGACAGACCGGGTTACTCACGCACTGCGCTGCAGCAGCATCGACTTAATATGGCCGATGGCGCGCGTCGGGTTCAGCCCCTTAGGACACACACTGACGCAGTTCATAATGCTGTGACAGCGGAATACGCTGAAAGCATCGCTCAGCCCTTCGAGGCGATCGCTGGTTTCGGTATCGCGGCTGTCGATCAGGAAGCGATACGCGGCCAGCAGGCCAGCCGGGCCGATAAACTTGTCCGGGTTCCACCAGAACGACGGACAAGAAGTCGAACAACATGCGCAGAGAATACACTCGTACAAACCATCGAGTTTCTCACGCTGCTCTGGCGTCTGCAGATGCTCACGAGCCGGAGGATTTTGCCCATTATTCAATAAGTAAGGCTTAATCTTCTCATATTGTGCATAGAATTGCCCCATGTCTACCACCAAATCACGGATAACCGGTAATCCTGGCAGCGGACGGATAACAATTTTCTTACCCGGCTGATTCAGCGCGGAGATCGGCGTGATACACGCCAGACCATTTTTACCATTCATGTTCAGACCGTCGGAACCGCATACCCCTTCACGACAGGAGCGACGGAACGACAGCGACGGATCTTTCTCTTTCAGCTGGATTAACGCATCCAGCAGCATCATGTCACGACCCTCTTCCGCTTCCAGGGTGTAATCCTGCATACGCGGAGCATCGTCTACGTCCGGGTTATAACGATAAACTGAAAACTCGAGTTTCATATTCCTGTCTCCGCATTAATAAGTACGAATCTTCGGCGGGAATGCCGGACGCAGTTTCGGTTCCATATTGACGCTACGACGCGTCATGGATTCCGACTCTGGCAGATACAGGGAATGGCACAGCCAGTTTTCATCATCACGATCCGGGAAGTCGAAGCGGCTATGCGCGCCGCGGCTTTCGGTACGATAATTTGCAGACATTGCGGTGGCGTAAGCGGTTTCCATCAGGTTATCCAGCTCCAGGCACTCAACGCGCTGGGTGTTGAACTCGCTGGAAGTATCATCCAGACGGGCGTTTTTCAGGCGCTCGCGGATGGCTTTCAGCTGCTCAAGGCCCTTCGCCATCGCATCCCCTTCGCGGAATACCGAGAAGTTATGCTGCATACACTCTTGCAGCGCTTTGCGGATTTCGACCGGATCTTCGCCATTCCGGTTGCCGTTCCAGCGGTTCAGACGTTCCAGAGAAGCGTCGATCTCGTCATCCGTCGCATCGCGCAGTACGCCCTGCTCGGCGATAGACTCTTGCAGATGCAGACCTACCGCGCGGCCAAAGACCACCAGGTCAAGCAGCGAGTTGCCGCCCAGACGGTTTGCGCCGTGTACCGATACGCAGGCGATTTCGCCTACCGCAAACAGCCCCGGAATCACCACGTCTTCGCCCTGCTCGTTGACGGTCAGCGCCTGGCCGCTCACTTTGGTCGGAATACCGCCCATCATATAGTGGCAGGTTGGAATGACCGGAATCGGCTCTTTCACCGGGTCGACGTGGGCAAAGGTACGGGAGAGTTCCAGGATACCCGGCAGGCGGGACTCAAGCACTTCTTTACCGAGGTGATCGAGTTTCAGCTTGGCGTGCGGGCCCCACGGACCGTCGCAGCCGCGACCTTCACGGATTTCGATCATGATGGAACGCGCCACTACGTCGCGACCCGCCAGGTCTTTCGCGTTCGGCGCATAACGCTCCATAAAGCGCTCGCCGTGTTTATTCAGCAGATAGCCGCCTTCGCCGCGGCAGCCTTCGGTCACCAGAACCCCCGCCCCGGCAATACCGGTCGGGTGGAACTGCCACATCTCCATATCCTGTACCGGAACGCCGGCGCGGATCGCCATGCCAACGCCGTCGCCGGTATTGATATGCGCATTGGTGGTGGACTGATAAATACGGCCGGCGCCGCCGGTCGCCAGCACGGTAGCGCGGGCTTTGAAGTAAACCACTTCACCGGTCTCGATGCACAGGGCGGTACAGCCGACCACCGCGCCATCGGCGTTTTTCACCAGATCCAGCGCGTACCACTCGGAGAAAATCGTGGTGTGATTTTTCAGGTTCTGCTGATAGAGAGTATGTAGCAGGGCGTGACCGGTACGGTCAGCCGCCGCAGCGGTACGTGCCGCCTGCTCGCCGCCGAAGTTTTTCGACTGGCCGCCGAACGGGCGCTGATAAATCGTGCCGTTATCGAGACGCGAGAACGGCAGACCCATATGGTCCAGCTCCAGAATCGCTTCCGGGCCGGTTTTACACATATATTCGATGGCATCCTGATCGCCAATGTAGTCCGACCCCTTAACGGTGTCGTACATGTGCCATTCCCAGTTATCTTCATGGGTATTACCGAGCGCGACGGTGATACCGCCCTGTGCGGAAACGGTATGGGAACGGGTCGGGAAAACTTTGGAGAGCAGCGCACAGCTTTGGCCGCTCTGGGAAATCTGCAGCGCCGCGCGCATACCTGCGCCACCGGCACCAATCACAACTGCATCAAATTCTCTGACAGGCAATTTCATTACACACCCCACACCACAACAAATCCATAAAGAACGTAAGCCACCAGCGCAACAACGATCAGCAGTTGCAGAATTAAGCGCACGGCCAGTGGTTTAACGTAGTCCGTTAACACCTGCCACATGCCGATCCAGGCGTGGATCAGAATGGAAACGAGAGCCAGCAGGGTGAAGACTTTAGTGAACGCGGAGGAGAAAAAGCCCGTCCAGACTTCCCATGAAATTTCACCAGTGGTGGCAAAGAAGCCAACCATATAGATGATGTAGAGGGTCAGAACGATAGCGGTAGCACGGACCAGAATAAAGTCATGTACGCCGTTGCGTCCTAGTGCTGAGGCGTTGCTTACCATACGAGGACTCCTGCGAGAAGTGAAAGCACGACAGTAATAACAAAAGAAATTTTGGCGGAGCGTGTCCCTGATTCGAGAGTTTCTGCAAGATAGCCAAAATCCATCAGCAGATGGCGGATACCGACCACCGCGTGATACGCCAGCGCGGTCAGGATGCCCCACATGATGAATTTCACAAAGAAGCTATCCATAATGGATGCCGCTGTGAGGAAACCTTCGGGAGAGGAAAGGCTGGTGCCCAGCAGCCAAAGCAGAATCCCGATCGCCACGAAGGTGATCACTCCGGATACGCGATGGAGAATGGACGCTATCGCCGTGATTGGGAACCGGATCGTTTGCAGATCCAGATTGACAGGTCTTTGTTTTTTCACATTTCTTACCATGAATAACGCCCACATGCTGTTCTTATTGTTTCCTTCCTCCGGTCTGCTTGCGGGTCAGACAGCGTCCTTATCTATAACTAAAAGTCATGTTAAAACGCCTTTCCAGGAGTTAAAGCGTGACAAAATAACGCTGGGTGGCTCGGGATTGCAGGGTGTTCCGGAGACCTGGCGGCAGTATAGGCCGTTCACAAAATCATTACAATTAACCTACATATAGTTTGTCGGGTTTTCTCCCGAACAGTGATCTATGTCACGATAACAACATATTTTTAATTTTTAATCATCTGATTTGACAAATATTAAACATTATTGTTACAACCATTACCAGATAAATGCAATAATACGCAAAAGTTATGGGGTCACTCTTTTACCTGAGAATAAGTTATGCAACAGTGAGAGAGTATTGACCGATGTAATCAGGACAGTTATTAGTGGTATATAGTTTTATAATATTCGGGCTGCTAAAACGCTGATTTGCTGCTGTTTCATCGTAGGCTGAAGACGTACCATCAAGCGCCCTTGCTCTGTACCCTGCCCCTTTCGCGACGCAGAGCGATGTGCAACATAACAAACTGGTAACGTCATCTGCTACGGGCCGAATGCAAATCCACCACCCCGGCAGTCTTAAGCAATAAAGGCGCTAAGGAGACCATAAATGTCTGATGCTAAAGCAAAAATCACCCTGGGTGGTGATACTGCTATTGAACTGGATGTGCTAAAGGGCACTCTCGGTCAGGATGTTATTGATATTCGTAGTCTTGGTTCAAAAGGCGTATTTACTTTTGACCCTGGTTTCACCTCAACCGCATCCTGCGAATCTAAAATCACCTTTATCGACGGTGATGAAGGTATCCTGCTGCACCGCGGTTTCCCGATCGATCAGTTAGCAACCGACTCTAACTATCTGGAAGTATGCTACATCCTGTTAAACGGTGAGAAACCGACCCAGGCACAGTACGACGAATTTAAAACCATCGTGACGCGCCACACCATGATTCACGAGCAGATCACTCGTCTGTTCCACGCGTTCCGCCGCGATTCTCATCCGATGGCCGTCATGTGCGGTATTACCGGCGCGCTGGCTGCGTTCTATCACGATTCGCTGGATGTAAATAACCCACGCCACCGCGATATCGCCGCATTCCGTCTGCTCTCCAAGATGCCGACGATGGCGGCAATGTGTTACAAATATTCCATCGGCCAGCCTTTCGTTTATCCGCGCAACGACCTCTCCTACGCGGGTAACTTCCTGAATATGATGTTCTCCACGCCGTGTGAAAAATATGAAGTGAACCCGATTCTGGAACGCGCCATGGACCGTATTCTGATCCTGCACGCCGACCACGAACAGAACGCTTCTACCTCCACCGTGCGGACTGCCGGCTCTTCCGGCGCCAACCCGTTCGCCTGCATCGCTGCGGGCATTGCTTCCCTGTGGGGGCCGGCACACGGCGGCGCCAACGAAGCGGCGCTGAAGATGCTCGAAGAGATCAGCTCCGTTGAACACATTCCGGAATTCGTCCGTCGCGCGAAAGACAAAAACGACTCTTTCCGCCTGATGGGCTTTGGCCACCGCGTGTACAAAAACTACGACCCGCGCGCCACCGTGATGCGTGAAACCTGTCATGAAGTGCTGAAAGAACTGGGAACGAAGGACGATCTGCTGGAAGTAGCCATGGAGCTTGAGCACATTGCGCTCAACGATCCGTACTTCATCGAGAAGAAACTCTACCCGAACGTCGATTTCTATTCCGGTATCATCCTCAAAGCGATGGGCATTCCGTCTTCGATGTTTACCGTTATCTTCGCGATGGCGCGTACCGTGGGCTGGATTGCGCACTGGAACGAAATGCACAGCGATGGCATGAAAATCGCCCGTCCGCGTCAGCTCTATACCGGCTACGAAAAACGCGACTTCAAGAACGATATCGCTCGCTAAGTCAGCTTTCGCAGCGACAAAAAACGCGCCTGAAGGCGCGTTTTTTTATTGCTGGCATCCGGGGCACCAGTAAAACGGCCGCGACGATAGCATGGTCCTCTCGATAATCCCGCCGCAGCGCTCGCAGACCTCACCCTGGCGATGAAAAACCTTAAAGCGAAACAGCGCGCCGTGGTGCTTATTGTCGTCCACCAGACCGCGCGTGTTATAGGACAAACGCGGGATCTCCAGCAGCGCATGGGCCAGCGCATCGAGCTGCTTTTCATCCAGTTCAGAGGCTTTGTGACGACCGGTTAGCCCAACCTGCCAGAGGATCTCCACGCGCAGATAGTTGCCCAATCCGGCAAGAAACGCCTGATCCAGCAGCAGTCCGGAGAACTGGCGGTTGCGGAATTTCGCCGACAGCAGCCGCTCTTTAACCTGTTCAACGCTAAGGCTCATATCGAGCACATCCGGTCCGACCCGCAGCAAAAATGGATGTCGGGCGAGCTGCTCGGGCGTCAGCATTTCAATATCGGAGGCGCTGTAGAGCAAAATCGCTCTACGCGCCGTCTGCAGCCGAACGCGCAACACGCGCGTGGTTTCTGGCTGCGCCCCCGCGTCCACCACTCGCCAGACGCCATACAGCTGATTGTGGCTATACAGCGTTAATCCGCCGGAGAAATGGGTCAACAGCGCCTTACCGCGTGTTTCAATGCGTGTTACTCGCTGGCCGACAAGCTGGGATTGATAATGTTGTAACTGCGGGAAGGCGAACCACGCCTCAGTCAGGGGTTCGCCTTTAATCGCCGCTTCCAGGCTATCCGCCGCACGGCGAATTTCCGGACCTTCCGGCATAATAATATCCTTGTGTTAATGCGTTGCGCCGCCGCCGATTTTCACGTCGCCATCCTGCTGCAGGGCAACGGCGATAGCCGTTTCCAGCGCCGCACGCACCGTCTCTACCGCCATACTGGCGGCACCGGGGTGAGCCGCAGCCTGCTCAGGCAAATACGGAATATGGATAAACCCGCCCTTCACGCCGCTGCTGTTACGCAGGCTATGCAGCAGACCGTACATCACGTGATTACAGACAAACGTCCCGGCCGTCTGCGATACCGACGCCGGGATCCCCTTGCTGCGCAGCGCGGCAACGATCGCTTTGATCGGCAGCGTGCTAAAGTACGCCGCCGGACCGTCAGCCACGATCGGTACGTCAATGGGCTGCAGACCTTTATTGTCCGGGATCCGCGCATCATCGACGTTGATCGCTACTCTTTCAACGGTGATGTCGACGCGACCGCCTGCCTGACCAATCGCCAGGATCAGGCGCGGCTGCAGCTCATCCAGCGCGGCGTTCAGCGCCGTCAGGGCATCGCCGAAGACGCAGGGCAGCTGCCGCGCCACCGCCGGTTGCCCGGCAATGATAGCGCCATCCAGCTGCTTTACCACTTCCCACGAAGGGTTAACCGCTTCGCCGCCGAACGGTTCAAAACCGGTAATCAATACGCCAGCCATCATCCCTCCTTACAGGAACATCAGGAAATAGAGCAAAAATACGTTCACGATAAGCAACATAATGCCGGTCGGCACCTGAGCTTTGATCACCGCGTTTTTGTCCGGCAGCTCCAGCAGCGCGGCCGGGACGATATTGAAGTTCGCCGCCATAGGCGTCATCAGCGTTCCACAGTAGCCGGAGAACATGCCAATTGCCGCCATCACCGCCGGGTTACCGCCGTGCTGCAGCACCAGAATCGGGATCCCGACCCCTGCCGTCACGATGGGGAAAGCGGCAAACGCGTTGCCCATCACCATCGTCAGCAGCGCCATCCCAAGGGTATAGACGGCGACGGCGATAAACCGGCTGTCCACCGCCAGATAGTGCTGCGTCAGCCAGGAGATGCTGTTGCCGACGCCCGCGGCGGTAAACAGCAGCCCAAGAACCGCCAGAATTTGCGGCAAAATAAACGCCCAGCCCACAGAATCCAGCAGACGGCGAGCTTCCTGTAACGGCTGAACCGCCGTTTCATGGGTCATGCGGATAGCCATCACCAGACCAATCAACGTGCCCGCGGTCATTGAAAACAGCGTAATCAGCGTGGCGTGATTGCCCGGGCCAAAGATGGCGACCTGCAGCGAGGGCAAATTATTAAACAGCAGGACGCCGATCACCGTCACTACCGGGATCGCCAGCGCCGGGAAAAACAGCCGATTGCCGAGGCGCGCGGCGCTGGCGCTGCGTTCTTCCTGCGAGCGCTGGTGATAACGACCGAGACGCACGCCGCCAAATCCGGCGATCAGCGCCAGCACCACGACCACCACGCCAACGCCGATATTGACGAGGCGCTTGTCGCCGACCAGCGCATAGGTCCAGTCGCCGAACAGAAAGACCACGCCGTACAGACCCCAGAACAGACCGGTTGTCAGCCTGCGCGGATTAGCCTTATCGCGCCATGACATCACCGCCACCACCAGCAGAACGACGCCCGCCAGCCAGTACAGCCAGGTTTGCTGAAAATTCATGCGGCACCGCCTTTCGCCTGTCCGGCGTTAACCTTGTCCAGCTCGCGCTGGAGATGACGGTCGAGGCGCCACAGGCGGGCAGAGTGGATCAGGAAGGCGCATACCGCCGTTGGGATCCCCCACAAGGCAATATGCAGCGGCTCAGTCTGAATGCCCCCCGACTCCAGCATAAAGTTATGCATAAAGATAATCGCCCCGAAGGCAACGAAAATATCTTCGCCGAAGAACAGGCCCACGTTGTCGGTGGCCGCCGACATCGCGCGCAGGCGATAGCGGACATTTCCCGGCAAGGCGCCAAAGTTTTTTTCCGCCGCCCCTTCCGCCATCGGCGCCAGAAGCGGGCGCACCATCTGCGGATGACCGCCCAGGCTGGTAAGGCCCATCGCCGCGGTCACTTCACGCACGAAAAGATAGACGATTAGCAGACGACCAGCGGTGGCGCTGCGGATTTTCGCGATCCACGTCTGCGCGCGCTCTTTCAGACCGTGCCGCTCCAGCAGGCCAATCACCGCCAGCGGCAACAGAAGAATAAACGGCAGATTGCGGGTATTGAGAAATCCTTCACCCAGCTTCTCCAGAATGGTCGCGATCGGCATATGCGCCGTCAGACCCGTGATGATCCCGGAAACAATAACCACCAGCACCGGGTTAAAACGCAGAACAAATCCGACCACGATCGCGGCAATGCCGATCAGCGGCCAGAGAGATAATGACTCTCCCATAATTACATCCTGTATGTTGTTGTGAAGTGTTGTTTGTTGTTAATTTATTGATTAATAATATTATTTTTATTCTTCTGCTTCCGCGCTCACCTGAATGTTACGTCCGGCGAACGCCGCGCGCAGGCGACGCGCAAAATCCAGCGCATGCTCGCCGTCGCCGTGCAGACAAACGGTTTCCGCCACCACGTGCGCCCATTCGCCGGTGATGCTGCGTACCCGGCTGTGCTGCACCATTTCCAGAGTTTGCGCCAGCGACTGCTCTTCACTCTCGATCAATGCCCCAGGCTGGGTGCGCGGCACCAGGCTACCGTCCGCCAGATAGCCGCGGTCGGCGAAGACCTCCTGGCGGGTGGTCAGTTGATAACGCTGCCCGGCGCGAATCAGCTCGCTGCCCGCCAGGCCCACCAGCACCAGACCGGCGTCAACGTCATATACCGCTTTGGCGATAGCGTCAGCAAGCTGCGGATCTTTTGCCGCCTGGTTATAGAGCATGCCGTGCGGTTTGACGTGCTGTAGTTCGCCGCCCTGCGCGCGCACCAGCGCCGCCAGTGCGCCCACCTGATACAGCGTTTGCGCATAAACCGTCTCCGGCGGCAGCTGCATCGCCGTGCGGCCAAAATTTTCCCGGTCGGGGAAGCTGGGGTGCGCGCCCACCGCGACGCCATATTTCAGCGCTTCGCGCACGCACTGCAGCATCATCACCGCATCGCCCGCATGGAAACCGCAGGCGATATTGGCGGAAGAGACCAGCTGCAGTAGCGCGCTATCGTTGGCGCAGCCTTCGCCAAGGTCGGCGTTTAAATCAATCTTCATCGTTCAGTCTCCATGCCAGTTGTTCAAAATAACGTTGCCGGTCGGCGCGCGCCTTCAGCGCCTCCTCCAGAGAGCAGGGAACAAAGTGGATCGGCTGCCCCAGCGGGATTTGCGCCAGCTGATACATATCGGCCTCGATAATCGTCGCGATGCGCGGGTAACCGCCGGTGGTCTGGGCATCGTTCATCAGTACGATAGGTTGACCGTTATGCGGAACCTGCACCACGCCAGGCAGCAGACCGTGCGAAAGCATCTCGCGATCGGTCGTCCGCTTCAGCGGTTGCCCCTGCAGACGATAGCCCATGCGGTTGCTCTGCGGGCTAAGCTGCCACGGCGAACGCCAGAAAGTGTCCTGCGACACGCTGTCAAACTCCTGATACTCGGGGCCGGGCAGCGCGCGGATGCGGTTGCCGATGGGCAGTTGCTTCACCCCGCGCGGCCCGCGGAACTGCTTATCCGATTTCCCCAGCTTCAGTCGGTCTCCATCCTGCAAACGTCGACCTTCCAGACCGCCAATACCCACTTTCAGATCGGTACTGCGCGAGCCCAGCACCTTCGGCACCGCGATGCCGCCCGCCACTGCCAGATAGCTGCGCACGCCGTGCTGTGGATTCTTGAGCACCAGACGCTGCCCGGCCTTGACCGCCGTCCGCCAGCCCACCCACACCGGCTCGCCGTCAAGCTTCGCCTCGCAGGCGGCGCCGGTGAGCGCGAACCAGCCGCTGCGTTCAAATTGAATATCCACCTGGCCCAGCGTGATCTCCAGCGCCGCGGCATTGGCCCCGTTGCCCACCAGCAGATTCGCGGTAACCAGCGCCGGTTTATCCATCGCACCGCAGCGGCTGATGCCCAGTTGACGCAGACCTTCACGCCCGCCGTCCTGCACCGAGGTATACATCCCGGCACGGATGATTTTTAACATACGCCCTCCTTTTGCGGGACGAAACGCACTCTGTCGCCGGAGCGCAGCAGCACCGGCTCCTTGCGCTTCGGATCAAATAGCGCCAGCGGCGTTCGGCCCAGCAGCTGCCAACCTCCCGGCGTCGCCAGCGGATAAATCCCGGTCTGCGCTCCGCCGATCCCCACCGAACCCGCCGGCACCAGCAGACGCGGTTCCGCCCGCCGCGGCATCGCCAGGCGCTCCGGCAGGCCGCCGAAGTACGGGAACCCCGGCTGGAAGCCGAGGAACCACACCACGTACTCCACCGATGAATGCAGCTCCACCACCTGCTTTTCGCTCAGTCCGCTGTGACGAGCCACTTCCCCCAAATCCGGACCGCCTTCGCCGCCGTAAACGACCGGCACCAGAATCTCCCGCGATTCCGGTTCGAGCGTATCGCACTCCTCCCACCAGATTTGCAGGCGCTCGATCGCGTCCCACGCCGTCTGCTGGGGATTTCGCAGTATCACGGTAATGTTGTTCATACCCGGAACGGCTTCCACCACCTCGGTATGACCAACCAGCCGTTGGGCTAATCGCCAGATCCGCTTCTGACTCTCCAGCGTCACCGGAGGTTCAAG
Source organism: Klebsiella sp. CN_Kp100 (assembly GCF_040065315.1). Classification (NCBI taxonomy): domain Bacteria; kingdom Pseudomonadati; phylum Pseudomonadota; class Gammaproteobacteria; order Enterobacterales; family Enterobacteriaceae; genus Klebsiella; species Klebsiella sp. CN_Kp100. The sequence continues at coordinate 48,515 of NZ_JBEAIJ010000045.1, forward strand.
CTCCAGTACGACTGCCGTTTCACCTAATAAATAACAACGCGCTCGCTGCACTTTTACCTCCGTTCATCAGGCCGGGTTCGGGATATCAATAAAGGTGACATCCAGCTCGGTATTTTCCGTCAGCCATTCGCTTAGCGCGCGAATTCCGCCACGCTCGGTGGCATGATGTCCGGCGGCGTAAAAATGCAGCCCCTGCTCGCGCGCCGAATGGATGGTTTGCTCTGAAACTTCGCCGGTAATAAATGCATCAACGCCAAAGCGGGCTGCGCTGTCGATAAAGCTCTGGCCGCCGCCGGTACACCAAGCCACGCGGGCCACTTTGTCCGGCCCGGTGTCGCCGCACCACAGCGGTTTGCGCCCCAGCCGCGCTTCAATCCACGACGCCAGCTCCAGGCCCGAGACCGCCATCGACAGTTCGCCCCACGGCACCAGCGGTTCAATTTCGCCCATCACGTTAATGCCGAGCAGCGACGCCAGCTGGGCGTTATTGCCCAGCTCCGGATGGGCATCAAGCGGCAGATGCCAGCCGTAAAGGTTGATGTCATTAGCCAGCAGCGTTTTGAGGCGATTACGCTTCATGCCGCGAATAATCGGCGACTCGCCTTTCCAGAAGTAGCCGTGGTGGACGATGACCGCATCCGCCTCAAGACGGACGGCCTCATCAAGCAGCGCCTGGCTGGCGGTTACGCCGGTGACGATTTTCCGAACCGTCTCGCGACCTTCCACCTGGAGCCCATTGGGTGCGTAATCACTGATGGCCGCGCTATTGAGTTTTTCATTAATCAGTTGTTCCAGTTCACTATTTTTCATTGCCGTTCCACCAGGTCATCGTTTTATGCAGAGGAATAACATAACGGTATCCGCCCAATCCGTCGATAGTCCTGCCGCGTCGCCGTCAATTTTGCCCATTCACAAAATCCCGCAATTTGTCTACTCACTCCCTCGCGCATTCGTGTATATTTATGCACTATTACAGCATATTAAATAACCAGAAAGCCTATAAGGCCATGAATATCACTAGCGAGTGGCTATTCATGCAAAAAGATCGACTTTCATTTTTATGGCAGGACAAAGCGTTTCATGAACACACAATCTTCACAGCCGCGGGCGATTTATTACGTCGTCGCGCTGCAAATCTGGGAATACTTCAGTTTTTACGGCATGCGCGCGCTGCTCATTCTTTATCTCACCAATCAGCTCAAGTATGACGATAATCATGCCTATGCGCTGTTCAGCGCCTACTGTTCTTTAGTCTACGTCACGCCGATTCTCGGCGGCTTCCTGGCCGATAAGCTGCTGGGCAACCGTATGGCGGTGATGCTCGGCGCGCTGCTGATGGCCATCGGCCATCTGGTGCTCGGCGCCAGCGAAATCGCCCCCACCTTTCTCTATCTGTCGCTGGCGATTATTGTCTGCGGCTACGGGCTGTTTAAATCCAACGTCAGCTGTCTGCTCGGTGAACTGTATGAACCCACAGACCCGCGTCGCGATGGCGGTTTTTCGCTGATGTACGCGGCGGGCAACGTCGGGTCTATCGTCGCGCCAATCGCCTGCGGCTACGTACAGCAAGAGTACAGCTGGGCGATGGGCTTCGCGCTGGCGGCCGTTGGCATGATTGCCGGGCTGGTGATTTTCCTCAGCGGTAATCACCATTTCCGCCACACCCGGGGCGTGAATCGCGAAGCGCTGCGGGCGCGGAGTTTTGTCTTACCGAACTGGGGCTGGCTGCTGGTTCTGCTGATCGCCGCGCCGCTGCTGATCACCGTGCTGTTCTGGCAGGAGTGGTCGGTGTACGCGCTGATTGTCGCGACGGTGATTGGTCTGGCGGTACTGGCGCGGATCTACCTGCGGGCAGAGTCCGCCAGGCAGCGTAAAGAGCTGCGCCTGATTATGGTGCTCACCTGCTTCAGCCTGCTGTTCTGGGCCTTTGCGCAGCAGGGCGGCAGCTCTATCAGCCTGTACATCGACCGTTTTGTTAACCGTCATTTTATGGGCTATGAGATTCCGACCGCGATGTTCCAGTCGGTCAATGCCTTTGCGGTGATGCTCTGCGGGGTGGTTCTGGCGTGGCTGGTGAAAGAAAACATCAACGGCAACCGTACCGTGCGCATCTGGGGTAAGTTCGCGCTGGGCCTTGGCCTGATGAGCGCCGGGTTCTGCATCCTGACCCTTAGCGCACGTTGGTCAGCCGCCTATGGGCACTCCTCAATGCCGCTGATGGTGCTGGGTCTGGCGGTGATGGGGTTTGCCGAACTGTTTATCGACCCGGTGGCGATGTCGCAGATTACCCGTATCGAGATCCCCGGCGTGACCGGCGTGCTGACCGGCATATATATGCTGCTCTCCGGCGCTATCGCCAACTATCTGGCTGGGGTTATTGCCGATCAAACCTCGCAGGGATCGTTCGACGCCGCTGGAGCCATCAACTATTCAATTAATGCCTACATTGAGGTGTTCAGCCAGATAACCTGGGGCTCGCTGGCCTGCGTCGGCCTGGTGCTGGCTATCTGGCTGTATCACTCCGTTAAGATCAGGGCTCGCCGCCTGGCGATGGAGTCTTAACTTCTCTGGCGGCTTCCCAGGCCGCCAGCGTCTCCAGCCGCGCCTGTTTGTGATCGACAATCGGGCGCGGATAATCCAGCGTTACGCCCTGTTTCTCCGCCCACAGCCACGGTTGATGCAGCGCTTTCTCAGGCACCCCGACCAGCTCCGGTAGCCATTGACGAATAAACTGCCCCGCTTTGTCGAAGCGCTCTCCCTGGGTCGTAGGGTTAAAAATACGAAAATAGGGCGCGGCATCGGTGCCGGTCGAAGCCGCCCACTGCCAGCCGCCGTTATTCGCCGCCAAATCGCCATCTATAAGCTGTTCGATAAAATAGCGCTCCCCCAGCCGCCAGTCGATGCGCAGATCTTTCGCCAGAAAACTGGCGACAATCATCCGCAGGCGGTTATGCATCCAGCCGGTCGCATTAAGCTGACGCATCGCGGCGTCGACAATCGGGAAGCCGGTTTGCCCACGCTGCCAGGCCTGAAGCGCGGTTTTATCGTCCAGCCAGGCAACCTTATCGGTCCAGCCAATAAAAGGCCGACCTTTACACAAGTCCGGGTAGTAAACCATCAGGTGGCGATAAAACTCGCGCCAGATAAGCTCGTTGAGCCATACCGCTCCGGCTTCGCCATCCAGCGCCCGCGGCAGCTCCACCAGTAAGCGGTGCAGACACTGGCGCGGCGAGAGCGCGCCCACCGCCAGGCACGGCGACAGCCGGCTGGTCCCTTCGATGGCCGGAAAATCGCGCTGCTGTTCATATTCGGCGGCCTTTTGCTGGCAGAAGCCGCGAAGCCGGGCGATAGCGCTTTTTTCATCCGCGGCGAACAGTTCGCTATCAAATGACGTCTGTGGAAAATCTATTTTTACTGCAGACGAGGCTGTGATGGGCCCACCCGCACGGACTTTCGGCGCGGCGACGCACTCCGGCAGCGCCTCCTGTAAACGCCGAATAAAAGCATTTTTAAACGGCGTAAATACCTTATACATTTCGCGGCTGCCGGTCAGCACGCTGCCGGGCGGCAGCAGCACGCTGTCATCAAACCCCTGACAGGTCACCTCTGCTAAGGTTCTCTCCACCGCCGCATCGCGCTGGCGCTCATTGATTTCATACTGGTAGTTGTAAAACAGATGCGTCACCTGCTGCTGCCGGCAAATGCTGACGAGTAGCTCTACGCTGGCGGTGAAATCTTCAGCATGTTCAATCTGCAGCGGGATCCCCTTTTCGGCCAGCGCCGCTTGCAGGCTGTGCAGATGGCTGACCATAAACGCCGCCTGGCGCGGCGCCATACCGTGCTGACGCCATTGCCCTGGCGTGGCGATGAATAATCCCAGCACCCTGGCATGCGGATCGCGGCAGGCGGCGGCGAGCGCCAGGTTATCGTGGATGCGCAAATCCGCGCGAAACCAGACCAGATGGGTGGCCATAACATTCCTTTCATCATGAAAATTGATAAGTTCGACGTATATTTAATCCTCCCGCAGGTTAACCTTCGGGGAGTGAATAAGTGTAAGCCACTCATGGCAAAAAAAAACCGCCGGATAAACCGGCGGCATGATGATAAAGCAATCTGTTGGCACGCTGTGTCGCGAGTCTGGCGGAGGAGACAGGGTAAATAAACCGCAATCTCAATACATTAGCCTGTTTCCACGGCGCGCACGCGCTGAGCCATAAGCCGTTATTAATAAAAATCTGCGGAGGCTTTTTCGGCCTGCGCCATCCATACCGGCTGTTCGCTGGTCTTTGCCCACACGCGGTGCAGCCAGCTGTAAAAACGGGCGCGATCTTTCCAGAACAGCATCACCGGCAGCGCCAGTACGCCAGCCGCCACGGCGAAAGCGCGACGCGCAAAGATGATATGAGCAGGATAAGTTTTGTACAACGCCATAATTTCTCTCCCCTTTGTCAGGCCGGCAAGTAAAGCCGGTAAAGTTAATCTGTTTCTCTGCTTAAAATAGTACCGCTTTGGCTGTAATTTTACTACTCATCCGACCACTAAAAAACGCCTATTCAGGATTTATTTACATTCTTCCGGTAATTAAGTTACATAAAGGTTAAATTAATACTAATCATTAGTTAAATTGTGGTTTTGGCCATTTTTATATTTTTTTTACACCCCCGTGGCTGATTTTTGCGAAATCTTTGCGCCCGACTTCCTATTCTCCTCGTAAATCAAAAAAGACATCCGGAGGTGGATTGTGACTACAGGCGTAATCGCTGGCGTAGCGCTGGTGTTCCTGTTGCTGGTTTATCTGGTTTATGCCCTGATACATGCGGAGGCATTCTGATGGCCGCTCAAGGTTTTTTACTCATCGCGACTTTTATTCTGCTGCTAATGATCCTCGCTCGTCCGCTGGTTACGGCGCTGGCGACGATGATCAACGATATGCCGCTACCGGGTCTGGCCCGGATTGAACGCGGTTTATGGCAGGCAGCGGGGATTCGTTCGCAGGAGATGAACTGGCTCCAGTATTTAGTGGCGATTCTGCTGTTTAACGCGCTGGGTCTGGCGGCGCTGTTCGCTCTGCTGATGTTTCAGGGCTCTCTGCCGCTCAACCCGCAGCATCTGCCCGGTCTGTCATGGGATCTGGCGCTGAATACGGCGGTGAGCTTTGTCAGTAACACCAACTGGCAGGCCTATGCCGGTGAAGCCACCATGAGTAGCCTTAGCCAGATGGCCGGGCTGGCGGTGCAAAACTTCCTCTCCGCCGCTACCGGCATCGCGGTGATCTTTGCCCTCACCCGCGCATACGCCCGGCAGAAAGTCACCGCTCTGGGCAACGCCTGGGTCGATCTGACCCGCATTACTCTCTGGGTGCTGCTGCCGATTTCGCTGCTGATTGCGCTGTTCTTTATCCAGCAGGGCGTGCCGCAAAGTTTATCGCCGAATCAGGAATTTACCTCGCTTGAAGGGGTACGCCAGATGCTGCCGTTGGGGCCGGTGGCTTCGCAGGAAGCGATAAAAATGCTGGGTACCAACGGCGGCGGCTTCTTTAACGCCAACTCGGCGCATCCCTTTGAAAACCCCACCGCGCTGACCAACCTGGTGCAGATGCTGGCGATCTTTCTCATTCCGGCGGCGCTGTGCTTCGCTTTCGGTGAGGCGGTGGGCGATCGCCGTCAGGGTCGGGCGATTCTGTGGGCGATGACGCTCATCTTCATCGTCTGCGTGGCGGTAGTGATGTGGGCAGAAACCCGCGGCAACCTTCACTTGCTGAGCCTTGGCGCCGACAGCAGTAGCAACATGGAAGGCAAAGAGAGCCGGTTCGGTATTCTCGCCAGCAGCCTGTTTGCCGTGGTCACCACCGCCGCGTCCTGCGGGGCAGTCAACGCCATGCACGACTCCTTTACCGCGCTGGGCGGGATGGTCCCTATGTGGCTGATGCAGATAGGCGAAGTGGTCTTCGGCGGCGTCGGCTCGGGTCTGTACGGCATGCTGCTGTTCGTGATGCTGGCCGTGTTTATCGCCGGGCTGATGATTGGCCGCACCCCGGAATACCTCGGGAAAAAAATCGACGTCCGCGAAATGAAAATGATCGCGCTGGCGATCCTCGTTACCCCGACGCTGGTGCTCCTCGGCACGGCGCTGGCGATGCTGACCGAGGCCGGTCGCGCAGGCATGTTTAACCCCGGGCCGCACGGCTTCAGCGAAGTACTGTATGCCGTCACCTCAGCGGCGAACAACAACGGCAGCGCCTTTGGCGGCCTCAGCGCGGCAACGCCATTCTGGAACCTGCTGCTGGCATTCTGCATGCTGGTCGGCCGCTTCGCGGTGATTATCCCGGTGATGGCGATTGCCGGTTCGCTGGTGACGAAGAAGATTCAACCCGCCGGCAGCGGCACGCTCGCCACCCATGACGCGCTGTTTATCGGCCTGCTGATCGGCACCGTGCTGTTGGTCGGCGCCCTGACCTTTATTCCCGCGCTGGCGCTCGGCCCGCTGGCAGAACACTTTTCCTTACTTTAAGCGATTGCGGAGCAACCTGTTATGAGTCGCAAATCATTAGCCCTGCTGGAGCCGACGCTGGTGCGTCAGGCCCTGCTGGACGCCGTGAAAAAACTGAGCCCTGCCGTACAGTGGCGTAACCCGGTGATGTTTATCGTCTGGATCGGCAGCCTGCTCACCACCCTGCTGGCCATTGCCATGGCGAGCGGGCAAATCGTCGGCAGCGCCGGATTTACCGCCGCTATTAGTCTCTGGCTGTGGTTCACCGTCCTGTTCGCCAACTTCGCCGAAGCGATGGCGGAAGGCCGCAGTAAAGCGCAGGCCAACAGCCTCAAAGGTGTCAAAAAGACCGCCTTTGCCCGTAAGCTGCGCGCGCCGCAGCACGATGCGCAAATTGACCACGTCCCCGCCGAAGAGCTGCGTAAAGGTGACGTGGTGCTGGTGGAAGCGGGAGATATTATCCCCTGCGATGGCGAAGTTATCGAAGGCGGCGCATCGGTAGATGAGAGCGCCATTACCGGTGAGTCCGCGCCGGTTATCCGCGAATCCGGCGGCGACTTCGCCTCGGTGACCGGCGGGACGCGTATTCTCTCCGACTGGCTGGTGATCCGCTGTAGCGTCAACCCGGGCGAAACCTTCCTTGACCGGATGATCGCCATGGTTGAAGGCGCTCAGCGCCGCAAGACGCCGAACGAAATTGCGCTAACCATCCTGCTTATTGCCCTGACGCTGGTATTCCTGCTGGCCACCGCCACTATCTGGCCCTTCTCCGCCTGGAGCGGTAATGCTGTCAGCGTAACGGTACTGGTGGCGCTGCTGGTATGCCTGATCCCCACCACTATTGGGGGCCTGCTGTCGGCCATCGGCGTTGCCGGGATGAGCCGCATGCTCGGCGCGAACGTCATCGCCACCAGCGGCCGCGCGGTTGAGGCGGCGGGCGACGTCGACGTCCTGCTGCTGGACAAAACCGGCACCATTACCCTCGGCAACCGCCAGGCTTCGGCATTCCTGCCTGCGCAGGGCGTGGAAGAGAAAACCCTTGCCGATGCCGCCCAGTTGTCGTCGCTGGCCGATGAAACGCCGGAAGGCCGCAGCATCGTCGTCCTGGCCAAACAGCGCTTTAACCTGCGCGAGCGCGATCTCCAGTCGCTGCATGCCACCTTTGTGCCGTTTACCGCCCAGACCCGGATGAGCGGCATCAACATCGACCAGCGGATGATCCGCAAAGGTTCCGTAGATGCCATCCGCCGCCACGTTGAGGCCAACGGCGGCCACTTTCCGGCCGATGTCGATAAGCAGGTTGAAGAAGTGGCACGTCTTGGCGCGACGCCGCTGGTGGTCGCCGAAGGCGAGCGGGTGCTGGGGATTATCTCGCTGAAAGATATCGTGAAAGGCGGCATCAAAGAGCGTTTTGCCCAACTGCGTAAAATGGGGATTAAAACGGTGATGATCACCGGCGATAACCGACTGACCGCCGCCGCTATCGCCGCGGAAGCCGGAGTGGACGACTTTCTCGCCGAAGCGACGCCGGAGGCCAAGCTGGCGTTGATCCGCCAGTATCAAGCGGAAGGTCGGCTGGTGGCGATGACTGGCGACGGTACCAACGACGCCCCGGCGCTGGCGCAGGCCGACGTGGCGGTCGCGATGAACTCCGGTACCCAGGCGGCGAAAGAGGCGGGCAATATGGTGGATCTCGACTCTAACCCCACCAAACTGATCGAGGTCGTACATATCGGTAAACAGATGCTGATGACCCGCGGATCCCTGACCACCTTCAGTATCGCCAACGACGTGGCGAAGTACTTTGCCATCATTCCGGCCGCCTTTGCCGCCGTCTATCCGCCGCTGGCGATGCTCAACGTGATGCATCTGCACTCGCCCTCTTCGGCGATCCTGAGCGCGGTGATTTTTAACGCGCTGATTATCATCTTCCTGATCCCGCTGGCGCTGAAGGGCGTGAGCTATAAGCCGCTGACGGCCTCGGCGATGCTGCGCCGCAACCTGTGGGTCTACGGCCTGGGCGGATTGCTGGTGCCCTTTATCGGTATCAAAGCTATCGACCTGTTATTGACCCTGACCGGGCTGCTGTGAGGAAAAAACCATGTCATTCATTCGTCCTGCTCTTGTACTGTTTATTCTGTTAACGCTGCTCACCGGCGGCGTCTACCCGCTGTTGACCACCGCGCTGGGACAGTGGTGGTTCCCACAGCAGGCCAACGGCTCGCTGGTGCGGATTGACGGCGAAGTGCGCGGTTCCCGTCTCATCGGGCAGAACTTTACCGCGCCGGGCTATTTCCAGGGCCGCCCTTCCGCCACGGCGGAGATGCCGGATAACCCGCTGGCCTCTGGCGGCAGCAACCTCGCCGCCAGCAATCCGGCGCTGGACAACGCCATCAGCGAACGGGTGCAGGCCCTGCGCGCCGCCAATCCGGACGCCAGCGCCACGGTTCCGGTGGAGCTGGTCACCGCCTCGGCGAGCGGACTGGATTACAGCCTGACGCCTGCCGCCGCCCTGTGGCAGGCGCCGCGCGTCGCCAAAGCGCGCCAGCTCAGCGTGGAGCAGGTCACGCAACTGGTGAACGAGGCAACGCAAAAACCGTTGCTCAGTTTTCTCGGCCAACCTGTGGTAAATATACTGCAGCTGAATATGTCGCTGGATGCCCTGAAGGATAAGTAAGATGAGTGATGAGCCGCTGCGTCCGGACCCTGATCGCCTGCTGCAACACGCCGCCGCCCCGCATCGCGGTAAGCTAAAGATATTTTTCGGCGCCTGCGCCGGGGTCGGTAAAACCTGGGCGATGCTGGCGGAAGCGCAGCGGCTGCGCGCCCAGGGGCTGGATATCCTGATTGGCGTGGCGGAAACCCACGGGCGTAAAGAGACGGCGGCGATGCTTGAGGGGCTGAGTACCCTGCCCCAGCGCCGCCTTTCCCACCGCGGGCGCTACGTGAAGGAGTTTGACCTTGACGGCGCCCTGGCCCGCCGCCCGGCGCTGATCCTGGTCGATGAGCTGGCGCACAGCAACGCGCCCGGATCGCGTCATCCTAAACGCTGGCAGGACGTCGAAGAGCTGCTGGAAGCCGGCATCGACGTGTTTACCACCGTTAACGTTCAGCACCTCGAGAGCCTGAACGATGTCGTCAGCGGCATCACCGGCGTGCAGGTTCGCGAAACCGTCCCCGATCCGTTTTTCGACGCCGCCGACGATGTGGTGCTGGTTGACCTGCCTCCGGACGATCTGCGTCAGCGGCTCAATGAAGGTAAAGTCTATATCGGCGGTCAGGCTGAGCGGGCCATTGAAAACTTCTTTCGCAAGGGCAATCTCATCGCCCTGCGCGAGCTGGCGCTACGCCGTACTGCCGATCGAGTCGATGAGCAGATGCGCGCCTGGCGCGATCGCCAGGGCCAGGAAAAAGTCTGGCACACCCGCGACGCCATTTTGCTCTGCATCGGCCATAACACCGGCAGCGAAAAGCTGGTGCGCGCCGCCGCCCGGCTGGCCGCCAGATTGGGCAGCGTCTGGCATGCGGTGTATGTTGAAACTCCGTCGCTGCACCGCCTGTCGGAGGCGAAGCGGCGGGCGATTCTCGCCGCGCTCAGGCTGGCGCAGGAGCTGGGAGCGGAAACCGCCACCCTCTCCGATCCATCCGAAGAGAAGGCCGTTCTGCACTACGCCCGCGAACATAATCTCGGCAAGATAGTGATTGGCCGCCAGCAGAAAAGGCGCTGGTGGGATCGCGGCGGCTTCGCCGATCGGCTGGCCCGTCACGCCCCGGATCTCGATCTGGTGGTGATCGCGCTGGATGAAAAAGCCGCCTCCCTGCCGGCTCGCGCCAGCGATAGCCGGACGGCGATGGATAAATGGCGTCTTCAGCTCCAGGGCTGCGTCGTCGCCATCGCGCTGTGCGCGGTGATTACCGTTGTCGCCATGCAGTGGCTGATGGCCTTTGAGGCCGCCAACCTGGTGATGCTGTATCTGCTTGGCGTGGTGATTATCGCTCTCGTGTATGGCCGTTGGCCGTCGGTACTGGCGACGGTGATTAACGTGGTCAGCTTCGATCTGTTTTTCGTTGCGCCGCGCGGTACGCTGGCGGTTTCAGATGTACAGTATTTACTCACCTTTGGCGTGATGCTGACCGTCGGGCTGCTTATCGGCAACCTCACCGCCGGCGTTCGCTACCAGGCGCGGGTGGCGCGCTATCGCGAGCGGCGCACCCGGCATCTGTACGAAATGTCCAAAGCGCTGGCGGTGGGCCGCAGCCGTGAAGATATCGCCGCCACCAGCGAACGGTTTATCGCCTCGACGTTTCAGGCGCGCAGTCAGCTACTGCTGCCCGATGAGATGAACCGGCTCTCTCCATTGACTCAACCCACCGCGGCCATCACCTGGGACGACGCGATCGCCCGCTGGAGCTTCGATAAGGGGCTGCCCGCCGGGGCGGGTACCGATACGTTACCCGGCGTCCCCTACCAAATCCTGCCGCTGAAAAGCGCCGCCCGTACCTGGGGGCTGGTGGTGGTGGAGCCGGCTAACCTGCGCCAGCTGATGATCCCCGAACAACAGCGCCTGCTGGAAACCTTTACCCTGCTGGTCGCCAGCGCGCTGGAGAGACTGACGCTCACCGCCAGCGAAGAGCAGGCGCGGCTGAACAGCGAGCGGGAAAGCCTGCGCAACTCGCTGCTGGCGGCGCTGTCCCATGATTTACGCACCCCGCTGACGGTGCTGTTCGGCCAGGCGGAAATCCTGACCCTCGATCTTGCCAGCGAAGGGTCGAAGCACGCGCCGCAGGCCAATGAGATACGCCAGCACGTACTGAACACCACCCGGTTGGTGAATAATCTGCTGGATATGGCGCGGATCCAGTCCGGCGGCTTTAATTTGCATAAAGAGTGGTTAACCCTCGAAGAGGTGGTCGGCAGCGCGCTGCGCATGCTGGAACCGGGGCTCGGTGGGCGGCATATTCAGCTCGATCTGCCGGACCCGCTGCTGCTGGTACACGTCGATGGCCCGCTATTTGAACGGGTGCTGATTAATCTGCTGGAAAACGCGGTGAAGTACACCGGGCCGCAGGCGCAAATCGGCATCGCGGCGCATGTCGACCCGCACCATTTATTGCTTGAGGTGTGGGATAACGGGCCGGGTATTCCTCCAGGGCAGGAACAGGCTATCTTTGATAAATTCGCCCGCGGCAATAAAGAGTCGGCGATCCCCGGCGTAGGCCTGGGACTGGCGATTTGTCAGGCCATCGTTGAGGTGCACGGCGGAACGATTAGCGCCGAGACGCGCCCGCAAGGCGGCGCCTGTTTCCGTGTTACACTGCCGCGAGAAGCGCCCCCTGAACTGGAAGAGTTAGCCGAGGAAATGTGATTAACGTTCTGATTATCGAAGACGAAAACGCTATCCGCCGCTTTCTGCGCACCGCGCTGGAAGCCGACGGCATGCGCGTATTTGAAGCAGAGACGCTGCAGCGCGGGCTGATCGAAGCCGCGACCCGCAAGCCGGATTTAGCTATTCTCGATCTGGGTCTGCCCGATGGCGACGGCAACGCGTTTATTCGCGAGGTTCGCCAGTGGAGCCAGATGCCGATTATCGTGCTGTCGGCGCGCACCGAGGAGCAGGACAAAATCGCCGCCCTCGACGCAGGAGCCGATGACTATCTCAGTAAACCCTTTGGCATTGGCGAGCTGCAGGCGCGACTGAGGGTGGCGATGCGTCGCCATGCCGGCGCCCAGGCCGACGAGCCGCGAGTGCGTTTTGCCGATATTGACGTTGATATCCCCGCCCGCCGTATCGTGCGCGGCGATGAAGAGATCCACCTGACGCCGATTGAGTTTCGCCTGCTGGTGGTCCTGCTCAACAACCCTGGCAAAGTGCTGACCCAGCGACAGCTGCTCAACCAGGTCTGGGGGCCAAATGCGGTGGAGCACAGCCACTACCTGCGGATTTATATGGGGCACCTGCGGCAAAAGCTGGAGGCCGACCCGGCCCGTCCGCAGCACTTGCTGACCGAAACGGGGATCGGCTATCGGTTTATGCCCTAGCCGCTGTCCCCGGCTCGCGCTTCGCTTAGCCGGGCTACAGTTCCTGCGCTGTTTCATCGCGGTGGCGCTGCGCTGACCGGGCTACGGGTTCACCGTCGACTGCGGACCGGTAGCCCGGATAAGGCGTTTACGCCGCCATCCGGGGAATGCAGACAATTACTGCCCGTAGTAGGCCCCCGCGCCGTGTTTACGCAAATAGTGTTTATCCAGCAGGGTCGCAGAGACCGGCTGTTCGTCAGCGCTTAACTGGCGGGTCCACATATTCATATAGGCAATCTCTTCCAGCACCACGGCATTATGCACTGCGTTCGCCGGATCTTTTCCCCATGCAAATGGGCCGTGGCCGTGAACCAGCGCGGCGGGCACGCTGAGTGGATCGGTATGCTGCGCGCCCAGCGTTTCGATAATCACGTGACCGGTATTGGTTTCATAATCACTGCGGATTTCATCATCGCTAAGGGGACGGGTACACGGGATCGGCCCATAAAAATAGTCGGCATGGGTGGTGCCCATCGCCAGCAGCGACCTCCCCGACTGCGCCCAAATCGTCGCATGGCGCGAATGGGTATGCACAATTCCGCCCACGCCGCTGAATGCCTTATACAGCTCGAGATGGGTCGGCGTATCCGACGAGGGCTTATAGCGTCCCTCCACCACGCTGCCGGTCGCCAGCTCCACCACCACCATATCGTCAGCGGTCATCACGGCGTATTCCACGCCGGAGGGTTTGATCACCACCAGCCCGGCGTCGCGATCGATGCCGCTGACGTTGCCCCAGGTAAAGGTCACGAGATTAAATTTCGGCAGCGCCAGATTGGCATCAAGAACCGCCTGCTTGAGGTTATCCAACATACTTCACTCCTGAATTCACAATGCCTTCATAGTGCGGTGGACGAAATGTCTGCTGGTATTTATCCGTTAGCCACGCTTTAGCGTCGGCGATTCTCTCGCTATCCAGCCCGTCGTTTTTGGCCCACATCTCAATCAGCCAGGCGCCGCGATAGTTCAGCGCCGAGAGCGTACGAAATATCTCCGTGAAATCGACGCAGCCGGTACCGAATGGCACATCGCGAAACTGCCCCAGCGAAGCGTGGGACACCGGCTGCGTATCCTTCAAATGAATGGCGGTGATTTTATGAATTCCCTTACTCAACTCTTCGGGAACATCGTTTTGCCATGCGCTTAAGTTGCCGACGTCCGGATAGACGCAAAACCACGGACTACAGACCTTCCTTTCGAGATCCAGCCAGCGGGAGATATTGCTCATAAAGGCGGTATCCATAATCTCCATCGACAGCATCACCTGCGCTTTCGCCGCTTCGGCTACCGCCCAGTTGATGCCCTCAATAAAGTATTCCCGGGTCTGCGCCGAAGAGGATTCGTAATAGACGTCATAGCCTGCCAGCTGGATGTTGCGAATACCGACGTGGCTGGCAAAATCCAGCGCATCAAGCATCAGTTCCCGCGCCTTGAGCCGGGTCTCGCGATTGACGCTACCAAAGGGATGGCTGCGGTGCGCGGAGAGGCACATGCTCGGCACATCGATACCGCTGTTAATTTTGTCGGCCACAAATGCCAGCCGCTGTCCACGGTTCCAGCGCAGCCTGGCCTGGCGTTCAGGACTCTCATCAACGGAGATTTCGATAAAATCAAACTCCAGGCCAGCCGCCATTTCGAAGCGTTTCGGCCAGTCCAGCGCAGCGGGAAGCGCTTTTTCGTAGATACCAAGTCTCGGTTTCATTGCGCCGCCCCCGTTGCCCTGGAGAGGCTTTGCGCGACCTCTACGTAACGGGCATAACCTTCGCGCAGCTGCTGATGCCGCTTGCCGTCCGGTTGATAACTGACCACCTCGGGCTGCGTGGCCGCTATCGCTTCGCTGAAGTTGGCGTAGGCTCCGCTGCCGGCGGCTGCGCACAGCGCGGCGGCTCGACATCCCGCCTGTTCGATGTCCACGACTTCCAGAGGAAGATTGGCCGCGTCGGCGTACATCTGGGTCCAGCCTCTCGACTGGCTCGGCCCGCCGGTAAAGCGAATTTTTTCAATACCCCGATTGAGTTCAATAATGCGGTCCTGATGTATCAGGTGAGAAAAAACGATCCCGCGGTAGATGGCCGCAATAATATCCTTTTTCGTATGATGTCCCGCCAGACCTACCAGCGCACCCGGCAGATCCATCGCCAGATTGGAACCGAACAGATAAGGTAAAAAAATCAGGTTGCTGTCGGTCTCTTGCGCAATCCAGCTTTCGAAATGGTCGTAGCAGCGGTCATCGTCAGGGAAAAACTGTTTCACAAACCAGGAGAGATTGCTCGCCGAAGTGGGGCTGCCCTCATGAACAAAATATTTGCCCGGAATGCAGTATTTTCCCCAAATGTAGGGATAGTCGCTGGCAATAATGCTGTCCGTCACCGAGGTGGCGATACTCCATGTACCGGCCACTGCGCTCAGGGTATCCGCCCGGTCAATGCCCGATGAGACGGCGGAGGCCACCACGTCGAAAAAGCCGCCGAATACCGGCGTTCCGGGACATAATCCGCAGTCCAGCGAGGCCTGCAGGGTAATGTGGCCCACGCAGTCCGTCGAGTTGACCACCGGCGCGGTCTTATCCGCCACTTCCTCAATGCCGAACAGCGCCATCATGTCGCGGTCGTAGCGGGAGGAAAGCTGGTTATAAAAATTGCTGCCGGAAATATTGGTAATTTCCGCCGTCGCCTCGCCGGTCAGACGAAAGCGAATGTAGTCGTGCACCATTAAAACGGCGTCGATTCTGTCGTAGTTGGCGGGCTCATGTGCTTTTAACCACGCCAGCAGCGATACCGGGTGCCCGGTCCACAACTGCTGCAGCCCTTTGGGATAGGCCAGTTTATCGACCCCTTCGCGGTACCATTTTTTGACGAACGCCAGCGCCCGGGTATCGGATGAGATAATTCCGTTGCGCACCGGCTCGCCTTTTTTATCAATCGCGTACAGCCCTTTGCCGTGCGAGGAGAAGCCGATCCCGCCAATACTTAACGCTGGCACCTGGCTTTCAAACAGCGCTTTTTTTATTACGCTGCAAACGGTATCCCATAGCTCATGCATGTTCCGCTCGGTAAAACCCGGCTGTTCGGATAATACCTGAGCATATTGCGAAGCCACGTGGATCTCCTGCCCGCACTCAGTATATATCCCGGCTTTGGTGACCGTACCACCGATATCCACTCCGATAAAATTCATATCCCTTCGTCCCATAATTAATATAAATTAACGTCTGGCTGAGCTAATAAAGGTGGCGCCCCAAATAATAAGCCCTTTCACCACGTACTGAACGTAAGGTGAGATCCCTAACAGGTTTAATCCATTATTCAGTACGCCGAGCATCATGGCGCCGATCAGCGTGCCAATAATCATTCCGCGCCCACCGGCAATCGATGCCCCGCCGAGCACCACGGCGGCAATAGCATCCAGTTCAAAACCGACGCCCGCATTAGGCTGACCGCTCATCACCCGTGAGGTAAAAATAAGACCGGCAAAACTGGCGGTAAAACCGCTGATCACATAAACCAGCAATTTATAATATTTAACCCGCAGTCCGCTCAGGCGCGCCGCTTCTTCATTGCCGCCAAGAGAATAAACATAGCGGCCAAACGGCATATGATTCAGCACGATATAAAAGATGAAATATAAAACCACCATCAGAATAATAGGTACCTGAATACCGAACAGATATTCACGGCCCCAAAAAGCGAATGAATCCGGTAAGCCGGAGATGGGATAGCCGCCGGTATAGATCAGTGCCAGCCCCTTCGCAATAATCATCGCGCCGAGGGTTACGATAATCGGCGGCATTTTGCCGTAGGCGGTTAAAAAGCCGTTCAGCGCGCCAAAGGCGACGCCGGAACCCAGGCCGATAAGAATGGCTAACCACGGGTCTAAACCATAGTACTTCATTAATCCCGCCATCAGCGTACCGGCCAGGGCCATGACCGCGCCGACGGAGAGGTCGATCCCGCCGGTCAGGATGGCAAAGGTCATTCCGATGGCGATGATGGCATTGATCGAGACCTGACGGGCGACGGTAGATAAGTTATCAACCGTTAAGAAGTAGTCATTAAAAATGGCCATACAGGAAAACAGAAGTACCAGACCAACGAACGGCAGGAATGCAGGCATTTTTAATAAACTATGCAGCATCTTTTTATTTTTATCAGGAGACACGGCTGGCGCTAATGATACGTTTTCATTACTCATTTAATACTCCCTAAATAATATTACCGGCAGCATGCAGCATAATGACGGTGGAATTAATTTGGTCGTTCTCAAGCTCCGCTACGATATTACCGTCGCGAAAAACCATCACCCGGTCGCTGACGCCTATGACCTCTGGAAGCTCAGATGAAATCATAATTATCGCAATCCCCTGGGCGGTGAGGTCGCGCATAATCTGGTAGATTTCTGATTTTGCTCCGACATCAATACCGCGAGTGGGCTCGTCAAAAATAAGAATATTGACGTCATGATTTAACCAACGAGAAATAACGACTTTCTGCTGGTTACCGCCGCTCAATGTCCCCACCGCGGTCCCGGCATCTGGCGTTTTCACACCAACGTGGCTAATTAAACGCTCGGCGGTCAGGCGCTCTTCGTCATCGCGGATTAGCGAGAACTGGCAGGCGTGTTTGTTAAGCCAGATATTGTCTTTGACCGAAAAAGGCAGTACCAGTCCTTGCGTTTTGCGGCTTTCCGGCAACAGGCCGATCCCCAGACGCAGAGCCCGATCGGTTGAATTTATCGTCACCTCTTTTCCGGCCAGACGGACGCGTTTTTTGTAGCATTTATCCGCGCCGGTCAGAGCCAGAATCGCTTCGGAACGCCCCGACCCCACCAGCCCGGCAAGGCCTAAAATCTCCCCTTTGCGCAACGTCAGCCGATTAACCTGACTACTTTCGGTCAGCTGAATTTCCGCCTCCAGCAGTATTTCATCATGCGCCAGCGTCCGCCGCTCGGGATAGATGTTCTCCACCTCACGGCCGACCATCATCTGGATCATCTCTGCGATATCGATATTGTCGACCTTTGCCGATCCGATATATTTGCCGTCGCGCAGAATACTCAGGCTATCGCAGATTTCATATATCTCCTCCAGATGATGCGAGATAAAGAACATGCCGACGCCTTTGGCCTTTAAATCGCGCATCACGCGGAAAAGATGTTCCGCCTCGCCAGGAGTCAGGGTCGCGGTGGGTTCGTCCAGAATGAGAATTCGCGCATCCAGCGACAGCGCTTTGGCAATTTCCACGAATTGCTGCTCGGCGACGCTGAGATGGCAGATTTGCTCGTCGGGATCGAGCGTGACGCCAAGCTCTTTAAAAATGCGTAACGCCTCCCGACGCATCGCTTTACGATCTAACAGGCCAAAACGATTTACCTTTTCACGATTAAGGAAAATATTCTCATAAGCGTTCAGATAGGGAATAAGAGAAAACTCCTGAAAGATAATCCCTACGCCGCAGGCAATCGCATCGCGATAGTTATGAAAATGCTGCTGCTTACCATCAATATAAATATTACCGGCGTCAGGTTGATAGATCCCGCACAGGATTTTCATCAGCGTCGATTTACCCGCGCCGTTTTCACCTAATAAAGCGTGAACTTCTCCACGAGCAAGGGTGATATTAACATTATCCAGCGCCTTGACTCCGGGGAAGCTTTTACTGACGTTTTTGACTTCCAGTAAGCTGGGCATAAACATCGCTCCATAATGGCTCGATAAAATAGCGAGCCATACTTTAATAAGAATCCGGCACGGCTCACCTGAATAAGCGAGAGCCGCTGTGGCGTAATAACGCGATTACCAGTGGAAATCTTTGGCGTTGTTTTTATCGATAAGCTTCACATCAACAGGAATCTCTTTAGGAATATTCGCCCCCCAGTGTTTTGCCAGGGCAATACCTAAGCCAATACGCAGCTGATCGCGCGGGAACTGTGCTGCGGTAGCAATAAACGGCGTATTACCTTTGGCAATTTCAGCCACCGCTTCCGGAGATCCATCGACGCTGACCAGCTTGACATCGCGTCCAGATGACTGAATAGCCGCCAGGGCACCGAGTGAGCCAACATCATTGACGCTGAAAATACCGTTGAGCGTCGGGTTGGATTGCAGCATATTTTCCGTCACGCTCATGGAGGTATCGCGCTCTTGTTTACCATTCAGTTTGGTAAGCACTTTAATATTGGGATGCTTTTTCATCGCATCTTCAAAGCCGCGCACACGCTCCAGAATAGGCACCACCGGAATTCCGTCGAGAATCGCCACGTTGCCTTTATCTCCCAGCGCTTTGGCTAAATGCTCTCCGGCAATAAAGCCCGCATCATAGTTTTTTGAACCCACAAAAGAATCAATCGGACCGTTAGCCTGAGCATCTATCGCCACCACCACCACGCCGGCTTTTTTGGCGGCCAGGACGGCGGTTTCCGCGCCAACGCTATCTGCCGGGTTAATCAGCAAAATATCAATTTTCTTTTGCAGCATATCCTCAACATCGCTAATCTGCTTGGAGACATCATGCGCCGCATCCGCAGTATAGACGGTGGCGTTAATATCTTTTGCCGACTGTTCAAGTGACTCTTTCATGGTCACGAAATATTCGTTGTTTAATTCCTGGAAGGACATGCCGATAGTCAAAGGTTTAGCATTAACGCAGGCGACCATGCTCATAGCCAGAAGTCCTGAGAGTAATGCTTTGGTATTAAATTTAACAGGCATTCAATATCTCCTTATTGAGTTGTGCGCTGCGGAATATAAATTATTCAGCAGCGTTTTCATGGTACTAATGTTGCCTGATTTACTGAGCAATAAATTCACCACTGGTAATTAGCAGAGGCTACCGACATTTATCTCAGCAATCCCCATGATTGAAGAAATCCAGTATTGATTTAGCAGCCATTTATGAAAGTGCAGAACAATAAATATAAATGACGCGAGTGAATGATGATAAATTTATGGCTTGATAACGACCTTGATGGAATCCAGCGATTTGGCCATCTCAAAAGCGGCTTTCCACTCATCGATAGAATAGAAATGCGTTACCACGCCTTTGGCGGTCAAGAGGCCACGCTCAAAAAGATCGATAGCGATTTCATAGCTATAGGGGCCGAGATGCGCACCGCGAATATCGAGCTCTTTGCGGTCGCCGATGATCGACCAGTCGGCGGTGGTTTCTTTCCCAAACACGCTAAATTCAACGAAGCGCCCCAGCTTGCGTATCATCTCCAGCCCCTGAGTCACGCCAACAGGCGCGCCGGTCGCTTCGATATAAACGTCGCAGCCGTATCCGTCCGTCATGGATTTAACGATGGCGACGGCGTCCTCTTTCGCCGCGTTGATGACCACGTCGGCGCCAAACGCTTTAGCCAGCGCCAGGCGATCTTCCATGGTATCGATGACCACCAGTTTCTTCGGCGTCTTAAGATGAGCGACCTGCACCATGCACAGCCCCAGCGGCCCGGCGCCGGCGATAACGACCACATCATCCAGTTCGATATCCCCGCGGCGTACCGTATGGATTGCACAGGCCATAGGTTCGATCAGCGCCGCATCTTCTTCACTTAATGATTCAGGAATTTTATGAATAATCGCGCGTTCGGAGAAACGCATATATTCAGCCATACCGCCATCGGCGACATCTTTCTGGAAGCCGTAAATATCATGGGTTTCACACATCCAGTATTTTCCGGTTTTACAGAAACGGCACTCATGGCAGGGAACAATCTGTTCAGCGAGAATGCGATCGCCAATTTTTAATTTATATTTTTCAGCGGAACCCGGGCCTAATTCAGCAACCCGACCGTAAAACTCATGGCCGGGCACTACCGGCGTTTTTACCCACGGATTATCACCCCAGAACATCGGCGCACCGTCCTGGGCCTTGCAATCACCGGCGCATATTCCACAGCCGTCAACCTTAATGACCACTTCCTTTTCTTTGGCGATTGGGCGGCGAATTTTCTCAAAGCGATAATCCTGGGGACCGTGGCAGACAACCGCTTTCATATCTTCAGGTAATTGTTCCATCGTAAACCTCTTTTTCGGATAAATAATGAAGAGGGACAGTATTGCTAATGCAATACCCCTCCAACTGGTACAGAGCGATTAAATGATGATGCAATTAGATTATTATTCAGAGCCTTATTTGGTCTCTACAATATGTACCTGATGCTGGCGATAGATATCGCCGGGTAACTCATTAGTGATCAAGATATCAATATCCGCCAGATCGCATATTTTATAAAGCGAATAGCGTTCAAATTTACTGCTATCGACCATCAGAATTTTTTGATCGGCAACTTTCAGCATCTCTTGCTTTAGCCGGACGTTGACTTCATTACTGTCTTTAATTTCCAGACCGGAGTCCAGGCCCTGACAGGAAAAAAACAGCTTATTGACCTTAAAATTGTTGATAATGAACTCAGCAACCGGACCGTGAAAGTCACCGTGACGCTCAGAATATTCACCACCAACGCTGACAATTCTTATTTTTTTGCGACAGGCTAAGGTTTGAATAATATTCAAAGAATTAGTAATAACGGTCAATTCAATGTCAGGTAGCTGACGGGCTAAAAACCAGCAGGAGCTGCTATTATCCATAATGATGCACTCATGCTCATGAATAAATTGCAGCGCACCTTTGGCGATGCGCATCTTACGTTCTGGCTGTTCTTTCGTGCGCTTAATAAAGGCTTCGGCTTTATCGACAAAGTTTCCGTTATTTGCCGGCATATCGGCAGCTAAAAACGATGCCGTATTTTCGGAAATCATTGCGCCGCCAAAGCTGCGCACTATTTTCTTATTCCTGGCCAGCGCAGTTAAATCACGTCGAATAGTTTCCGGAGATACACCAAATAATCGCGACAGCTCATTAACTCTGGCACATCCCTTTTCTACGACATATTCCACAATTAATGAGTGACGTTTAACTTGTAACATATAAGTTCTCAAGAAAGCATCCAGGATTTAATGACATAAATATAACAAAATCATCCATATCAGTAAGTGACATAAATCATACAAAATCAAAACAAGCTTTTAGCTTTTTTTAATTTGAAGTAGATCATATATATATGGGAAATTTCATTTTAATCACGAGAAATTTGTGACTAAAATCGCAGAATTAGCCGTGATTGTTCACCTGCTCCGGTAGTTAATTCGGCAAAACGGGCAAACCCGGTCAACGACCTGATACCCGTTTATGCCCGATTCGGTCACCGTGTTACCGGATACCCCTGCCCCGTGAAGATAACGCGAAAAGTTAAATCTTTCGCCATCGCCATAACGTCATCAATTTTGCCGCCTCAGAGACCAGCAGCAGAGCGATAAAGAAAGCCGCGCCTTTAACTCCCAGGACCTGCGCGCCCCATAGCACCAGCGAAAGTGAGGGCAGCATAAAGGCCAGCCGCAGGGGCGTTTGCGCACAGGCCAACCGCAGGGCATAGCGGCTCTGCCGCCAGAGGAGAACCATCGACACGGGAATAGAGACAATCAGCAGCACATTCAGCGGGAACAGCCAGGCGGCCGCGGGACCAAGGGTGGGTACAAGCTGGTGATAAGAGAGGATGTCGTCGTAGAAAGGCAGGCGCTGATGGTAAAGATTCCAGCCGAGAAACTGGATGAGATAAAAGAGATCCATCCCGCCCCAGAACCGGAAGACGTGTTTACGTTTCAGTTTCATCGCTGCCTTGCGAAAAAAATCAGGCCCTGAAACGGGCCTGATTATCATGTGGGAGATTAGGCGTTTTTCAGCACTTCGCTGACAATCTCCACCGCTTCTTTTTCAATCTGCTGACGGTGTTCAGCGCCGAGGAAGCTTTCACAGTAGATTTTGTAGGCATCTTCGGTACCTGACGGACGCGCGGCGAACCAGCCGTTGTCGGTCATCACTTTCAGACCGCCAATCGCCGCCCCGTTGCCCGGAGCCGCAGTCAGACGCGCGGTAATCGGATCGCCTGCCAGGGTGCTGGCGCTCACCATTTCCGGAGAGAGCTTAGACAGCGCCGCTTTCTGGGCTGAAGTCGCGGAAGCCTGCAGACGATTGTAGCTTGGCGCGCCGAAGCGCTCTGCCAGCTCGTCGTAGTGCTGCTGCGGGTTTTTCCCGGTCACCGCGGTGATTTCCGCCGCCAGCAGGCACATGATGATGCCGTCTTTGTCAGTGGACCACGGCGTCCCGTCAAAGCGCAGGAACGACGCCCCCGCGCTCTCTTCGCCGCCGAAGCCGAAGCTACCGTCGAACAGGCCATCAACGAACCACTTAAAGCCAACCGGTACTTCCACCAGCTTGCGGCCCAGATCGTTGACTACGCGGTCAATCATCGCCGAGGAGACCAGGGTTTTACCCACCGCAACATCTTTGCCCCACTGCGGGCGATGCTGGAACAGGTAGTTAATCGCCACCGCCAGGTAGTGGTTCGGGTTCATTAACCCGGCCGGCGTGACGATACCGTGGCGGTCGTAATCCGGGTCGTTGGCGAAAGCCAGGTCAAACTTGTCGCGCAGCGCCAGCAGGCCCGCCATCGCGCACTCGGAGGAGCAGTCCATGCGGATTGCGCCGTCTTTATCGAGGTGCATAAAGCGGAAAGTCTGATCCACGTGGTCATTCACGATAGTCAGGTTTAGGTTGTAATGCTCGGCGATACGCTTCCAGTATTCGATACCGGAGCCGCCCAGCGGATCGACGCCCAGCGTCAGTCCGGCTTTCTGGATCGCCGCCATGTCGACGATATCCGCTAATCCCTCAACAAACGGCTGCACCAGATCCTGCTCTTTGACGTGACCGGAGGCCAGCGCCGCATCAAGCGTCATACGCTTCACGCCCTGCAGACCCGCAGCCAGCAGTTCGTTGGCGCGGTTTTCGACCACTTTGGTGACGTTGGTATCAGCCGGGCCGCCGTTCGGCGGGTTGTATTTGATACCGCCGTCTTCCGGTGGGTTGTGGGACGGCGTAATAACAATACCGTCAGCCAGCGGGCCGCCCTTTTTGTTGTGCACCAGAATCGCATTGGAAATCGCCGGCGTCGGGGTGAAACCGTTGTTTTCCTGCACGATAACGTCAACCCCGTTCGCCGCCAGCACTTCCAGTACGGAAATAAAGGCAGGTTCGGAGAGCGCGTGGGTGTCCTTCCCGACGTAGCATGGGCCGGTGATCCCGTTCTTCGCGCGGTCTTCAGCAATTGCCTGGGCAATCGCCAGAATATGCTGCTCGTTGAAGTTATGGCGCGCCGCGCTGCCGCGATGGCCGGAGGTGCCAAACTTCACCGCATGTTCCGCATTGCCTACTTCCGGCTTCAGCACATAGTACTGGGCAGTCAGTTGGGCGACGTTAATCAAATCACTCTGTTGCGCAGGTTGACCTGCGCGCTTATCGATTGCCATTGCCTGATCCTTCTGGTGCAAAAGTTAAATGACTAGATCGTACCGCAAACCTTTTCGATCAATTCCGCAGGGAACTGCATGGACTGCATGATGTGTTCGATCATGCTGCATTTGCGACCGGTATTGGTATTTGTGATAACCCACCACGGCGTACCGGGGACCTGCTTAGGCTTAGTCTGATTACCGTTTTTCTGCAGCGTGCGCTCATCTTCAGCAAAATAGACGCGAGTGCGCCCGTGCAGAGACTCGGTCGCCTCGGCAAACGCTTTGCTGTCTAAGGTGTAGAGGGTAGTCAGAACCAGCATGAATCGGTTTACCGCGCGCTTTTGTTCAGCATACTCATCAGATAACAGCAGCTCACGCATCGCGCGAACTTTATCCTTCAGAGGATTAGCGGGCTTCACGTCAACGACAGGCGTTGGCGCCGGTGCCGGAGCGGCTTTCGCTACCGGTGCGGCGGGCTGGGAAACGGCGGAAAACTTCAACATGCGCCGTAAAATGTCGGATGCACTCTCGCCAATATGCTTGGTGTGGCTGGCAATATAGCTATAGAGTTCATCATCAACTTCAATTGTTTTCATCTTAATCCAGTGCGATATCTTTTTCTGAATACAAGTTGTCGGGATTATAGGGACAAATCCCAACCGCGGATAGCGTCAAACCAGGATGACGGCAAAACTCAGAAATCTTCCGGGTCTTGCAGCCGGATGGCAGAATGTTCAACATAATACCCTAACCCGACGGAGCGAAAAAAAGAACTTTGCCATGAAATTAAATAGCCGAGCGCAATCTGCACAGAATCAGCACAATAATCCCCCTATCGTCCTGGTCCACGGCCTTTTTGGCAGCCTGGACAACCTTGGGATCCTCGCCCGCGATCTGGTTGTCGATCACGATACGGTGCAGGTCGACATGCGAAACCACGGTCTCTCCCCGCGCGCGCCGGAGATGACCTACGCCGCGATGGCTGAGGATCTGCTTGATACTCTCAATGAATCGCAGATTGAGAAAGCCACCTTTATTGGTCACTCTATGGGCGGCAAAGCGGTGATGGCGCTGAGCGCGCTGGCGCCAGAGCGCATCGCAGGCCTGGTAGCTATTGATATCGCCCCGGTGGATTATCACGTCCGCCGCCATGATGAAATTTTTGCTGCCATCAACGCCGTTACCGATGCGGGCGCCGCTACGCGTCAGCAGGCAGCGACGGTCATGCGTCAACACCTTAATGAAGAGGGCGTGGTTCAGTTTCTGCTGAAATCCTTTGTGGATGGCCAGTGGCGTTTTAACGTACCGGTGCTGTGGGAGCAGTACGACAACATCGTCGGCTGGCAAACCGTCCCGGCATGGCCGCATCCGGCGCAGTTTATCCCCGGCGGCAACTCCCCTTACGTGACCGATGCCTGTCGTGACGCGCTGCTGGCGCAGTTTCCCGAAGCTCGGGCGCACGTTATCGCCGGCGCCGGACACTGGGTGCATGCTGAAAAACCGGAGGCTGTGATCCGCGCCATTCGCCGTTATTTGACCTCTATCGCCGCGTAACTGCCTAAAATATACTCGACCGCGCGGCTTAATGTCCGCGGCCGTTGGCGCAGCCCGCCGCCTGATGTATTATGGCGCGCTGTCTGCGTCGGCTATGCCCGATAGCTTGTTTCCCCCGAAGTCACTCTGAATCATGGCAAAAGAACAAACGGACCGTACGACATTAGATTTGTTCGCAACTGAGCGTCGGCCGGGAAGACCGAAAACGAATCCGCTTTCGCGCGATGAACAGCTGCGCATCAACAAACGCAATCAGCTTAAACGCGACAAGAGCCGCGGCCTGAAGCGCGTGGAGCTTAAGCTCAATGCCGATGCGGTCGATGCGCTCAATGAGCTGGCCGAAGCCCGTAACATGAACCGCAGCGATCTGATCGAAGAGATGCTGATGACCCAGCTGGCAGCCCTGCGCGGCCAGGATAAAGCCTAAAACCCTCAAAAAATAAGCTTTCATGTAGCAGAGTGTGCAGTTGGGCGTGATTGCTGTTTCCGCGCCCTTCTCAGTTCTGCTATCATTGCCCCTATCTGCGGGCATTACGCCACTACCACATCATTAAGTTTCAAGAGGTTATTTTACTCATGGCAATCATCGGCATCTTTTTTGGCAGCGACACCGGCAACACCGAAAATATTGCAAAAATGATTCAAAAGCAGCTTGGTAAAGATGTTGCTGATGTTCACGACATTGCCAAAAGCAGCAAAGAGGATCTGGAAGCTCACGATATCCTGCTGCTCGGCATCCCAACCTGGTACTACGGTGAAGCCCAGTGCGATTGGGACGATTTCTTCCCGACGCTGGAAGAGATCGATTTTAATGGCAAACTGGTAGCCCTCTTTGGCTGCGGCGACCAGGAAGACTATGCTGAATACTTCTGCGATGCGCTGGGCACCATTCGCGATATCATCGAACCGCGCGGCGCAACTATCGTTGGCCATTGGCCGACCGCTGGCTACCATTTTGAAGCCTCTAAAGGCCTGGCCGATGACGATCATTTTGTGGGTCTGGCTATCGACGAAGACCGTCAGCCTGAACTGACTAACGAACGCGTCGAAAAATGGGTAAAACAGATTTCCGAGGAGCTGCACCTCGAAGAAATCAAGAATGCCTGAGTCTAACGGCGTAATCACCATATTTCGCCGAATTGATAGATAAAAGCAATCAAAGTTATAGCTACAAGTTTTTAACTTTTAATCACATATCTGTACAATGTCCTCTGATTTAACGGGGTCACGTGAAGCACTTTGTAGCGAGTGCCTCGTTTTTGACAGCATACAAGGCCCGATGCTTGCAGTTTTCATTTCACCATGGCAGTTCTATAATGAGACGCATTACATCGGGTGATTCTCTGTATTACTTCCGCTGATGGAAGTAGATCGTTTAGCAACAGGACAGATTCCGCATGACTGACAACAATACCGCATTAAAGAAAGCTGGCCTGAAAGTGACGCTTCCGAGATTAAAAATCCTGGAAGTGCTGCAAGGACCGGATAACCATCATGTCAGTGCGGAAGACTTATACAAACGCCTGATTGATATGGGTGAAGAGATTGGCCTGGCCACCGTCTACCGCGTACTGAACCAGTTTGACGACGCCGGTATCGTCACCCGTCATAATTTCGAAGGCGGTAAATCCGTTTTTGAACTGACGCAGCAGCACCATCACGATCATCTGATTTGCCTGGACTGCGGCAAAGTGATCGAGTTTAGCGATGATTCCATCGAAGCGCGCCAGCGTGAGATTGCCGCCAGACACGGTATTCGCCTCACCAACCACAGTCTGTACCTGTACGGCCACTGTGCAGAAGGCGACTGCCGCGAAGATGAACATGCCCACGACGCGGTAGAGAAATAATCACCGCATCGTTTATCAGCCAAAGCCAGCCTGCGGGTTGGCTTTTTTTTGCCCGCCATCTGCCGCCTCTTCCTCTCGCGCCTGAATACGTTTACTGTCGGTGCATCCTGCTTTATACGGAGTGCTTATGGAGCTTCGCCAGCTACGCTATTTTGTGCGCATTATTGAAACCGGCAGTATGGGCCGCGCCGCGCTTGACCTGAATATCGGCGTCTCCGCGCTTAGCCAACAAATGGCGCGCCTGGAAAATGAACTCGCCATTCGCCTACTACAACGGACGTCTCGCGGCGTAATGCCCACCAGCGCTGGCCTCGCCTTCTATTCACAGGCGCAGCTGGCGCTGCGTCACGCTGATGATGCGGTTCTTGCTGCGCGCGAGGCGCGGCTATCTGGCCACGTCAGCGTCGGCATGGCCCCCAGCACCGCCTCTGTGCTCGGCGTACCCTTTATTAACGCGATGCGCGAAAGCTATGCCGACGTCCGCCTGCATCTGGTAGAAAGTCTCTCCGGCAACCTTGAACGCATGATCAACACCCGTCAGCTCGATTTAGCGATCGTGTTCCAGAAGGAGAAGCTTGTGCGCTGGAGCGCCAGGCCGATTCTTGAAGAGCGTCTGTTTCTGATTGGCACCCATAAGGTACTGGCTCCCCTTCCCGACGATAGCATCTCGCCGGACCAGATGTCCGCTGTCCCGCTGATTATGCCAAGCCTGGGGCATGGGCTGCGCGGCAGGCTGGAGGCGATGTGCCAGGAGCATGCGCTTAATGTCGATGTGGTCGCTGAAATCGACGGTCTGGCCCTGCTAATGCGCGCCGTGCGCGACGGCCTCGGCGCCACTTTGCAGCCGGGAGCAGCGATTTCTCATCTCGACGGCGAGCCCCTGAGAGTGATCGGCATCAACAATCCGATACTCAGTCGGCCTAATTTTCTCGTCAGTCTTTCCGATGATGAACTGACCCCATCGGGTCTCGCTGCGCGAGTCATACTGGCAAAAGTCATGCGTCAGCTGGTCGAATCTGGCCGCTGGCCTGGCGCCAGCCTTTACGCACACTAAACCCCTCTTTAGCAATACGCCATAGCGTCCTGCTGCCCTGAGAGCATACATTTCCATTACAAATTTAACAATAAAGCAAACCGTAATGGAGCCAAAAATGGTGGATGTACTGGTGATTGGCGGCGGCAACGCTGCGCTATGCGCCGCCTTGACCGCCCGGGAATCCGGCGCGTCCGTGCTGCTGCTGGAGGCCGCACCGAAAGAATGGCGCGGCGGAAACTCTCAGCACACGCGGAACCTTCGCTGTATGCACGATGCTCCGCAGGATGTGCTGGTCGACAGCTATCCGGAAGAAGAGTACTGGCAGGATCTGCTGCGCGTCACCGAGGGTAATACCAACGAAGCGCTGGCGCGGCTGGTGATCCGTACCTCATCACAGTGCCGGGACTGGATGCGCCAGCACGGAGTTAACTTTCAGCCGCCGCTCTCCGGCGCACTGCACGTCGCCCGCACCAACGCCTTTTTCATGGGCGGCGGCAAGGCTCTTATAAATGCTTATTACCGCAGCGCGGAGCAGATGGGTGTACAGATCTGCTACAACACCCCGGTCCAGGCGCTCGAATTATATAACGGCGAATTCGTCGCCGCGCTGGCGGGTGAAGAAAGGATTGCCGCAAAAACCTGCGTCCTCGCCGCCGGCGGCTTTGAGTCTAACCGCGAGTGGCTGCGCGAAGCGTGGGGACAGAACGATCGCGGCGAATGGCCAGCCGATAACTTTCTCATCCGCGGAACCCGCTTTAACCAGGGCGTGCTGCTGAAATATATGATCGACGCCGGGGCTGACGTTATCGGCGATCCCTCGCAGTCACACTGCGTCGCCATAGACGCCCGGGCACCGCTCTATGATGGCGGGATCTGCACCCGCGTGGACTGCGTATCGCTGGGCGTGGTCGTAAACCGCGACGCCGAGCGCTTTTATGATGAAGGGGAAGATTTCTGGCCCAAACGTTATGCCATCTGGGGGCGGCTGGTCGCCCACCAGCCGGGACAAATCGGCTATTCAATTATCGACAGCAAAGCGATCGGTCACTTTATGCCGCCGGTTTTTCCCGGCGCCCAGGCCAATACTATCGAAGAACTGGCTCGCCAGCTGGGGCTGGACGCGGCGCGTCTGGCGCAAACCATCGCGCACTATAACGCCGCCTGCGTGCCGGGCCAGTTCGATCATACCTGCCTTGATAACTGCGCAACATCAGGCCTGACCCCACCGAAAACCCACTGGGCGCGGCCCATCGATTCGCCGCCTTACTACGGTTACGCCTTGCGCCCGGGGATCACTTTCACCTACCTCGGACTGTACGTCAATGAATGCGCCGCCGTCCATTTTGCGGGCAAACCCAGCCGTAACCTGTTCGTTGCTGGCGAAATGATGGCCGGCAACGTGTTGGGCAAAGGCTATACCGCCGGCGTAGGCATGTCGATTGGTACGACGTTCGGCCGCATTGCCGGCCAGCAGGCCGCCCGTGCGGCACAGCAGGAGATACATCATGAAGTCGCTTGAAAAGTTGATTATCGACGCGCAGATCATCACCGAGCCGGAAGCGGAAGTTGAACGGGTGATGCAGGTCTGTAACGCCTGCCGCTATTGCGAAGGGTTTTGCGCCGTGTTTCCGGCCATGACTCAGCGCCTGGCTTTTGGTAAAGCGGATATTAACTACCTGGCCAACCTGTGCCACAACTGCGGCGCCTGCCTGCATGCCTGCCAGTATGCTCTGCCGCACGAGTTTGCCATTAATGTCCCGAAAGCGATGGCGGAAGTCCGCCTGGAAACCTATCAGCACTATGCCCAACCCGCGGCTTTCAGCAGCCTTTACCGTCGGGCCGGCGTGACCACGGTGCTGGCGCTGGTCGCCGGTTTGATCCTCTTTTTGCTATTGGCGATGGGGCTCAATGGCTCGCTGCTTCATCCACCGCTGGCCGGCGATTTTTACCGGATATTTCCCCATAACCTGCTGGCCTGGATGTTTGGCTCGGTCTTCATTCTGGCCATAGGGTTACTGATGAGCGGGGTGATCCGCTTCTGGCGCGAGATTTCACCGGGTCAGCCTCAGGCTATCGACATCGCTACAGCCTCGCATAATGCGCTCACGCTGAAGTATCTCGACGGCGGGCACGGTAAAGGCTGCAACGAGGCTGATGACGCGTTTACCCTGATGCGCCGCCGTTTCCATCACTTTACCTTCTACGGTTTTCTGCTCTGTTTCGCCGCCACCGTGGTGGCTACGGGTTATCACTATATCGCCGGCTGGGAAGCCCCCTACCCGTTCTTCAGCGTACCGGTTGTACTGGGCACGCTCGGCGGTATCGGCCTGCTGGTCGGCCCGGCGGGTTTGCTATGGCTAAACCTGCGCCGCTCGCCGCTGCACGGCGATGCGCGGCAAAAACCGATGGATCGCGGCTTTATTCTGCTGCTGTTTTTAACCAGCCTGACCGGACTGGCCCTGCTGGCAGGGCGCGATACCTCGTGGATGGGCGTCCTGCTCGCCATTCATCTCGGCGTTGTGATGGCGCTGTTTTTAACCCTGCCATACGGAAAATTTGCCCACGGATTTTATCGCTGTGCGGCGTTACTCAAGTGGGCAATTGAGAAACGGCGCGGAAAACAGGCGGCAGTCGCAGGCGACTAGTCCGCTCCTCTTACCTCTATAAAAACAAGATAAAGACAATGGAGAGCAACCCCTATGACGCAATCATCATCGCGCACCGGTACCTTCGGCGCTATTCTCCGCGTGACCAGCGGTAATTTTCTCGAGCAATTCGACTTTTTTCTGTTCGGTTTTTACGCCACCTACATCGCCAGAACGTTCTTTCCGGCGGAAAGTGAGTTTGCGGCGTTAATGCTCACCTTCGCCGTGTTTGGTTCGGGCTTCCTGATGCGCCCTATCGGGGCGATAGTGCTGGGGGCCTATATCGACAGAATCGGGCGGCGTAAAGGGCTGATGGTGACGCTGGCGATTATGGGCTGCGGGACACTGCTGATAGCACTGGTCCCCGGCTATCACGCCATCGGCGTTCTCGCCCCCATTCTGGTATTAGTCGGCCGTCTGCTGCAGGGATTCTCGGCGGGCGTAGAGCTCGGCGGCGTGTCGGTCTACCTGTCGGAAATCGCCACCCCGGGGAAAAAGGGGTTCTATACCAGCTGGCAATCCGCCAGCCAGCAGGTGGCTATCGTGGTCGCGGCGCTGATTGGCTACGCGCTGAACGAAACGCTTGGCCATGATGAGATCGCCGAATGGGGCTGGCGTATCCCCTTCTTTATTGGTTGTCTGATCATTCCGCTGATTTTTGTACTGCGGCGTTCGCTACAGGAAACCGAAGCTTTCCTGCAGCGTAAACATCGTCCTGATACCCGAGAAATCCTGAGCACGATTGTAAAAAACTGGCGCATCATCTCGGCGGGCACCTTACTGGTGGCGATGACCACGACCACTTTTTACTTTATTACCGTTTATACCCCAACCTACGGGAGAGCCGTGCTGCATCTGAGCGCTCGCGATAGCCTGCTGGTCACCATGCTGGTCGGTATCTCTAACTTTATCTGGTTACCGATTGGCGGGGCAATTTCTGACAGAATAGGCCGTCGTCCGGTGCTGATGGGCATCACCCTGCTGGCGCTGTTTACCACCTGGCCGGTGATGCACTGGCTCACCGCCGCGCCGGATTTTACCCGTATGACGCTGGTCCTGCTCTGGTTCTCGTTTTTCTTCGGTATGTATAACGGCGCGATGGTCGCGGCGCTGACCGAAGTGATGCCGGTCTACGTCCGCACCGTGGGCTTTTCGTTAGCCTTTAGCCTCGCCACCGCTATCTTTGGCGGCCTGACGCCGGCTATTTCCACCGCGCTGGTCGAGATCACCGGGGATAAAAGCTCGCCGGGCTGGTGGCTGATGTGCGCTGCGCTATGCGGACTTGCCGCAACCGCCATGCTCTTTACTCGCCTGAGCCGCAGCTATCAGCCAGCAGAAATACCCCGCTAAAATAGCCGCGGGCGGAGTTTACGCTCCGCCCGCTTTGCCCGTCTCCGCCTGGATTAACGGGGCGTATTGTTGCTACGGATCTCTTTCCAGAGCTGGTCGCAGCGCGCCTGCACGGCCTGATCGTTACCGGTTTTGCGCGCCTGGATACACTGTTGATAGTCCAGCACCCGCACGCTTTCCTGGGTGGCGAACTGCTGGTGCTGTTTCTCCTGCTTAAGCACGTTCAGTACGCTCTGACAGGCTTCAACCTTATCCGGGTTCCCCTCCGCGCTAGTAATGCAGGCGCTGTAGGCGTCTCTCAACTTTGAGTCTTCTTTCGGCGCTGGCGACTGCGTACAGGCAACCAGACCTGTTGCCATAATGGCGACAAGCAGTAACTTCTTCATAAATAACCTCGGGATATTGCGGCAGGCTCACGCCCGCCGCTCAGGCATCAGAAAATGGTGAACGGTGCGATAACCATGAACTTCACGTCGCGCTCATCCTGGAAGATGTTGCCGTAACCGCCGCTCCAGCTCGGGATATCGGAGTGGTTGTCGTATTGCGTAAAGTGGAGTTTGAACAGCGTGCCCTTCGCGCGCCCTTCCTGAACGGTATACATGGCGTCCAGGCTATAGGCGGACTCTTCCAGGCGTTTATCCGGGTTGTAGTAAGCATCTGGCGAGGACATTCTGCCCGGCTTCGCATCCCAGGCATAGACATAGGATGCGCCAAAGGCCCACCCCGGCATGTTCCAGTTCTTCATGTCATACATCGCGCCGAAGAACACCGCTTTTTCACCGTTGGCGTTGAAGTCCGAGCGGTTATCCCACCAGATATCCAGCCGACCGTTAGAAGAGGCGTAGGTTGGCGTCATACGCTGCAGGAAGTAGCCCTGCTGGCCGTCAGCTTTAACCCAGGTTCCTTCCAGACGCAGGTCCAGCACGTCGGCCACCTTATAGCCAAAGGTCAATGCCTGCAGCCACGCGGTGCCGTCATAAATATCGTTAGCCCCGCCGTTGCTGACTTTATCGCGGGTGCCGTAGAACTGATAGCTGGTGGTTAACGGCGTGCCTGCAACATCAAATTTATAGCTGGCTTTGGCAAAATACTGGTCGATGTAACCCTGGGCCTGACCAAATGCTGCTTCCAGCACCAGGTCGTTTTTAAAATCATATTTGGCGCCGAGAGAGTGAAGGTAATCCACCTTGGTTTTCTTATCGTTCTGGTAAAACTCATCCATCTCAATATGCCACGGCGCTTTATACTCGTTCGTCCACATATAGGAGAAACTCAGCGCGCCCGCGTCGCCATAGTCAAAATTAGCGCCGGCTTCCGCGCCCTGATAGGTGCCGGGCATAAAGCTCCAGTGCGGAGCCAGCAGCGTTTGGCCGGTTGGCTGAATATAGCCCGCGCGCGCCCACGCCGGACCAAATTTAAATTTTGCGGCAGCTTTATACAGGCTGATCCCGCTCTTATCGCCGGAATAGTCTTCGTCGTAGGTTTTATTGCGCGAGGAGAAAGCGATTTCGTTCGGGTGACCGCTCTCGCTGCTTTCGCCCATTTCGATGGCGGTAAAGGCAGCAACGTCAATGCCGAACATATCGGCGGCGTAGCCGGACTGGAAGTCGAGGTTGGCGTTCCAGGTAGAGTGCGACAGGTTAGTTTTATATTTGTCGCCGTCGGTCACATCTTTACGGTCGCGTTCACGTTGCCAGTAATAGATGCCGCCGGTTAACGTTGAATCATCAATGAACCCTTCTGCTTTTGCATCCGGCACCATTGCAAATCCTGACAGGGCTGTGACACCGGCAATAGCCAGCGCCAGCGTACTACGTTTGCCACTAAACGTACGCATATGCATATCCTCTTTGACGTTTTAAAAGTGCGGTTACCAGGGGCAACACGCAAAAAATAAAATAAAAATACTTTAAAAGTGGTGCGGTAAAAATTCGCATAACCACTGGGTATAGACTATTTTTCGTGACGCGAATTATCAATCTCTTTCGCCGACCAAAGATGAAGATTATGACAAAGCGCACATAATTTATGTCTTTTTGTTTCAGTCTTAGAAGTCACACATTTAGCGGGGGAAGTACTTGCAAAAACTGACAAAATTAAGAGAAATGGAAGCGATTACATATTTCCAGGGGATAAAGAGAAAGGGTTAAAAATCGCGTTTATTACAATCTGTAAACAAGATTAATTCGCATCGCGAAAATATGAGATTTTAATTCTCTGATTCTGAATAAAAAAAACGCCGCTGTAAGCGGCGTTGTCATTCGCGGCGGAGAATTACGCGCCGGCTTTTGCCCATGTATCGCGCAGACCGACGGTGCGGTTAAACACCAGATTGGTTGCGGTTGCATAGCGGCTATCCAGGCAGAAATACCCTTCGCGCTCGAACTGATACGCTTTTTCCGGCTGCGCCTGCGCCAGGCTTGGCTCGGCAAAACCCTGTTTGATAACCAGCGATTCCGGGTTCATCACCGAGAGGAAATCCTCCGCCGCGCCCGGGTTCGGTACGCTGAACAGGCGATCGTACAGACGGATTTCGACCGGCAGCGCGTGCGCCGC
Organism: Klebsiella sp. CN_Kp100; assembly: GCF_040065315.1. Classification (NCBI taxonomy): domain Bacteria; kingdom Pseudomonadati; phylum Pseudomonadota; class Gammaproteobacteria; order Enterobacterales; family Enterobacteriaceae; genus Klebsiella; species Klebsiella sp. CN_Kp100. Next base: position 83,427 of record NZ_JBEAIJ010000045.1, read on the forward strand.
GCTCACCCAGTGAATCACGCCCTTCACCTTGCGGCCGTCGGCCGGATCTTTGCTCAGGGTGTCGGCATCATAGGTACAGAAAATCGTGGTGATATTGCCTTCCGCATCTTTCTCCACGCGCTCCGCTTTGATGACGTAAGCATTGCGCAGGCGAACTTCTTTGCCCAGCACCAGACGCTTGTACTGCTTGTTCGCTTCCTCGCGGAAATCGGCGCGATCGATCCAGATTTCGCCGCTGAACGGCACCTCGCGGCTGCCCATCTCCGGTTTATTGGGATGATTCGGCATAGTGACGATTTCGCTGCCGCCCTGCGGATAGTTTTCGATCACCAGCTTAACCGGGTCGATAACGGCCATGGCACGCGGAGCATTTTCGTTCAAATCTTCGCGGATGCAGGATTCCAGGGCAGCGATTTCGATAGTGTTGTCCTGCTTGGTCACGCCGATGCGTTTGCAGAACTCGCGGATAGACTCTGCGGTATAGCCGCGACGGCGCAGGCCGGAAATGGTCGGCATACGCGGGTCATCCCAGCCTTCGACGTGTTTTTCCGTCACGAGCTGATTCAACTTACGCTTGGACATCACGGTGTATTCAAGGTTGAGGCGCGAGAATTCATACTGACGCGGATGCACGGGAATGCTGATGTTATCCAGCACCCAATCGTACAGGCGGCGGTTATCCTGAAACTCGAGAGTACACAGAGAGTGGGTAATTCCTTCCAGCGCATCGCTGATGCAGTGGGTAAAGTCGTACATCGGGTAGATGCACCACTTGCTTCCGGTCTGATGGTGATCGGCAAACTTAATACGGTACAGTACCGGATCGCGCATCACGATAAACGGCGAAGCCATATCGATTTTCGCGCGCAGGCAGGCTTTACCCTCGGCAAATCCACCGCTACGCATTTTTTCAAACAGCGCCAGGTTCTCTTCCACGCTGCGATCGCGATACGGGCTATTTTTACCCGGCTCTTTCAGGGTGCCGCGGTACTCACGGATCTCATCTGCTGACAGTTCATCAACGTAGGCCAGGCCTTTATTGATTAATTCAACCGCATACTGGTGCAGCTGATCGAAATAATCAGACGAGTAGCAAACATCCCCGGACCAGTGGAAACCTAACCACTGCACGTCGTTTTTAATCGACTCAACGTATTCGATATCTTCTTTCACCGGGTTGGTGTCATCGAAACGCAGGTTGCATTGGCCCTGGTAATCCTGAGCGATACCAAAGTTCAGGCAAATGGATTTTGCGTGGCCAATGTGCAGATAGCCGTTCGGTTCCGGTGGAAAACGGGTATGAACGGTGGTGTGCTTACCAGTAGCCAGATCTTCATCAATGATCTGACGAATAAAGTTAGTCGGGCGGGCTTCTGCCTCACTCATCGTGGGTTCCTCAAAGCGTAAACAACGTATAACGGCACATGATCTTACAAGCAGGGCGTAGAGACAACTATTAGTTACGCAAAATACGTATCAGAAGGAGATTATGGGGTTGTTTGCGGTAAAAAAAAGCGGCGCAGGTTTCGCTGCGCCGCCGAGGCATAAACGCCACTCAGGAGTCTTATTTGCCTTTAATTTCGTACAACGGCGTCTGGCCCGCTACAACCTTGCCGGTTGCCTGGATAACCAGCGCGCTGTAGTCGTCGCTGTTGCTGCATACGACCGGGCTAATCATCGAACGTGCGTTAGCGTTCAGGAACTCAAGATCCAGTTCCAGAATCGGCTGACCCGCTTTCACTTCCGCGCCCTCTTCCACCAGGCGTTTAAAGCCCTGGCCGTTAAGCGCAACGGTATCGATACCCATATGGACGACGATTTCCGCGCCGTTTTCCGTCTCCAGACAGAAAGCATGGTTAGTGTTGAAAATCTTCACTACGGTGCCCGCTGCCGGCGCAACAACAATCTTATCGGTCGGTTTCACCGCCACGCCGTCGCCGACAGCTTTGCTGGCGAAGGCTTCATCCGGCACCTGCTCCAGGGCCACAATGTCGCCAGTAATCGGCGAAACCAGCGCTTCGACGGTTTTCGCGTTAGCGACGGCCTGCGGTTTAGCGGCCGGAGCGGCTGCGGGCGCGCTGTTTGAAGTCGCTGCTGCTGCGGCAACCGGGCCGCGGGCAACCACTTTCTTCATTTCATCACCGACGGATTCGGCTTTCGCACCGACGATAACCTGGATGGTCTGCTTGTTCAGTTTAACCACACCGGAAGCACCGAGGCGCTTACAGGCCGCATCGTTTACCAGCGCGGAGTCCGCAACGGTCAGGCGCAGGCGGGTAATGCAGGCATCGATCGCTTTCAGGTTATCGGTACCGCCAACCGCCGCAATGTAGTTGGTCGCCAGCTGGGTTAAGCCCTCTTCGGTATTGCTGTTGGCTTCTTCAGTGACCACATCATCCACTTTATCTTCACGACCCGGCGTTTTCAGATTGAACATGCGGATTACCGCGCTGAACAGCAGGAAGTAGATAACGAAGAAGACAACACCCATCACAATCAGCATCCAGACGTTCTTGCTGGCTGCCGGCAGGCTGTACATCAGAACATAGTCGATAGCGCCTGCAGAGAAAGAGAAGCCCGCATGGATACCCAGCGCCGTCGCAACGAACAGGCTGATGCCGGTCAGGATAGCGTGCAGGAGATACAGCAGCGGCGCCAGGAACATGAACAGGAATTCCAGCGGCTCAGTCACACCGGTCAGGAATGCGGTGATGGCAACCGACAGCAGCATACCGCCGACCATAGGACGACGCTCTTTAGGCGCCGCGAAGTACATCGCCAGCGCCGCGCCCGGCAGACCGAACATCATGATCGGGAAGAAGCCGGACATGAACATCCCCGCGGTGCCGTCACCGGCATAGAAGCGGTTGATATCACCGTGGAATACCGCGCCAGCAGCGTTAGTGAACTCACCAATCTGGAACCAGGCGATGGTGTTCAGCACCTGGTGCAGACCCGTCGGGATCAGCAGACGGTTGATGAAACCAAAGATACCGGAGCCGAGCGCGCCCGCGCCGACAATCCATTCACCACCAGCATGGATGGCGTTCTGCACCGGCGGCCAGACGTAGCCGAAGATGGCTGCCAGTACCAGACAGAAGAAGCCGGTTGCGATCGGCACAAAGCGTTTGCCGCCGAAGAAGCTCAGGAAGTCAGGCAGTTTAATGCCCGACCAGCGGTTATACACGGCGCCGCCGACCAGACCGGTAATGATACCTGCCAGGACGCCCATGTTGATGGCCGGGTTGATGGTGACCATCGCTTTAGTCAATACGAAGTAACCTACCGCCCCCGCCAGCGCTGCGGCACCGGCGCTGTCTTTCGACCAGCTGGATGCAACACCGATAGCGAAAATCAGCGCCAGGTTATCAAAGATTGCCCCGCCCGCCTGCGCGATAAACGAAATGTTAAGCAGATCGGGTTGCCCGAATCGCAGCAGCAGCGCCGCGACCGGCAGCACTGCGATAGGGAGCTGTAACGCCCTACCGAGTCGCTGGAAAAAACCTAAAATATTCATCTTATTCCCCCTATGAGACCCCGTTGAGGCTCATTAAAGCCACTTTATTATTGTGTAACCTGGTTAAATTTTTAACTTACCTGCAAAGTGTCTGAAAAATTAATTCGTCTCGCAAATTAAATGGCTATTTTTTGTGACAATAGTCACCAAATATCGTATTCACCTCCGCCTTTGACTGGCTAACAACGAAAACTTATTTTATCATTCAAAAAATCAACACGGATTGACCCCGGTCGGCGCAGTAACTGCAATACTCTTACTAGTATGCTGGCGCCAATCCGCCAGGTTCTAATTTAACTATTGAGGTGAACAATGAGACTGATCCCCCTGGTAACTGCTGAACAAGTCGGTAAATGGGCTGCCCGGCATATCGTTAACCGCATCAACGCGTTCAAACCGACTGCAGACCGTCCGTTTGTCCTCGGTCTGCCTACCGGCGGTACGCCTCTGACCGCTTATAAAGCGCTGGTTGAGATGCACAAAGCAGGCCAGGTTAGTTTTAAGCATGTTGTGACCTTCAACATGGATGAGTACGTTGGTCTGCCGAAAGATCACCCGGAAAGCTATCATAGCTTTATGCACCGCAACTTCTTTGATCACGTTGATATCCCGGCGGAAAATATTAATCTGCTGAATGGTAACGCGCCGGATATTGATGCAGAATGCCGTCGTTATGAAGAAAAAATTCGTTCTTACGGTAAAATCCACCTGTTTATGGGCGGCGTGGGTAACGATGGTCACATCGCTTTTAACGAACCAGCCTCTTCTCTGGCTTCACGCACGCGTATTAAAACCCTGACCCACGATACTCGCGTAGCGAACTCCCGCTTCTTCGACGGCGACGTTGATCAGGTGCCGAAGTACGCGCTGACCGTTGGCGTGGGGACCCTGCTGGACGCGGAAGAAGTGATGATTCTGGTACTGGGCCATCAGAAAGCGCTGGCGCTGCAGGCGGCGGTTGAAGGCAACGTTAACCATATGTGGACTATTACCTGTCTGCAGCTGCATCCGAAAGCCGTTGTGGTCTGCGATGAGCCGTCCACCATGGAACTAAAAGTTAAGACCCTGAAATATTTCAACGAATTAGAAGCTGAAAACATCAAAGGTCTGTAATGTAGTCTCGTCCCGCGGCTGCCCCCGCGGGACAATCATTTTTGATAACCGGGGGTCGTAATGTATGCATTAACCCAAGGCCGGATTTATACCGGTCATGAAATTCTGGATGACCATGCGATTGTTATCGCCAATGGCCTTATCGAACGTATCTGTCCTCAAACAGAGCTGCCAACCGGTATCGAACAGCGCTCGGTTGATGGTGCAATCCTTGCCCCCGGTTTTATCGACGTCCAGCTTAACGGCTGCGGCGGCGTGCAGTTTAACGACACGGCGGACGCGGTGACCGTTGAAACGCTGGAAATTATGCAGAAAGCCAATGAACGCTCCGGCTGCACCAGCTATTTGCCCACCCTGATTACCGCCAGCGATGATCTGATGAAGCAGGGCGTGCGCGTGATGCGTGAATACCTGCAAAAACATCCTCACCAGGCGCTGGGTCTGCATCTTGAAGGCCCGTGGCTGAATATTGTTAAAAAAGGCACCCACAATCCGGACTACGTACGTAAGCCGGATGCCGCGCTGGTCGATTTCCTGTGTCAAAACGCGGATGTCATCACCAAAATCACCCTGGCGCCGGAACGCGTGGAACCAGAAGTGATCCGTAAACTGGTCGCGGCAGGCATCATCGTTTCCGCCGGTCACTCCAACGCGACGCTCAAAGAAGCAAAAGTCGGCTTCCGCTCCGGCATCACTTTCGCTACCCATCTGTTTAACGCCATGCCGTATATCACCGGCCGCGAACCGGGTCTCGCCGGCGCGATTTTCGACGAGCCGGATGTCTACTGCGGTATTATCGTCGATGGTATGCACGTCGATTACGCTAACGTTCGCCTCGCTAAACGCCTGAAAGGCGATAAGCTGTGTCTCGTTACTGATGCAACGGCTCCGGCAGGCGCCAATATTGAGCAGTTCATTTTTGCTGGTAAAACAATATACTACCGGAACGGCCTGTGCGTAGATGAGAACGGTACCCTCAGCGGGTCTTCATTGACCATGATTGAAGGGGTGCGTAACCTCGTTGAGCATTGCGGCATCGCGCTGGACGAAGCGTTACGTATGGCAACGCTCTACCCTTCCCGTGCGATTGGCGTAGACAAACAGTTGGGCTGCATTGCCCCGGGGATGGTCGCTAACCTGACCGCATTTACCCGCGACTATAAAATCACCAAGACCATCGTTAATGGTAACGAGGTCGTCACTGAGTAAGTAAAGTATGACAGCAGGCGGACAGGCTCAAATTGGTAACGTCGATCTCGTAAAACAGCTGAACAGCGCGGCCGTTTATCGGCTCATCGATCAGCACGGCCCCATCTCGCGTATCCAGATTGCGGAACAAAGCCAGCTTGCCCCTGCCAGCGTAACGAAAATTACGCGTCAGCTTATTGAACGCGGGCTGATCAAAGAAGTCGATCAGCAGGCCTCCACCGGGGGCCGCCGCGCTATCTCCATCGTTGCTGAAACCCGCAGCTTCCACGCCATCGGCGTACGCCTGGGCCGCTATGACGCCACCCTGACGCTCTATGATTTGAGCAGCAAAACGCTTGAAGAAGAGCACTACCCGCTGCCGGAAAGAACCCAGGAAACCCTGGAACACGCGCTGCTAAATATCATTGCCGCCTTTATGGAGCGCTGCCAGCGTAAAATCCGCGAACTGATCGCCATCTCGGTGATCCTGCCGGGACTGGTCGATCCGGAAAGCGGCGTCATTCGCTACATGCCGCACATCCAGGTTGAAAACTGGGGTCTGGTCGAAGCGCTGGAAAAAAAGTTTAAGGTCACCTGTTTTGTCGGTCACGATATCCGTAGCCTCGCGCTGGCGGAGCACTACTTCGGTGCGAGCCACGACTGCGAAGACTCCATTCTGGTGCGCGTACACCGCGGAACCGGCGCGGGGATCATCTCCAACGGGCGGATTTTTATTGGCCGTAACGGTAACGTCGGCGAAATCGGCCATATTCAGGTCGACCCCTTAGGCGAGCGCTGCCACTGCGGTAACTTCGGTTGTCTGGAGACCGTCGCCGCCAACGCGGCAATTGAACATCGCGTTCGTCATCTGCTGGAACAGGGTTATCAGAGCAAAATCTCCCTCGATGACTGTACGATCAAAACGATCTGTAAAGCCGCGAATAAAGGCGATGCGCTGGCCTGCGAGGTGATCGAGCACGTTGGCCGTCATCTGGGTAAAACTATCGCCATCGCCATTAACCTGTTTAATCCGCAAAAAGTGGTGATTGCCGGTGAGATCGTCGAAGCGGAAAAAGTGCTGTTGCCGGCTATTGAAGGCTGCATTAACACCCAGGCGCTGAAGGCATTCCGTAAAAATCTGCCGGTGGTCCGTTCTACGCTCGATCATCGTTCTGCCATCGGCGCTTTTGCTCTGGTCAAGCGCGCGATGCTTAACGGGATCCTGCTCCAGCGTTTGCTGGAAAGCTAAAGCCGCTTTATAGTTTCGCCTTTCTTTAACGATGTCGGACAGTCCATGACCATTCAAAACGTAATTTGTGATATTGACGGCGTGCTGATGCACGACAATGTGGCCGTACCGGGCGCCGCCGAATTCATCAAGCGCATTCTCGAAAAAGAGATGCCGCTGGTGATGCTGACTAACTACCCTTCGCAGACCGGCCAGGACCTGGCGAACCGCTTTGCGACCGCCGGAATTGATGTCCCTGATACCGCCTTTTATACCTCAGCGATGGCCACGGCGGATTTTCTGCGCCGTCAGGAAGGTAAAAAAGCCTATGTGGTCGGCGAAGGCGCGCTGATTCACGAACTGTACAAAGCCGGCTTTACCATCACTGACGTCAATCCTGATTTCGTTATCGTCGGTGAGACCCGATCCTTTAACTGGGAGATGATGCATAAAGCGGCGTTTTTTGTTGCCAACGGCGCGCGCTTTATCGCCACTAACCCGGATACGCACGGCCGCGGCTACTATCCGGCCTGCGGCGCGCTGTGCGCCGGCATCGAGAAAATCTCCGGGCGTAAGCCGTTCTATGTCGGTAAACCAAGCCCGTGGATCATCCGCTCCGCGCTGAATAAAATGCAGGCGCATTCGGAACAAACGGTTATCGTCGGCGATAATCTGCGCACGGATATTCTGGCGGGCTTCCAGGCCGGTCTGGAAACTATCCTGGTGCTTTCGGGCGTTGCCACGCTCGATGATATCGACAGCATGCCGTTCCGCCCCTCATGGATTTACCCTTCCGTTGCGGAAATTGATATTTTCTGAATAAAACCACGTCTCAGGACGTGGTTTTTCTCTTTTAAAGCCCCAAAAAAGCCCTTCATCTAATAAAAAACCCTCATTATTAGATATCATTCAATGAAAGTGCTTAAAACATGCTCTTTTTTCACTATCCAGCAATCGTCATTGCATTATTTCCTTTTCCAGCCGTAAAACCCTTGCGCCCTCCGCCCCTTTGCGGCATTTTCTTAAGCACGCACCAGGGCTTCGCAACGAGACGAAGCCTGCACAACATCAAATAAGACAGGGTAACGGAGAAGGCTATGTGTTCGATTTTTGGCGTACTGGATATTAAAACTGACGCAGGCGAGCTGCGTAAAAAGGCACTGGAACTCTCCCGCCTGATGCGCCACCGCGGTCCGGACTGGTCCGGCATCTATGCCTGCGATAAAGCCATTCTGGCGCATGAACGCCTGTCAATCGTTGACGTGAACGCCGGCGCACAGCCGCTGTATAATGCCGCAAAAACGCACGCGCTCGCCGTCAACGGGGAAATCTACAACCACCAGGCGCTGCGCGCGGAATACGGCGATCGCTATGCCTTCCAGACCGGTTCCGACTGCGAAGTCATCCTCGCGCTGTATCAGGAAAAAGGTCCGGACTTCCTCGACGATCTGCAGGGAATGTTTGCTTTCGCGCTCTACGACAGTGAAAAAGACGCGTACCTGATTGGTCGCGACCACATCGGGATTATCCCGCTGTATATGGGCCACGACGAACACGGCAACTTCTACGTCGCTTCGGAAATGAAAGCGCTGGTACCGGTCTGCCGCACGATTAAAGAGTTCCCGGCAGGCAGCTACCTGTGGAGCAAAGATGGCGAAATTCGCCAGTACTATCAGCGCGACTGGTTCGACTATGACGCGGTGAAAGACAACGTCACGGACAAAAACGAACTGCGTCAGGCGCTGGAAGAGTCGGTGAAAAGCCACCTGATGTCCGATGTTCCGTACGGCGTACTGCTCTCCGGCGGCCTGGACTCATCGGTAATTTCCGCTATCACCAAGAAATTTGCCGCCCGCCGCGTCGAGGATCAGGAAAAATCCGAAGCCTGGTGGCCGCAGCTGCACTCTTTCGCCGTTGGGCTGGAAGGCGCCCCCGATCTGAAAGCCGCGCAGGAAGTGGCTAACCATCTGGGTACCGTGCATCACGAGATCCACTTTACGGTCCAGGAAGGGCTGGACGCGATTCGCGATGTTATCTATCACATTGAAACTTACGATGTCACCACCATCCGCGCTTCGACGCCGATGTATCTGATGTCGCGTAAAATCAAAGCGATGGGCATCAAAATGGTGCTCTCCGGCGAGGGTTCTGATGAAGTGTTCGGCGGCTATCTCTATTTCCATAAAGCGCCAAACGCCAAAGAGCTGCACGAAGAGACGGTACGCAAACTGCAGGCGCTGCACATGTTCGACTGCGCCCGTGCGAACAAGGCGATGTCCGCCTGGGGCGTTGAAGCCCGCGTGCCGTTCCTCGATAAGAAGTTCCTTGATGTGGCAATGCGTATCAACCCGCAGGATAAAATGTGCGGCAACGGTAAAATGGAAAAACATATTCTGCGCGAATGTTTTGAATCTTATCTGCCAGCAAGCGTCGCCTGGCGGCAGAAAGAGCAGTTCTCTGACGGCGTCGGTTACAGCTGGATCGACACCTTAAAAGAGGTGGCCGCTGAACAAATTTCCGATCAGCAGTTGGAAACGGCCAGCTTCCGCTTCCCGTACAACACGCCATCGTCGAAAGAAGCCTATCTGTATCGTGAGATCTTTGAAGAGCTCTTCCCGGTACCGAGCGCCGCAGAATGCGTGCCTGGCGGCCCGTCCGTCGCCTGCTCCTCCGCAAAAGCGATCGAGTGGGATGAATCTTTCAAAAAAATGAACGATCCGTCCGGACGCGCGGTGGGCGTACACCAGTCGGCCTACTAAGCCTCGTTTTTTGCCAAACGGACTCTTCGGAGTCCGTTTTTACTTTGAGCCTTATTTAAGCCGCTAAAAACGATAAATAACCAATAATTGCCGATTATTGCGCCACGCTGTTCGCAACCTAACCAAACAGTTACTTTCAGCCCATTTTCAATGAAAAAGAGGTTGACGCTTCAAAGCTCAATACGCATAATGCGCCCCGCAACGCCGATAAGGTAACGCGAAAAAAAATATGGCTACGTAGCTCAGCTGGTTAGAGCACATCACTCATAATGATGGGGTCACAGGTTCGAATCCCGTCGTAGCCACCATCTTTTTTGCGGGAGTGGCGAAATTGGTAGACGCACCAGATTTAGGTTCTGGCGCCGCAAGGTGTGCGAGTTCAAGTCTCGCCTCCCGCACCATTTACTTGTTCGCGTTGTAAGTAAAAGTTTTTTGTTGGGGTATCGCCAAGCGGTAAGGCACCGGTTTTTGATACCGGCATTCCCTGGTTCGAATCCAGGTACCCCAGCCATATTTTCGATGTTTGCGGTTCACCGCGACGGTATTGGGGTATCGCCAAGCGGTAAGGCACCGGTTTTTGATACCGGCATTCCCTGGTTCGAATCCAGGTACCCCAGCCATATTTTCGATGTTTGCGGTTCACCGCGACGGTATTGGGGTATCGCCAAGCGGTAAGGCACCGGTTTTTGATACCGGCATTCCCTGGTT
>NZ_JBEAIJ010000046.1:0-87284 GCF_040065315.1 Klebsiella sp. CN_Kp100
CGCTGCTGTATGAAACTCTCCCGGAGGCGGCGCTTGACGCGCCTGTCCGGGCTACCAAACCGAGGAAAAGTAGCCCGGATAAGACGTTTACGTCGCAATCCGGGAAAGGCCCCAATATGCATCCCACAGCATTACTAATCCGGAATTGATATTTCCCGCTCGCCGTCAACTGTGGTTGAAATAGACCCAGGCAAAAATGCTTCCTGACGGAGGAGAAAATGAAAGTGGCGCTGTGGCAACGCATAACGGGCTGGCTGGCTTCTTTATCTGACGGTGAAGCCGGGCAGCAGGATACCCAACGCATCATGGAGGCAATATTACCGGTCGCCAGTCTCTACGGAATTGAGCTCGGCAACGTTGAAACAAGGTGGTTTCGCCATGATAAAACATACTGAGCGGCGCAGGACGCGTGAAGCCTACTGGAACGAGGTGTGCTTTGTGTAGCGCGAGGCTGTTTGCGGTTGCGGCGACGCAGGAAGCGAAGCCGCAGCCCTGAACAGCTTTATCCCCCCAGATACATCCGCTTGATTTCCGGATTCGCCAGCACCTCCTGCGCAGGACCCGAGAGCATAATCTTCCCATTCTCCAGCACATACGCGCGATCGGCGATGGTCAACGCCGCCGTGGCGTTTTGCTCCACCAGCAGCACGGTAATATTCTCCTCCCGCAGCTGCCTAATCGTGGCGAACAGCTCCCCGACAATTTTCGGCGCCAGCCCGAGACTTGGCTCATCGAGCATCAGCAGTACCGGTTCGCTCATCAGCGCTCTGGCGATAGCCAGCATCTGCTGCTCGCCGCCGCTCATGGTGCCCGCCATCTGAGCACGCCGCTCCTTGAGGCGGGGAAACAGGCTGTACATGCGATCGCGCAGGCGGGTAAAGCCGGCGAGATTATTGTAGGCCCCCATGCGCAGATTTTCTTCGATGGTCAGGTTGGTGAAGATGCGCCGTCCTTCGGGTACCAGCGCCAGCCCCTTACGCACAATCTGATGCGTCTGGCTGCGGGAGATATCCTCGTTGAGAAAATTGACCCGCCCCGTGGAGCGCACCAGGTTGACGATGCCGTTGAGGGTTGAGGTTTTCCCCGCGCCGTTGCTGCCGATAAGGGTAACGATCTCCCGGTCGTAAATATCAATATCAACGCCTTTTAGTCCCTGAATCACGCCGTAAAACACGTTTAATTCGCGCGCGCTAAGCATAACGAACGTCCCCCAGGTAAGCGGAAATCACGCCCGGATCCTCAATGGCTTCCGACATCAGGCCGCTAAACAGCGGCTTGCCGTACTCCAGCACCATCACCCGCTCGCACAGCTTGTTGACGAACGGCATATCGTGCTCGATCAGCAGTACGCTGAGCTGATAGTCGTTACGCATGCGGAAGATCAGGTCTGCCAGATCTTCCGTCTCCTTCGGGTTCATCCCGGCGGCGGGTTCGTCGAGCAGCAGTAATTTTGGCGAGGTCGCCAGCGCGCGGGCGATCTCCACCTTGCGCTGGTTGCCGTAGCTAAGGTTGGTGGCCTGCACGTCGGCGAAATGGGCGATACCGATATCGTCCAGAATCGCCATCGCTTTGGCCTTTGCCGCCCGCTCGGCGGGATAGTAGCGGCCGATATGCAGCGCCGCTTCCAGCAGCGAATAGCGGCTGGCGCTGTCGAGGCCAACCATCACGTTTTCCAGTACCGTCATCGAGTTGAACAGGCGGATATTCTGAAAGGTGCGGGCGATCCCGGCGTTAACCACCCGGTTCGGCTTCAGCCCCTTCAGCGACTTTCCCGCGAGGGTCACGCTGCCGCTGGTCGGTTTATAGTTGGCGGTGATGACGTTGAACATCGTGGTTTTGCCCGCGCCGTTGGGGCCAATCAGGCCAAAAATTTCCGCCTCGTCGACGTGGAAACTGACGCTGTCGATAGCCCGCAGGCCACCGAACTGCATGGTCACGTCCTGCACCTGTAAAATGACCTTATTTTGCGCCATCGCCGCGTCTCCTTTTGCCCACCTGCCAAATCTCTTTTTTGCCCAGCAGACCTTCGCGGGCGAACAGCATGATGATCAGCAGCAGCAGCGAGAACACCACCATCCGCAGGCCCGGATACGCGCCGAGATCGTGACCGAAGAACTGGAGCGGCTGGTCGAGAAAGCGCAGCCACTCGCCGCTGCCGACCACCAGTATGGTGCCGAGCAGCGCGCCGGTGGTGCTGCCCAGGCCGCCGAGCACGATAATAATCAGCAGCTGGAAGGTAAGCATAAAGTCGAACAGTCCCGGCGAGATGGTGGTCAGCAGCGAGGCCAGCAGGCCGCCGCCGATCCCTTCGAAGAAGGCGCTGGTGGCGAAGGCGCAGGTTTTAATGCGAAACGTGTTCACGCCCATGGCGATAGCGGCGTCTTCGTCGTCGCGCACCGCTTTCATCATTCGCCCGTACTTCGACCACACCAGCTGCAGAATCATCCCGGTCGCCAGCAGGGCGAACAGCCCGCACCAGAACAGCAGATGCGGCTGCTGCGGAATATCGTTGAGGCCAATCGCGCCGTTGGTGATCTGCGGATTGTTGATAGCGAGGATTTTAATGATAAAGCCGAAGCCGAGGGTCACAATCGCCAGGTAGTCGCCGCGCACGCGGAAGACCGGCAGGGCAAGGCAAACCGCCAGCGCCGCCGCGCACAGGCCGCTAATGAGCAGTGCGGGCAGGAATCCGGCGTGCAGCACGAGGATCCACGGGCTGGGCGCGGCCATCTCAAACATATCCAGCTTGCTGTCGCTGGGGAGGATCAGCAGGGCGGTGACGTAAGCGCCGACCGCCACAAAGCCGTTGGGCTCCAGCGACAGCTGGCCGGTCACGCCGTTGATCAGGTTATAGCTGACTGCGAGGATCATAAAGACGAAAATGGTGCTGATGACGCGAATAATGTAGTCGTTGAAGACGACGTTGATCCCGGCCAGCAGCGCGACGCAGAGAGCAATAATGACCAGGTTGCGCAGCTGCGCCCCGGCGGTAGTCGTAGCGTTGAGCATCAGAAACGGCTCCTTTCCAGACGTTCATCGCCCATAATGCCAACCGGGCGGAATAAGAGGACCAGAATCAAGAACATAAAGGCAAAGGCGTCTTTGTAGCCGCCCAGCTCGGGAAACAGGGCGACCGCCACCACCTCGGTAAAGCCGAGAATAAAGCCGCCGAGCACCGCGCCGGTGACGCTGCCGATTCCGCCGAGCACCGCGGCGGCGAAGGCCTTCAGGCCGATCAGCACGCCCATCAGCGGGTCGATAGTCGGGTAGCTGATGGAGTAGAACACCCCGCCCAGCGCCGCGAGGCTGCTGCCGAGGGCGAACACCAGCGAGATAATGCGGTTGGCGTCGATGCCCATCAGGCGGACGGTATTAACGTCGAAGGCCACCGCGCGGATCGCCATCCCGTAGCGGGTGCGGTACAGCAGCCAGAGGATCGCCAGCAGCAGCAGGACGGTGATCAGCGGCACGATCCACGCCACGTTGGTGATAATCACGTCACCAAAGGCGCGAGTGTTGTTGAAAAATTCCGGTGCGGAAAAGAAGCGCGAGCTGCCGCCAAACAGCACGTTGAACAGGTTTTCGAGGAAGAAGCTGACGCCGATGGCGGTGATCAGCATCGAGATTTTTGATGCCTGACGCAGCGGGCGATAGGCCACCCGGTCGATCAGCATGCCGAACAGGCCGCACAGCGCGAGGGTCAGGAAAACGGCTACCCCGAAGGGTAGTCCAATGGAAGAAAACAAAAACAGGGTGGTAAACGCCCCGACCATCATCACGTCCGCATGGGCGAAGTTGATCAGGCGCAGCACCCCATAAACCATCGTATAACCGATGGCAATCAGGGCGTACATGCCCCCAAGGCTCATTCCATTGACCACTTGCTGGAGAAAAATGGCACCATCCATCTGATATCTCTCTTATTTTCCCTAAATAATTCGAGTTGCAGGACAAAACGGTTAACCGTTTTGAACAGCGCTTGCGCTGGCCCCGTAGGGGCGATGCTCATGGATGAGCCGAGTAACACAGCCAGCGCACATGCAACTTGAAGTATGACGGGGTTAAGGATTAACCACGGTACGAAACGCCAGCTTGCCATCCTTCACTTCGTTGATGACCGCGCTGCGGATAGCGTCGCCGTTTTGTAACGTCAGCGTACCGGTTACGCCCTGGAAGTCCTTAGTAGCGCGAATTTTTTCGTTAACGCAAACCCGGTCGCGCGGGTCGCTGCACTGGTTCATGGCGTTGATAATGACGTTATAGGCGTCCGCCGCCATCGCGCCCCAGGTATGGGTCGGCTGCTGGTATTTGGCTTCCCAGGCTTTGATAAACACCTCGCCCGCCGGCGTTTGCTCTTTGGCGTTCGGCGAGTAGTAGTCGGTGGTCATATAGCCGTTGACCGCGTCTTTGCCGACGTCAAAAAAGACCTGATCCGCCGCCAGCCCGTCGCCGCCGACCACCGGCTTGCTCAGCCCCAGCTGCTTCGCCTGTACGGCGATCAGCGCCCCTTCGGTGTAGTAGATAGGCATATAGATCATGTCGACGTTCTTCGCCTTCACGCTGGCCAGCTGGGCCTTAAAGTCTTTGCTGCCGCCGGGAGCCTGAACTTCGATAGGAATGGTGCCGCCGTTTTTCAGGAACTGCGTGCGGAAGGCTTTCGCCAGGCCAACGGAGTAGTCGTTGCTGCTGTCGAAGACGATGGCGGCGGTTTTAGCCTTCAGATCGCGCGAGGCGAGGTTAGCGCCGACCACGCCCTGGAAGCTGTCGGAGAAGCAGACCCGACTGACGTAAGGGTGGTTGCGTGTGACGCGGTCGTTGGTGGCGGTTGAGGAGACCAGCGGCGTTTTACTGTCGTCGGCGATTTTGGTCATCGCCAGGGTATTGGAGGAGGTGACTTCGCCGATCACCGCGTCGACTTTATCGCTGGAGACCAGGCGCTGCATGGCGTTAGCGGCTTCGACCTTGTCGCTTTTATCGTCAATCACGATAAGCTTCACGGTGTCGCCATTTTTTAACGTCGGCGTAATGCTCTGGATGATATCCAGCCCTTTTTGCGAAGGTTGTCCGTAGCCGCTCAGCGCGCCGCTCAGCGGCAAGACCACGCCAATTTTAATTTCAGCCGCCTGCGCGCTGCTGGCACCGACCCACGCGGCAACCAGCGTGGCCGTTAAAGACGCTTTCCCGGAAAACTTGTTCATTTTTACCTCACCGTCGGTCGATTATTTATCTTTAACCATCAATGACTGCATAACATTGAGAAATAATTCACCTGGATATCCGGCGAATTATTGGCTGTTATATTGAATAGATAACGAGATATATTTGGTATGCAGATTTACCTTACAACGTCCGTTTCGTTTTTACTCATGCAATATTCTTATTACCTGCAGGAAAGGGCATAAGGCTGATGACAACCCTGTTTTGGGTACGGTGAACGCATTATGCCGGGGGCGGCTGACGCCTTACCCGGCCTGCAAAATCCGCAATGCCAGCGCGCACCCGAAAATAATATCCAGGTGCGCCCGGTAATATTAAAAATCTATTCTGCTGTCCGCCTGGTTTATTATTTTAGCTGGCTCAACGGTTTTATTTTTCCATGCAGTACAGGATTATCGCTTTCGTCTTTCAGGCGCACTCCGGTAAGCCGCCGCAAAAAGGCCTGCTCCAGTAGCCAGGCCAGCTTAAAAGCGGCGGCATCAAAGCTCAGCCCTTCCGGACGGATATTAGAAATACAGTTGCGCTCCGACTCCAGCCGCTGACGATGCGGCTGCCAGGTTAAATACACTCCGAGGCTGTCCGGCGAAGAGAGCCCGGGCCGTTCGCCAATCAATATCGCCACCGCTCTGGCCTTCAGCGTTTCGCCTATATCATCGCCCAGCGCGACCCGCGACTGGTGCGCCAGCACCACCGGGGCCAGGCTCAGGCCGAGGGTTTTCAGATAGGGCAGCAGGGCGCGAATCAGCGGCACTGCCTGGCGCTGCACGGCGTACGACGACAGCCCGTCGCCAATCACCAGCAGCAGGTCGGCGGGGCGCGCGCCGCTGGCGGCGAGGTCGGCGCGGCTCTCTTTGTTCAGCTGTCGCCCCAGATCCGGGCGATTCAGATAGACATGGCGATCGCTGGCGGCGCTGCGGACGGTCAGCGTCGACAGCCCCAGCTCCGCCAGCGGCTGAACAAGCTGGTCGCTGGCGAAAGGTTGGTGGATAGCATCGCGCGCCCGGGCGTGGGCGAGGCCGAAATTCAGCACTTCACGGGTCGGCAGGCTGGCGCCGCTGCGCCCCAGCGCAATCCGCGCATCGGTAAACTCACGCAGCGGGTTCCAGGCGTCGGGAGGATTCATACCGGTTCTCCTTGCGGCAGGACGGAAAGCAGCGGATGGTGGGCATCGGTCAGACGCAGCGCGCCGTGGCGGTCAATAATCTGCATCTTCGTCAGCCAGTCGGCGAACTCAGGCGCATGCTGTAAACCCAGCAGTCGGCGGGCGTAAAGGGCATCGTGGAACGAGGTGCTTTGGTAGTTGAGCATAATATCGTCTGCCCCCGGTACGCCGATCAAAAAGGTCAGCCCGGCCGCGCAAAGCAGCGTCAGCAGGGTATCCATATCGTCCTGATCCGCTTCGGCGTGATTGGTGTAGCAAACGTCGCAGCCGATGGGCAGCCCCATCAGCTTGCCGCAGAAGTGATCTTCCAGCCCGGCGCGGATAATCTGCTTACCATCGTACAGATACTCCGGGCCGATAAAGCCCACCACCGTATTGACCAGCAGCGGCTCAAAATGACGGGCGACGGCATAGGCCCGGGCTTCGCAGGTCTGCTGATCAACGCCGTGGTGGGCGTTGGCGGAAAGAGCGCTGCCCTGGCCGGTTTCAAAATACATCACGTTGTTGCCCAGCGTGCCGCGGTTCAGGCTAAGCGCCGCTTCCCGCGCTTCCTGCAGCAGCGCCAGATTAATGCCAAAACCGCTGTTGGCGGCTTCGGTACCGGCCACCGACTGGAACACCAGATCCACCGGCGCGCCGCGCTCAATCAGCTGCAGGGTGTTGGTGACGTGGGTCAAAATGCACGACTGGGTCGGAATGGCGAAGCGCTGAATGATATCGTCAAGCATATGGTTCAGCTGCGCCAGCACCGGCAGGCTGTCGCTGGCCGGATTGATGCCGATCACCGCGTCTCCTGCGCCATACAGCAGGCCGTCGAGCATGCTGGCGGCGATGCCTTTGAGGTCATCGGTCGGGTGATTGGGCTGCAGGCGCACGCTCAGGCGCCCCGGCAGGCCGATAGTGTTGCGAAAACGGGTGACGACCCGGCATTTGCTGGCGGCGAGGATCAGATCCTGATTGCGCATCAGCTTGCTGACCGCGGCGGCCATCTCCGGGGTTATCGCGCGGGCGACCTGGCGCAGCGCCGCTTCATCGGTGGCGTCGTCGAGCAGCCAGTCGCGAAAATCGCCGACCGTAAGATGGCGAATCGCCGCGAAGCCCCGGGCGTCGTGGGTATCGAGGATCAGCCGGGTCACCTCATCCTGCTCGTAGGGAATCAGCGGATTATCGAGAATCTCGGTGAGCGGAACCTCCGCCAGCGCCATTTTTGCCGCCATCCGCTCTTCGGCGGAGCCGGCGATAACGCCCGCCAGCGCGTCGCCGGAACGCGCAGGGGAGGCCTTCGCCAGTAGGGTTTTCAGGCTCTCAAAGCGCCATACCTGGCCCGATAGCGTGGTTTTATACATGTGTCGCCTCCTCAGGAGACCGTACGCAGCTGCGGATCCACCGCCGCGCGCTGGCGAGCCGCTGCGGTCTTGCGAAACCACAGGTAGCCGCCGAGCATCATGGCGGCGAAAATCAGCGCCAGCAGCGTGTTGTACCAGACCATCGCCACCAGGCAGAGCACCGCCATGGCCAGCGCGAAGGCCGGCGCCCACGGATAGAGCGGCGCGCGGAACGGTCGAATCAGCTTCGGCTCGCTGCGGCGCAGCTTAAACAGCGCCGCCATCGAGGTGATATACATAACAATAGCGCCAAATACCGACATCGTGACGATACAGGCGGTCAGCGGCATCCCGCTAATGGTGATCAGCGAATCGGAGAAAATGGCGGCGATGCCGACCACGCCCCCGGCGAGGATCGCCAGATGCGGCGTGCGGGTGCGGCGGTTCAGCGTCGCCAGCCCGGCGGGGAGATAGCCCGCGCGCGCCAGAGAGTAAATCTGCCGCGAGTAGCCCATGATAATCCCGTGGAACGAGGCCACCAGGCCAAACAGCCCCAGCCACACCAGCATATGCAGCCAGCCGCTGCTGTTGCCGACCACCATTTTCATCGCCTGCGGTAGCGGGTCGTTGATATTGGCCAGGGTTCGCCAGTCGCCGACGCCGCCGGCAAAGACCATCACGCCTATCGCCAGTACGGTCAGGGTCAGAATGCCGCCGCCCAGCGCCCGGGGAATAGTGCGTTGCGGATCTTTAGCTTCTTCGGCGGCCATCGATGCGCCTTCAATCGCCAGAAAGAACCAGATCGCGAACGGGATGGCGGCAAACATGCCCGGCAGCGCCAGGCCGCTAAAGCTTTCTGCGCCCGCCCAGCCGTTAGCGGTAAAATGGCTCCAGGAGAAGCCCGGCGCGACCACGCCCATAAACACCAGCAGTTCGAAAATCGCTAATAACGTCACCACCAGCTCAAAGGTGGCGGCAATCCCCACGCCGAGAATATTCAGCGTCATAAAGATAATATAGGCGCCGCAGGCCACCCATTTGGGGTCGAGCGCCGGAAACTGCACGTTCAGATAGGCGCCGATGGCCATAGCGATGGCGGGCGGGGCGAAGACGAATTCAATCAGGGTCGCGAAGCCGGCGATAAACCCGCCGGTGGGGCCAAAGGCGCGGTAGGCGTAGGCAAAAGGTCCGCCCGCATGCGGAATGGCGGTGGTTAGCTCGGTGAAGCTAAAAATAAAGGCGCAGTACATCGCGGCGATGGCCAGCGCGACGATCAGAAAGCCCAGCGTCCCGGCCTGGGACCAGCCGTAGCTCCAGCCAAAATACTCCCCGGAAATAACCAGCCCAACGGCGATCCCCCATAAGCGGAAACTGCCGAGCGTTCTTTTAAGCGTTGTGGTTTGCTCTGTCATGTTCGTTGCCTCGCCAGATAAAGATATCGGGAGGGTTGCAAAGAGAATGCCAGGGCATACCACCGATAAACGCGGCGGTTTAAGAACCTATCCCATTAGGGCTATCTTATTTGCCAGTTTGGCCCTGGGCAGTGCTCAGACAATACTCACAGAGTGTTGTCTGAGCACTGCCCAGGGCGGCCCGCAGGGGGAGCGTAGCGAATCATCCTCACGTACTACGTGTACGCTCCGGTTCTTGCGCGCTGTCCGTGTGCAAACTGTCTGCAACGATTACGCCTGTTGGGCCAGGCTCTACGCCAACGAGGATCAAAAAAGGGGCAGACCGCGCCCGGCGGAAGAGTCGCCGTGGTGCAGCTGCCCGCAAATGTGGCGTTACTGGTGCACGATGGCGCCAGCGTCTTGTTGAATTACCGGACCTGCTTTCACCTGCAGGTTAAGTCCTTTACTCTCCAGCTCGGCATTGCGAATGCGCAGGCCGCGGTCGGCTTCAATATTGACGTTGCTAAAATGGAAACCGCTGAGCGGCGCTTCCGGGGTACCGATAATATAGGCCGCCGCTTTGCTGTCGCCGGTGGAGGTTAAATTCTCAACGGTGATGTTACTGAAGTGCGGAGTCTTGTATTTATCGAACGGCTGTTTCGGGTCGCTGTCCGGCGGATAGATCTGCTCGCCGAGGGTAAAGCCGCCTGCCTGCAACAGCTTATCGACCTCGGCCTGCACAATCGGCGCGGCTTTGTAATAGGCGGAGAACACCAGCGGCACCTCAACGTTATGCATTCTGGTATTGCTGTAGACGATATTTTTTACCTCGCCGCCTTTGCCGCGCGGGCTTTTAATCCGAATGCCGTACATCGAACCTTCGAAGGTATTGTTTTCCACCAGCACGTTATTCACGCCGCCTGCGCTCTCGCTGCCGATGGAGATCCCGCGCCCCTGCTTCAGAGTGTTGTTGGCGATATAGATGTTATCCACCACGCCGTCCGGGAAGCGCGGGTCGGCTTTCTCCGCCTTGATGGCAATATGGTCGTCGTTACAGTCGATATAGTTGTTGGTAATACGGATATTCTGGCTATCGATAGGATCGATGGCGTCGGTGTTCGGCGCATGCCACGGCGAAAGAATACGCGTGCCGTTGATATCGACATCGTGCGCGTAGCGGGTGACCACGTGGAAGCTGGGTGAATGGGTGAGGGTCACGCCGTCGATAAGCACGTTGCTGGCGCGGGTGATATAAATCAGCCGCGGCCGGTCGGTACCGCCTTTCTTGCCGGTGGCGCGGATATTTTCCCGCCAGCGTTCCCACCACACTGCGCCCTGGCCGTCGATAGTGCCTTCACCGACGATGGCCACGTTTTGCGCGTCGGCGATGCTAATAAACGGCAGCCAGCCGTTTTCCGCTTCGGCGTATCGCGTTTTATCATCGCCGCGATAGGCAGCCACTTCGGTTGAGGCCACCAGGGTGGCGTCTTTCTCCAGCTTAAGCTGAATATTATTCTTCAGAAACAGCGGGTTGGTGAGGAAATTACCTTTCGGCACCAGCACCGTTCCCCCTCCGGCGGCGGCGCAGTCATCAATCGCTTTTTGAATGGCATCGGTGTTGAGCGCGATTTGCAGCCGATGGCCTTCTGCGCCGTAGTGGGTGATATCACAGACTTTATCGGGAAACTTCACGGAACTCGCGGCCTGAGCGGCGTGCAGCGGTAGAAGGCCGACGGCGGCAGCGGCGGCCCACAGAGGCAAAGCGCGGGGTATCATGGCATTATCCTTTTTTGGTTTGTTGTTTTGTAAAATTAGCACCAATGTTTTGATTTAATGAGGGCGGCGATCACGGTTTCTCTTTTGTCGTTATTCTGCCCATAAGTGGCGATGATGATTTGGGCGAATGCATAGATGACAGGCCCGGCGGCTTTGCAATTTGGCGACAGGCGGGGTATAAGGAACCTCTTATCTGGATGTTTAGATGTCTATACGCCCATGGGGTCAAATGCAAACAACACAACAACAACAAGGTGGGCAGCTTAAGCGCACCATGAAGACTCGCCACCTGATCATGCTGTCGCTGGGTGGCGTTATTGGCACAGGGCTATTTTTTAATACCGGCTATATCATCTCCACCACCGGAGCGGCGGGCACGCTGCTGGCCTATCTGATTGGCGCGCTGGTGGTCTGGCTGGTGATGCAGTGTCTGGGCGAACTTTCGGTGGCGATGCCGGAAACCGGGGCGTTTCACGTCTACGCCGCGCGCTATCTCGGCCCGGCGACCGGGTATACCGTCGCCTGGCTCTACTGGCTGACCTGGACCGTCGCGCTTGGCTCAAGCTTCACCGCCGCCGGATTCTGCATGCAGTACTGGTTCCCGCAGGTGCCGGTATGGGTCTGGTGCGTGGTATTCTGCGCGGTGATTTTCGCGCTCAACGTTATCTCCACCCGCTTCTTTGCCGAAGGTGAATTCTGGTTCTCGCTGGTGAAGGTGGTCACCATTATCGCCTTTATTATTCTCGGCGGGGCGGCGATCTTTGGCATCATTCCGATGCAGGATGGCTCTCCGGCGCCGGGGCTGCGCAATATCACCGCCGAAGGCTGGTTCCCGCACGGCGGTCTGCCGATCCTGATGACCATGGTGGCGGTTAACTTCGCTTTCTCCGGCACCGAGCTTATCGGCATCGCGGCGGGGGAAACGGAGAATCCGCATAAAGTCATTCCGGTGGCCATTCGTACCACCATCGCCCGGCTGATTATCTTTTTCATCGGCACCGTCTTCGTGCTGGCGGCGCTGATCCCGATGCAGCAGGCGGGAGTCGAGAAAAGCCCGTTTGTGCTGGTGTTCGAAAAGGTCGGTATTCCCTACGCGGCGGATATCTTTAACTTTGTGATCCTGACGGCGATTCTGTCGGCGGCCAACTCTGGCCTTTACGCCTCCGGGCGGATGCTGTGGTCGCTCTCCAATGAAAAAACGCTGCCGTCCTGTTTTACCAAATTGACCAGGAACGGGGTGCCGCTGACGGCGATTTCGGTCAGCATGCTCGGCGGCGTGCTGGCGCTCTTCTCCAGCGTCGTGGCCCCGGATACGGTGTTTGTCGCGCTGTCGGCGATTTCCGGTTTTGCGGTGGTGGCGGTATGGCTGAGCATCTGCGCCTCGCACTTTATGTTCCGCCGTCGCCATCTGCAGCAGGGGAAGGCGCTAAGCGAACTGCACTATCGCGCGCCGTGGTATCCGCTGGTGCCGGTGCTGGGATTTGTGCTTTGCCTGGTAGCCTGCGTGGGTCTGGCGTTTGACCCGAGTCAGAGGATTGCGCTGTGGTGCGGGATCCCGTTCGTGGCACTGTGTTATGGTGCGTATTATCTGACTCGTTCACGGAAACTCACCCAGGAGCCTCAACATGTCGCAGAATAATCCGTTAACCGCCCTCATTGACGCAAAGCCCTTTATCCTGCTGGACGGCGCGATGGCGACGGAGCTGGAAGCGCGCGGCTGCAATCTTGCCGACAGCCTGTGGTCGGCGAAAGTGCTGGTCGACAACCCGGAGCTTATCCGCGAAGTTCACCTCGACTATTTCCGCGCCGGCGCGCAGGTGGCGATCACCGCCAGCTATCAGGCCACTCCGGCAGGTTTTGCTGCCCTCGGCCTTGATGAAGCGCAGTCGAAAGCGCTGATCGGCAAAAGCGTTGAGCTGGCCCGCAAGGCGCGGGAAGCGTATCTGGCGGAAAACCCGCAGGCGGGCGCGTTGCTGGTTGCCGGTTCGGTCGGGCCGTACGGCGCCTTCCTGGCGGACGGCTCGGAGTATCGCGGCGATTATGTCCGCAGCGATGAGGAATTTCAGGCATTTCATCGTCCGCGCGTGGAAGCGCTGCTCGACGCCGGGGCCGATCTGCTGGCCTGTGAAACGATGCCGAATTTCGCCGAGATGAAGGCGCTGGCGGAGCTGCTGACTGCCTATCCGCGCGCGCGGGCATGGTTCTCGTTTACCCTGCGCGATGCGCAGCATCTCAGCGACGGCACGCCGCTGCGGGAAGTGGTTGCCGTGCTGGCAAACTATCCGCAGGTGGTGGCGCTGGGCATTAACTGTATCGCGCTGGAAAACACCACCGCCGCGCTGGCGCATCTGCATAGCCTGACGGCGCTGCCGCTGGTGGTTTATCCTAACTCCGGGGAGCACTATGACGCGGTATCCAAGACCTGGCATCGCCACGGCGAAGCCTGTGCAACGCTGGCGGAATATTTACCCCAGTGGCTGGCGGCGGGGGCGAAGCTGATTGGCGGCTGCTGCCGCACGACGCCGAAGGATATTGCCGAACTGAACGCGCGGCGTTGAGTTTGCGCCGGGTGGCGGCTGATGCCTTACCCGGCCTACAACGTGCACGAATCGTAGGCCGGGTAAGCGTAAGCGCTACCCGGCATCAATCACTTGGCATCCGCTAACACAAACATCCCGTACGGGTGGATTTCGAGATAATAGTGCTCGCCGACATCCGGCTGCAGCCGCGTCGCGTTCACCTGCAGCAAAATTTCCTGCTCGTGCCACTCTACCGTCACCTCGTACTGCGGTCCCATATAGGCCACGTGGCGAATCGTGCAGCGCTGGCTCTCCTCGCCGCGATCGCTCAGGGTGATCGCCTCCGGGCGCACGCCGACGCTGCCCTCGCCCTGGGCGGCAAAATGCGGCGGCCTCGGCAGCCGATAGCCATAAATATCGACAAAATCCTCGCTAAAGGCGGCCGGGAACAGGTTGGCATCGCCCATAAAGCTCGCCATAAAGCGCGATGCGGGCTGGCGGTAAAGATCCTGCGGCGAGCCGATCTGCATGATATGTCCCTTATTCATCACCAGCACGGTATCGGAAACCGCAAAGGCTTCGCTCTGATCGTGGGTCACATACAGCGAGGTGATATCAAACTGCTTCTGTAACTCGCGGATCTTATCGCGCATGCTGCGCCGCAGGTTGGCGTCGAGGTTGCTTAAGGGCTCATCAAACAGCAGCACCTTTGGCTTGAGGATCAGGGCGCGCGCCAGCGCCACGCGCTGCTGCTGACCGCCGGAGATCTGATCGACATAGCGATCTTCGAATCCTTCCAGATCCACCATCGCCAGCGCCTCCTTCACCCGCGCTTTCACGTCGCTGCGCGACACGCCGAGCATCTTCAGACCGTAGCCGACGTTGTCCCCCAGCGACATATGCGGAAACAGGGCGTAAGACTGAAATACCATACAGATGTCGCGCTGCTGAATGGAGCGATGAGTAACGTCTTCGCCATCGATGAAAATCTGTCCTTCGCTCGGTTTTTCCAGCCCGGCGACCAGGCGCAGAATGGTGGTCTTGCCGCAGCCGGACGGGCCGAGCAGGGTCACCATTTGTCCCTGGGGGATGGTGAGATTGATATTGTCGATAACCGTGTTGCTGCCGAATCGCTTGGTGACGTTGCGCAGCTCAACAAAATTTTTCTGACTCATAGTGCGCTCCATTACGCCTGGTTTTTGGCTTTTGACCGGGAGATACGCGCTTCCCCGATCAGCCAGTCAAAGATAAAAATAATCGCCAGCATCACGACGATCAGAATCGATCCGTAGGCGATCGCCACGCCGTATTCGCCGTCTTCCACCCGGTTGAGGATATAGGCGGTAGCGACGCGGGTGTCCGGCGTCACGAGGAACACAATGGCGCTGACGGTGGTAATGGCGCGCACAAAGCTGTAGATCAGCGCCGAGAGGATCGCCGGGCGCAGCAGCGGCAGCAGGATATGCGTAATGGTGCGCAGGGAACCCGCGCGCAGGCTGAGCGACGCTTCGTCCAGCGATTTGTCGATCTGGCCTAAACCGGCAATACCTGCCCGAATGCCCACCGGCACGTTACGCATGACCATCGAGATAATCACAATCGCCGCCGTTCCGGTGAGGTACACCGGCGCGCTGTTAAAGGCGAGAATATAGGAGACGCCCGCCACGGTGCCCGGCACCGCGAAGCACAGCATGGTGGTGAACTCGATGGTCTTTTTGCCTTTAAACTGCTGTCGCACTACGATCCAGGCGATCAGCAGGCCGAAAGCGGCGGTGATGGGCGCGGCGATCCCGGCGTAAAGCAGAGTATCGAGCAGCGAAGGCCAGGCGCCGTCGCTCATCCCCTGGCCGAACAGCTTGATAAAGTTATCCAGCGTCAGGGTGTAGTCCACGCCCCAGTTAACGGTAAAGCTGCCGTAGAAAATACTGCCGTAGAGCAGGGCGTTGAAGGCGATCCACACCGCCAGAATGGCGATCACGCTCCACACCAGGGTCACCGGCAGCGGCTGCACGTCGCCACGGTAGGACTTGCCGGAAACCGTGACGTAAGAGCGCTTGCCGATCCACATATACTGAATGCAGAACACCAGCAGCGAGAACAGCAGCAGGAATGCGCCGAGAGTACTGGCGGCCTGATAATCGAGCTGCGAACCGGTGATATAGAAGTAGATTTGCGTCGCCAGTACGTCGAAGTTGCCGCCGAGCACCAGCGGGTTGCTGAAGTCGGCCAGCGACTGAACGATGACGATTAAAAACGCGTTCGCCAGCGCCGGTTTCAGCAGCGGGACGAAGACGCCGTTGAAGGTCTGCCAGCGGCTGGCGCGCAGGGTGTACGACGCCTCCTCCAGCGACGGATGAATGGTCTTAATCGCGCCGTCGAGGATCATAAACGCCATCGGGGTGAACGCCAGCACCTGCGCCAGCCAGATGCCGGTAAATCCGTACAGCCAGTTGGTGTTGGTTAAGCCAAACCAGTCGACCATCAGTTCGGTGACGTAGCCGGAACGGCCCATCATCAGGGTAACGCCGAGACCGACGACAAACGGCGGGGTGACGATCGGCAGAATCGAGAAAATGCGGCCAATAATCGCGCTGCGCTGGGCGATACGGGTGGTGTAAATCGCCAGCACCAGACCAAAGAAAGTGCAGCCGATGCCTACCGCAATCGACAGGGCGATGGAGTTGAGGATCACCTGGACAATATGCGCCTGCGACAGCACGGCCATAAACGCCAGCGGGGCAAACTCGCCGGCGTCGTTAGTGAACATCGGGATGAAAATAGCGATGCTCGGCCAGACGATAAAGACGCCGATTAACGCCACGATGGTGACCAGCGAACCAATGACAAAGCGGTCGCCCCCCAGCCATTCCAGGCGGGTGAGCGCCAGGGTCATGATGGCCCCCAGCGCGACAAACAGCACGATGGTGGCGTAGCCTAATCCGCGGCCTTCCACGGTGGCGCTGACGACGATAAACGCCATACAGCAGAACGCCCAGCCAGCATCGAGATAGTGGCGGCTGCGCTGCTCCCGCCTGGCTTCCTGAAAGGGACGAATCAGCAGCAGGCTCGGTAACAGATACCACAGCCAGCTGATATTGAACTGTGACCAGCCGTAGGCCGCGAGAATTTCATCGCTCGTGGACTCCAGCAGACCGTAATCCAGGCTCCAGCTCGGCAGCAGGGCAAACGCCAGCCAGCCGAATAAAACCCAAAGGAATATCGCATCCCGCTTTTTCACGGGATGGAGTGCAAGTGTGTGTGACATAAGTTTTCCGGTGTCGTAGGCCGGGTAGGGCAGTGATGCCGCCACCCGGCAAATGAACGCAATGCGGGCTTATTTACCCATCTTCACTTCGCTAACCCATTTATTGATTAGCGCTTTACGCACGTCCGTTGAGCCGTATTTATCCATGTCATAGTTGATGAGCTTCAGGTCGTCGAGCTTCAGCGAGTTCGGCGAGGTGTCGGCGGTAGTGTTGGTCAGGATCTGATAAGACTTGCCTTTCTTCCACGCCAGCTCCTGGGCATCTTTCGACAGCACCCAGTCGACAAACAGTTTGGCGTTGTCGAGGTTGCGCGCGCCCTTCAGGATACTGACGCCGCCAATTTCATAGCCGGTGCCTTCGCACGGCGAGATCAGCTCCAGCGGCGCGCCCTGTTCTTTTTCCAGCGAATAGTCGTGCAGGAAGCCGATGCCGATGGCCGTTTCACCGCGGGCGGCGTTGCGGGCCGGGGCGATACCGGACTTCGTGTACTGGGAGACGTTAGCGTTAAGCTGTTTGAGATAATCGAAAGCCTGATCGTCCCCCCACAGCTGGGCGAAGGTCGCCAGCGCGGTGTAGGCGGTGCCGGAACTCTGCGGGTCGGCAATCTGAATTTCGCCTTTATATTCCGGTTTAGTCAGATCTTTCCAGCATTTCGGCACCGGCAGATTTTTCTCTTTCAGGCGCTGGGTGTTCACGCCGAAGCCGAGTATGCCAACGTACACCGCCGAGGAGTAGTTGCCTTTCAGCTTCGCCGGATCGCGGAACTGCTCCATCACCTGCGCAAGATTGGGCGATTTATAGGGCTGCAGCAGGCCCATTTCACCGGCCTGGGACTGCGGGTCGAGGGTGCCGCCGTACCAGACATCCGCCTGCGGGTTTTTCTTCTCGGCATCGACCTTCGCCAGCGTGCTGCCGGAACCGTTGCGAATAAATGAGGTTTTTACGTCATATTTTTCGCCGAAGGCTTTGGTTTCCGCCTCACACATTTCGTTGGTGGCGCTGCAATAGACCACCAGACGACCTTTGGCGTGCGCCGCGCCGCTTAACGTCGCCAGCGCAATGCCGGAAGCAATCAGGGTAGTGACCAGCGTTTTTTTCATTATTTTATCCTTTGAGCAGCAGAGGTAGTAATGCTCGCCATCAGCAGCGGCATCAGCAATAAACCCATCAGAACTGCGGCGACCGAGAGTAAACTGAACATGCCCGACCAGCCGTAGCGTTCAATGACCAGCGACAGAGGCCAGCCCGCCAGCGCTGCCCCCAGATAGGCGAACAGGCCGAGAAATCCGGTAATTGAACCCGCCGCCGCTTTGTGTCCGCACTCCACCGCCGCGAGGCCAATCAGCATTTGTGGGCCAAAAACGAAGAAGCCCACCGTAAAGAAACACACCGCCAGCAGCGCGTAGTGATGGACCGGCGCCAGCCAAAGCGCGGCGACGGAGACCATCAACCCCAGCGTGAACAGTAAAATCATCGGCGCCCGCTGGCCGCTGAACAGCAGATCCGAGCCCCATCCGGCGAACAACGCCCCGAGCAGACCACCCGCTTCAAACAGCATCACCGTGGCGTTGGCGCTGAGCAGATTGACGCCGTGGCTCTCCGTCAGCCAGATGTTGCCCCAGTCGTTGAGCGCGATGCGGATCAGATAGACCAGCACGTAAGAGACGCCCAGCAGCCAGATCATTGGATTCTTCAGCATCGTGGTGCGCAGCATCTGCCATAGCCCCATCGGCGGGCTTTGCTGCTCCTGGCGCAGCTCCAGCGGGTCGTTACGCCAGCGGCCTACTGACGGCAATCCCTCTTCGCGGGGCGTTCCTTTCAGGTGCAGCGTTAACCAGATGCCTGATGCCATGCTGATCGTTCCCGGTGCCAGCATCGCCGCCTGCCAGCCCCACCAGTGGGCGGCAAAGGCGCTAATCAGCGGGATAATCGCTCCGCCGATATTGATCGACATATTCCAGCAGCCCCACCAGAAGCCGCGTTCGTTGCGCGAGTACCAGTGGGTCAGCAGGCGGGCGCAGGGAGGCCAGCCCCAGCCCTGAAAAAATCCGTTCAGCGTCCAGACCGCCAGCAGCAGCGTCAGCGATTCGCCGAAGGCGAACACCACGTTCAGCAGACCGGTGGCGAACAGGCCCACGCCCATAAACCAGCGCTGCCCGTGGCTGTCGTGCCACAGTCCGGCGGTAAACTTCGACAGACCGTAGGTCAGGTAAAACAGCGATCCCAGCAGGCCGATATCGCCTTTATCCAGACCCAGATCCGTTTGCAGCGCCGGCAATACGTAGTTGACGCTTTTGCGCGTCAGGTAAAACGCCGCATATCCGATGACCATGTACATCAGCAGCTGCGGACGCAGCGTCCGGTAATGTTGATTAATGTCGGTTGCTGAGCGCATCGCCGTCTCCGTTTTGCTGACTATATGAAAGTGAAATCGAAAGGGGATGAGAGAAAGTCCGGAGTGACTAAGACTTTTTCCTGGTTAGCCGGCTGTTTGTTGCAAATTTGTGGGCAAGTTAACAATTACCCGCGTCCCATGCTGCGACTCCAGGGTCAGCTCTCCGCCCAGGGCGCTGACCCGTTCACGCATGCCCTGAATGCCGAAGCCGGCCATTTTGTCGGGGCTGATACCGATACCGTTGTCCTTGACCTCCAGGCGCAGCAGCGTCCCCTGCTGATACAGAGCAATGGCAACCTCGCTGGCGTCGGCGTGTTTACAGACGTTGTTAAGCAGCTCCTGTAGCAGCCGATAGAGGGTAAAACGTACCGTTTCGCTCTCCGGCGTGGCGGTGAGCCGGTAGTCAAAGCGGCAGCGGATACCGCGCTCGGCAAAGGCAAACTCATTGAGCAAATGGTGCAGCGCCTCTTTAAACGACAGTTCATCAAGGGCCGGGGGGCGTAGCTGGCGCAGCAGCTGGCGGGTAGAGTGGTGAATACGCCGGGCGAGATCGTTAATCTGGCTGGCGGCGGCCTGGGTTTGCGCCGGATCGCGCGCTCGCTTCACCAGCTGCGACTGGATCTGAATGGCGGTAATATTCTGGCCGATTTCGTCGTGCAGCTCGCGCGCCAGGCTTTTGCGCGTATCCTCTTCGGTATGGATCAGCTTTTCGGTTAGCGCCCGCCGCGCCGCCAGCTCCGCCTCCAGCCGCTGGCGATAGTGGTGCAGGTTTTGCGCCAGGTGCTGCTGGCGACTGATGGCAATCCCCAGCCCGATACCGAGCAGCGCCTGGGTCGCCAGAAAAATCTCCAGCTCCACCAGGTTGCTGAATCCGACGCCAACCTGACGGGCGATGGTGATCATCATGCTGCCCAGCAGACCGGAGAGAACGCCGCCCTGCCAGCCGAACTTCCACGCCATCACCACGTTGGGCAGAAACACCACAATTAACAGCAGACGCTCGATTTCCGGCGACAGAACCATTTGGGTGCCGATGCCAATAATAAAGAACAGGCTGCACCAGATGATCAATGAGGTGCGCAGCGGCGGATTATTGGTATCCAGCCCCAGCAGGTGGTAGCGGTGCTGCTGGCGCAGGAATTCAAAAATCAGATAGACAAACGGCGTCAGCAGCACCCCGCCGGTAAACGAGGCCAGACCGAGCATCATCGCCGGACTTTTCACAAACGGCGAGAGCAGGGCGGTGTTGAGTAATGCGCTGGCGGTGACCGTGGCCAGCAGCAGCGTCAGCCGCTGCCAGTAAAGGGGGAAGCGGTGCCAGAACTGTTGGGCGATGCCGGCGGGAAGCAGGCCGATCAACGGCGCGGCCAGCAGAATATAGCCGTTCAGCAGCTGTTCGCCGTGCAGCCAGAACAGCATCAGCACGGGAGGCAGCACCAGCGCGGGCCAGTAGCGGCGCGAAAGCAGGATCAGCAGCGCCAGATAGACGCCGTGAGGCAGGAACAGCGCCGCCTGCTGGCCGTTATGGGTCAGGTAAAACCCGAGCGTCCACAGCATCAGCCAGCCGCTTCCCCAGGCCAGCACGATGAACAGCGAGATGACGCTGTGGCGAAGGCTGCGCGACATTAATGACCCGCCAGCAGCTGGTGGTCGAGGGCGAAATGGACGAGATCAATGGTGCTGTGGCACTGCAGTTTGCCCAGCACGTTGGCGCGATGAACGTGCACCGTCTTGTGGCTGAGATCGAGCTTGAAGGCGATTTCCTTGACGCTGTCGCCTTTAACGAGCAAATCAAACACTTCGCGTTCACGCGGGGTGAGCACCTCGAGCACCTGCGCCGGTTGCTCTACGCCGCGCAGCGCCCGCAGGGCATCGGCGCACAGGTAGTGTCCACCCATACCGACGGAACGCACCGCCTGCACGAGCTCTTCCGGGCCGCAGCGTTTGGTCAGATAGCCGCTGGCGCCGGCATCAAGGGCGCTCTGCACGAAGGCCGGGGTGTCGTAAATGCTGAGAATAATGGCGCGAAACTGCGGCTTTTGCGCGCGCAGGCGCTTTAGCAGGCTCATGCCGTTCTCATCCGGCATGGCGATATCCATGACCGCCACGTTGACGTCGTCGCGCAATAATGCCGGCCACGCTTCCGCCGCGCTGCTGAACTGGCCAACCACCTCGAGATCCTCTTCGAGGCTGAGTAACTGCGCAAAGCCTGAACGCACCACCACATGGTCATCGACCAGCACCACTCGAATCATGTTTCTTCTCTCTTAGCGCATCATGGTTCTATGATGCCTGCCGCCGCTGCGCTGGCAATCAATCAGGCGCAGTTATGCAATGAATGTAACAAAATCGCAATACACTTCATCCTTCAAGCTGCCTCTTTGTTGGCTTCGTTTGCCCGCCCCGATCACTGACTTATGTCAGCTCCCGGGGACGAACAACCTTGCCGCCTCGATGCAGCATGAATGATTTTGTGTATAAGCATTGCCGATTTTTTTCTAAAAACGCTTTGTTCTTAGCAAGAATTTTTAATTACTTCATCAAACGCATCGCGCCGGAAATACTGCACCCATAACAACTATGGGAAGCAGACACTATGGCACTATCATCGCGTATCACACTCATTGCCGCGCTGGCGCTGGCGGCATTCCAGGCCCAGGCGGTGAACGTCACCGTGGCGTATCAGACCTCCGCCGAACCGGCGAAAGTCGCCCAGGCGGACAACACCTTCGCCAAAGCGAGCGGGGCGACCGTCGACTGGCGCAAGTTTGACAGCGGCGCGAGCATCGTGCGGGCGCTGGCTTCCGGCGACGTGCAGATCGGTAACCTTGGCTCCAGCCCGCTGGCGGTCGCCGCCACCCAGCAGGTGCCGATTGAAGTCTTTCTGCTGGCCTCAAAGCTCGGTAACTCCGAAGCGCTGGTAGTGAAGAAGAGCATCACCAAACCGCAGGACCTGATCGGCAAACGCATCGCCGTGCCATTTATTTCTACGACTCACTACAGCCTGCTGTCGGCGCTGAAGCACTGGGGGATTAAACCGGGGCAGGTGCAGATCCTCAACCTGCAGCCGCCGGCGATTATTGCCGCCTGGCAGCGCGGCGACATTGACGGCGCCTACGTCTGGGCGCCGGCGGTCAACGCGCTGGAAAAAGACGGCACGGTTCTCACCGACTCGTCGCAGGTGGGGGAGTGGGGCGCGCCGACGCTGGACGTGTGGGTGGTACGCAAAGACTTTGCCGAAAAGCATCCTGATATTGTCAAAGCCTTCGCCAAAAGCGCCATTGACGCGCAGCAGCCCTATATCGCCAACCCGGATGAGTGGCTGAAGCAGCCGGAAAACATCAGCAAGCTGGCGCGCCTGAGCGGCGTACCGGAAGCCGACGTGCCGGGGCTGGTGAAAGGCAATACCTATCTGACCGCTGCCCAACAGGCGCAGGAGCTGAACGGGCCGGTGAATAAAGCCATCATCGACACCGCTAAATTCCTGAAAGAGCAGGGTAAAGTCCCCGCAGCGGGAAGCGACTACAGCCAGTACGTTACCGACCGTTTTGTGAAGTAAAGGAGGTCATGATGCTGCAAATCTCGCATCTTTCCGCCGACTACGGCGGTAAACCAGCGCTGGCGGATATCAACCTGACGCTGGACAGCGGTGAACTGCTGGTGGTCCTCGGGCCTTCCGGCTGCGGTAAAACCACGCTGCTGAACCTGATTGCCGGATTCGTGCCTTATCAGCACGGCAGCATCACTCTTGAAGGCAGGCGGGTTGAAGGGCCGGGAGCCGATCGCGGCGTGGTCTTTCAGAATGAAGGGCTGCTGCCGTGGCGCAACGTGCAGGATAACGTCGCGCTCGGGCTACAGCTGGCGGGCGTCGACAAAACGCAGCGCCGGGCAACCGCCGCGCGGATGCTGAAAAAAGTCGGCCTCGAAGGGGCGGAAAAGCGCTTTATCTGGCAGCTTTCCGGCGGCCAGCGTCAGCGGGTGGGCATTGCCCGCGCGCTGGCGGCCAATCCGCAGCTGCTGCTTCTCGACGAGCCGTTTGGTGCGCTGGATGCCTTTACCCGCGAGCAGATGCAAACCCTGCTGCTCAGCCTGTGGCATGAGACCGGCAAGAAGGTACTGCTGATCACCCACGATATCGAAGAGGCGGTGTTTATGGCCACCGAGCTGATACTGCTTTCGCCGGGGCCGGGCCGGGTGCTCGAACGGCTGCCGCTCGATTTTGGCCGCCGCTTTGTGGCCGGCGAATCCTGCCGCAGCATTAAATCGGACCCGCGGTTTATCGAACAGCGCGAGTACGTCCTCAGCCGGGTATTTGAACAACGGGAGGCTTTCTCATGAGCGTGGTCATCAATGATAAACCGCGTCAGCGTAGGCTGAAGTGGCGCTGGCCGTTCTCGCGTCAGCTCACTCTCAGCGCGGCGACCCTGGCGGTACTGCTGGCTATCTGGTGGGCCGTTGCCGCCCTGCAGCTGATTAGCCCGCTGTTTCTACCGCCGCCGGGGCAGGTATTGCAGAAACTTATCACTATTGCCGGTCCGCAGGGTTTTATGGACGCCACCCTCTGGCAGCACCTGGCGGCGAGCCTGACGCGTATCGTTATCGCGCTGCTGGCGGCGGTACTGCTCGGCGTGCCGGTCGGAATCGCCATGGGGCTGAGCCCCACGGTACGCGGGATCCTCGACCCGCTGATCGAGCTATATCGCCCGGTGCCGCCGCTGGCCTATTTACCGCTGATGGTGATCTGGTTCGGCATCGGCGAGACCTCGAAGATCCTGTTGATCTACCTGGCGATATTCGCGCCGGTGGCGATGTCGGCGCTGGCGGGCGTAAAGAGCGCCCAGCAGGTGCGCATTCGCGCCGCGCAATCTTTAGGGGCCAGCCGGGCGCAGGTGCTGTGGCTGGTGATCCTGCCCGGCGCGCTGCCGGAGATCCTCACCGGCCTGCGCATTGGGCTCGGCGTGGGTTGGTCGACGCTAGTGGCCGCGGAGCTGATTGCCGCCACCCGCGGGTTAGGTTTTATGGTGCAGTCCGCCGGTGAGTTCCTCGCCACCGACGTGGTGCTGGCCGGGATCGCGGTGATTGCCATCATCGCCTTTTTACTGGAACTGGGGCTGCGCGCGCTGCAGCGTCGACTGACGCCCTGGCATGGAGAAGTACAATGAGCGAACGTTTAAGCATTACCCCGCTGGGGCCGTATATTGGCGCGCAGGTATCCGGCGTCGATATTACCCGCCCGCTGAGCGACAACCAGTTTGAGCAGCTGTATCACGCGGTGCTGCGTCACCAGGTGGTGTTCCTGCGCGAGCAGAATATCACTCCCGAACAGCAGCGGGATCTCGCCCTGCGCTTTGGCGACCTGCATATTCATCCGGTCTATCCGCACGCGCCCGGCGTCGATGAGATTATCGTGCTTGATACCCACGACGATAACCCGCCGGATAACGATAACTGGCACACCGATGTCACCTTCATTGAGACGCCGCCCGCCGGGGCGATCCTCGCGGCAAAAGAGCTGCCGTCAACCGGCGGCGACACCCTGTGGACCAGCGGCATTGCGGCCTATGAGGCGCTCTCCGGGCCTTTACGCCAGCTGTTAAGCGGCCTGCACGCGGAGCATGATTTTCGCAAATCGTTTCAGGAGTATAAATATCGTAAAAGCGAAGAGGAGCATCAGCGCTGGCTGGAGGCGGTCGCGAAAAATCCGCCGCTGCTACATCCGGTAGTGCGCACCCATCCGGTGACCGGTAAACAGGCGCTGTTTGTCAATGAGGGCTTTACCACCCGCATCGTTGACGTCACGGAGAAAGAGAGCGAGGCGCTGCTCGGCTTCCTGTTTGCTCACGTCACTAAACCGGACTTTCAGGTGCGCTGGCGCTGGCAGCCGAACGACGTGGCGATTTGGGATAACCGCGTCACCCAGCACTACGCCAACGCCGATTACCTGCCGCAGCGGCGCATTATGCACCGGGCGACGATTCTCGGGGACAAGCCGTATTACCGGGCTGGTTAATTTCTATAGCCCGGCTAAGGCGCAATGTGCCATAAGCCGGGAAACAACCTACGATAAACGCACCGCAGCATAGTACGCGTGTAGCGCGTGTAGCCCGGACAGGCGCAACGCGCCGCCTCCGGGAAAAGGCTTTTATGCCGATTTTTGCGCGTCCAGATGTACCCCAATATAGCGCTGATAGCGGTTGGCCTTCAGATAGGTCAAATCTACCAGCACCAGCCCATCCACGCAGTTGTTGAAATCCGGGTCGCTGCCGAAATCGATAAACTGCACGCCGCCTGGCTCGCAGACTTCCGAGTACTGCTTATACAGCGGCGGGATCGCGCAACCGAGGTTGCCGAGCAGGGACTTTAGCTGCGCCAGGTCGTCGTTGTAATCTTCTCCGCCAAACTGGGCCAGAACATCGGGCAGCGAGGCCGGATAAGGACGCCGCGACTCTGCCAGCGGATGCGTCGCCGGGAACCACAGCCGATAAAAAGCCACCAGCAGATCGCGCGCCGACGGCGGCAACCCGCCGGAAATCGACACCGGGCCGAACAGATAGCGATAGTGCGGATAGCGCGCCAGATACGCGCCAATGCCGGACCACAGGTAGTCCAGCCCGCGGCGGCCCCAGTAACGCGGCTGGATAAAACTGCGACCCAGTTCAATGCCGTGTTGCAGAATATCGTCCATGCGCGCGTCGTAATGAAACAGGCTGTAGCTGTAGATGCCGTTCAGGCCGCGCTTTTCCAGCTGTATTGCGGTTGGCATAAAACGGTAAGCGCCGACGATCTCAAGATCTTCCTCATCCCACAGAATCAGCTGCAGATAGTCGTCGTCATAAACGTCAACGTCGCGACGTTTGCCGCTGCCTTCCCCCACCGCGCGAAAGGCGATTTCCCGCAGACGGCCCAGCTCGCGCAGTATCGGCGCATCTTCCTGGCCGCGGCGCTGCCAGAGATAGATGACTTTACCATCCGCCGTGCGTCCCAGCGTTTCAGCCTTCCCCAGCTCGCGCTTGAGCAGGGCGCGGTCTTCGGGACGGGCGATAGCGCTTTCGGTTTTGAATATACCCGGCAGCCCTTTGCCGAGTAGCTCCAGGTGGCGATAGCAGCGCTCGGTCAGTTCCCGAGAAGAGCTTTGCGGATTGAACCAGTTTGACCAGGCTATCTGTTGACCAATATTCACCGGCAGGCTGCTGTTGCGGCGACGGAACATTTGCTGCATCAGCAGCAGTAACGGCAGATTATCGGACATCAGGGTACTGGCGTAAAACAGTGCGCTGTTGCGCGCGCGGATCCACGCAGGCAGCAGCGGGGCGCGGTATTTCGCCGCCAGCTTAATAAATCCGGAGTGCCATTTTTTATCACGAATACCGCGCCGGGTGAGGCGTGAAACTTCGCCGGCCGGGAAGAAAATCAGCACGCCGCCGTTTTGCAACTGCTGGTCCATCTGCTGCAACGCCGCTTTGGCGGTGCGGCCATTGATATTATCGACCGGAATAAACAGCGAGCTCAGCGGTTCAAGGTGAGTCAGCATGCGGTTGGTGACCACTTTGACGTCGCGGCGCACGCGGGACACCGCGTAGAGCAGGGCCAGGCCGTCAAGCGTACCGGTGGGGTGGTTGGCGATGATGACCAGCGGACCATGTTCGGGGATTTGTTCGAGATCGTGCGCCGGGATAGCGCAGCGGATATTAAGATGTTCGAGCACCTGTTCGACCGTATCCAGTCCTTTCAGGTGATGATGACGCGCGGCAAACTGCTGAAACTCTTCCTCATGCAGGAGCTTTTTCAGCACCTTTTTCTGCCAGAGCGCTGGCTTTGCCTGAGGCCACAGGTCATCGATGACATTGTCGAGACTAAACATAGCGGCACCTCCTCCGTCCTGCCCAGACAGTAGAAGGCGCAGATGTCGCTCAGATTACAGTTGAGTGAAGATTTGGGATTGGCGGGAGCGGGTAGCCCGGACAGGCGCGCAGCGCCGCCTCCGGGAAGGCCACAGGTGAAAAGTTGCGAGCGCTTTTCCAGATTGATCTCCGGTTTCTTGCCTTTCGGTCTCCCCCTCTTTTAACCTGGGGAACAGGCAAATATCTTCAGCAGGGAGCATCCGATGGTCGATTATCGTCGTTATTACCTCAAGGGTGGGAGCTGGTTTTTCACCGTCAATTTACGCGACAGAGAGAGTCGATTTCTGGTTCAGCATATTGATGCGTTACGACAGGCGGTGGCAATAGTCCACAAACAGAAACCTTTTCATATTGATGCCTGGGTGGTGCTCCCCGAACACCTTCATTGCATCTGGACCTTACCTGACAACGACAGCGATTTTCCATCGCGCTGGAGAGCAATTAAAAAGCATTTTTCAGGTTTAACAGGCGCGCATAACGTGTGGCAACCGAGATATTGGGAACACGCCATTCGCAACCAGAAGGATTACCGAAGCCATGTTGATTATATTTATATCAATCCGATTAAGCACGGGTGGGTAAGGCAGGTACGGGATTGGCCCTATTCAACCTTTCATCGCGATGTAAGCCGTAGTTTGTATCCTGTTGATTGGGGTGGGGAAGTGAAGGAATTATTGTGCGGCGAGCGTTATTAAAATGACTTCCCGGAGGCGGCGCGCTGCGCCTGTCCGGGCTACCAACCCACAGATAGCTGTGAGCCTGTAGCCCGGTCGTACAGCCGCCACTGGGGAGGCAGTAATAGCCGAATTAACGCAGGATTTTCTTTTCGGCCAGATCGAGGGCGAAATAGCTGAAGATCAGATCTGCGCCGGCGCGCTTGATTGCGCCGAGACTTTCCAGCACCACTTTCTCTTCATCGATAGCGCCAGCCTGGGCGGCGAACTTAATCATCGCGTATTCACCGCTCACCTGGTACGCGCCGATCGGCAGGTTGGTGCGCTCGCGCAGATCGCGCAGGATATCAAGATAGGGACCCGCCGGTTTGACCATCAGGCAGTCGGCGCCCTGGGCTTCGTCCAGCAGCGATTCACGAATCGCTTCGCGGCGGTTCATCGGGCTCATCTGATAGGTTTTACGATCGCCTTTCAGCGCGGTACCTGCGGCTTCGCGGAACGGGCCATAGAACGATGAAGCGAATTTGGTGGAGTAGGACATAATCGCCGTATCGGTAAATCCGGCGGCGTCCAGCGCCTGGCGAATAGCCTGCACCTGGCCATCCATCGCGGCGGAAGGCGCGATAAAATCCGCGCCTGCGGCAGCGGCGACCACCGCCTGCTTGCCGAGATTCTCAAGAGTTTTGTCGTTATCCACGCCGTGATCGCACAGCACGCCGCAGTGGCCGTGGGAGGTGTATTCGCAGAAACAGGTGTCGGACATGACGATCATCTCCGGCACCGCCTCTTTACAGATGCGGGACATGCGCGCCACCAGGCCGTTTTCGTTCCAGGTATCGCTGCCAACGGCATCGGTGTGATGGGAAATGCCGAAGGTCATCACCGAACGGATGCCGGCGTTGGCAATGCGCTCGATTTCGCGCGCCAGGTGTTTTTCCGGAATACGCATCACGCCGGGCATGGCTTCAATGGCCGTGTAATCATCGATTTCTTCTTCAACAAAGATCGGCAACACCAGGTCGTTCAAACTCAGTGTTGTCTCTTCAAACATGGCACGTAGCGAAGCGGACTTGCGCAGGCGGCGTGGGCGAGTGATTAAATCTGTCATGGTTTGCCTGATTTTGTGAAATGAAAAAAGTGAGTTTACCTCAATTGGCGGCGGGATGTTTCGCCAAAACGATCCTTATCAATCGTCGGCAAAACATCCCCACAGGTTACTGGCTGGCGGTCTCAATCCCGGTGCGGACGCCGCTTAATTCACTGACCAGCTCGTTGATCCCGTCGCTCATGTTGTTGAAACGCGTCAATGAAGAACGGGTGACCACCACGAAGGCGCCGACGTTGGCCTGCGGGTTCATCGCCATGTAGGTAATAAAGCCGCCGCCGCCGCCGGTCTTCTGAATAATGCCCGGCTGGCCGTTTTTCGGCTTCATGTAGACCCAGCCGAGGCCCAGCGCATCGGCTTTACCCGGCACGTCCATACCGATCACCTTCGTCAGCTGGCTGCGTTGATAAATCAGCGTTTGCATCCGGTCCGCCTGCTGCCCACGGGCGAAGAAATCGGAAGAGAGGAACTGCTGCATCCAGCGCATCATATCGCCCGGCGTGGAATAGACGCCGCCGCTGCCGATAGCCGCCAGCGTATTGTTGCACGGGCTGGCTCCTTTCTCGGGAATCATCAGGCGCCGGCACTGATCCGGCGAAGGCGTAAAGGTGGTGTCTTTCATCCCCAGCGGACGGGTGATCTGCTCTTCAAACAGCTGCGGATAAGGCTTGCCCGCAGCGGTAGAGAGCGCATCGGCGAGTAAATCGAATGCCAGATTGGAGTAGGCGGCCTGGGTGCCGGGAGCGGTTTTCAGCGTTGCGGTGGATAACCAGTTCCAGCGCTGCTGGCGAGTTGGCCAGACAAATACCGGCCGGTGCGCCGCGCCGCCGGGCTGCTCGCGCGGCAGGGCGCTGGTATGGGTCGCCAGATTCACCAGCGTGATAGGCGCCCCCTGGTAAGTCGGCACCCGCGCACCCGGCGGAGCATATTTGCTTAGCGGATCGTTGAGCTTAACCACGCCCTGATCGAGAAGTTTGACCAGCATTTCGCTGGTCATCAATTTGCTGATAGAGGCAATGCGGATCACCGAATCGAGCTGCGGGTGCTCATTATTGCCCGGGCGCGTCTCGCCGAAGCTGCGGAATACGCGCTGGTTTCCGTCGATAACCACCAGCGCCATACCGACTGCGCCGCTGCCGTAGTAGATATGGTTAGCGTAACGATCGACCACATCAGCGGCGAATTCCGGGTCGACGCTCGGCTGTGCGGCCTGGACCGATGTCAACGACGCCGCGCACAGCGCAGCAAAAATGAGCAGACTACGTTTCAACGGGAGCATCCATCATGATGAAGAAAAAAGATAGAGCGTATTTATACTACGAAGCGCCGCCGTGCAAAGCGCTAATAGCACGATTCTGTGCGGAAAAACGTAACCTGGCGTAAAAAATCCTTTTTTTGCTTTCGGATAGCGGCATTCACCTGCGGGCGCGTATGATGATCGTTTTGGCTAAAGAGGGGGGGCAAGAGAAGATGGCGGCGAAACGGGTAGTGATGGTAGTGGATATGCAAAACGGCGTTTTCGCGACGCCGCGAGTTGAGCGCGAGCGCTGCGCGGCGCAAATTAACCGCCTGATTAACGCTGCGGACACCGTAATTTTCATTCAGCACTGCGAAGCGGGCGGCCTCGAAGAGGGGAGCGAAGGTTTTTCTTTGCTCCCCGAGCTGATCCAACCCGCAGGCTCGCTGTACGTGACTAAGACCGCCTGCGACGCCTTTTACCGTACCCGTCTGGAAGAGGTGCTGCGCGAACATCACATCACGCAGTTTGTGATTTGCGGCTGCGCCACCGACTACTGCGTGGATACCACCATCAAAAACGGCGCCAGCCGGGGCTACGCGATTACCGTCGCGGAAGATGCCCACACTACCGCCAACCGTCCAGCGGCGCCGGCCGTCACGCTGATCGCCCACTACAACGATGTGTGGCGTTCACTGACCGTTCCCGGCAATCCTTTACAGGTGAAACCGACAGAAACAATTCTTAGCGGATGGCAGGCGAACTAAGCTGCTGATATCCGGTCTCATCATCCGCCCACTTTGCTTCGCTGCGACGGCTTTGCGGCGGGCGCTTTTGTGGTACACAGCACAGCAAAACGAAAAAGAAGTTAGCAGGAGAGCAAGATGTTTAAATCCTTTTTCCCCAAACCGGGGCCGTTTTTTATTTCTGCCTTTATCTGGTCGCTGCTGGCGGTGATCTTTTGGCAGGCGGGCGGCGGCGACTGGCTGCTGCGGGTCACCGGCGCATCGCAGGATGTGGCGATTAGCGCGGCGCGCTTCTGGTCCCTCAACTACCTGGTGTTCTACGCCTTCTACGTATTCTGCGTGGGCGTTTTCGCCCTTTTCTGGTTTATTTACAGCCCGCACCGCTGGCAGTACTGGTCGATCCTCGGTACCTCGCTGATTATTTTCGTTACCTGGTTTCTGGTCGAGGTTGGGGTGGCCATTAACGCCTGGTATGCTCCGTTCTACGATCTCATCCAGGCCGCGCTGGCAACGCCGCACAAGGTCAGCATTAACCAGTTCTATCATGAAATTGGCATCTTCCTCGGCATTGCGCTAATCGCGGTGGTGATCGGCGTGATGAACAACTTCTTCGTCAGCCACTACGTCTTCCGCTGGCGTACCGCGATGAACGAACACTATATGGCGCACTGGCAGCATTTGCGCCATATCGAAGGCGCCGCGCAGCGCGTGCAGGAAGATACCATGCGCTTTGCTTCCACGCTGGAGAGCATGGGCGTCAGCTTCCTTAACGCGGTGATGACCCTTATCGCCTTCCTGCCGGTGCTGGTAACGCTCTCCGCGCACGTCCCGGATTTACCGATTGTCGGTCATCTGCCTTACGGCCTGGTGATTGCCGCCATCGTCTGGTCGTTAATGGGTACCGGCCTGCTGGCGGTCGTTGGGATCAAGCTGCCCGGCCTGGAGTTCAAAAACCAGCGCGTTGAGGCCGCCTATCGTAAAGAGCTGGTTTACGGCGAAGATGACGCTAACCGCGCGACGCCGCCGACGGTGCGTGAACTCTTTGGCGCCGTGCGCCGCAACTATTTCCGCCTCTATTTCCACTATATGTATTTCAATATCGCCCGTATTCTTTATCTGCAGGTGGATAACGTTTTCGGTTTGTTCCTGCTGTTTCCGTCGATTGTTGCCGGTACGATTACGCTGGGCCTGATGACTCAGATAACCAACGTCTTTGGCCAGGTTCGCGGTTCGTTCCAGTACCTGATCAGCTCATGGACTACACTGGTTGAGCTGATGTCTATCTACAAACGTCTGCGCAGCTTCGAGCGCGAGCTGGATGGCAAAGAGCTGCAGACCGTGACGCAAACATTAAGTTAATCAACGCAAGGATGAACCATGCCGGTAGCGCAATCCAGAATCACTTCTCTCACCCTGACGCTACTGGCAGGGATTGTCCTCAGCGCCTGCTCCAGCAAACCGGAGCCGGAGCTGAAAAAGGGCGAAAAGGCGATTGATGTCGCCGCGGTAGTGCGGCAGAAAATGCCCGCCAGCGTGAAGGATCGCGAAGCCTGGGCGCAGGCCATCGCCAAAACCTTTGCCAGTCAGAAGCTGGCGCCGACGGAAGAGAACGTCTGTTCGGTGCTGGCGGTGGCGCAGCAGGAATCCAACTATCAATCTGACCCGGCGGTGCCGGGGCTGAATAAAATCGCCTGGCAGGAGATAGACCGCCGGGCGGAAAAAATGCACATCCCGGTTTTTCTGGTACATACCGCGCTGAAAATCAAATCACCCAACGGCAAAAGCTATAGCGAACGTCTGGATAGCGTGAAAACCGAAAAGCAGCTGAGCGCGATTTTCGATGATTTTATCGGCATGGTGCCGATGGGACAGAAGCTGTTCGGCTCGTTGAACCCGGTACATACCGGCGGCCC
Source organism: Klebsiella sp. CN_Kp100 (assembly GCF_040065315.1). Classification (NCBI taxonomy): domain Bacteria; kingdom Pseudomonadati; phylum Pseudomonadota; class Gammaproteobacteria; order Enterobacterales; family Enterobacteriaceae; genus Klebsiella; species Klebsiella sp. CN_Kp100. Next base: position 32,628 of record NZ_JBEAIJ010000046.1, read on the forward strand.
GATGCAGGTCAGCATTGCTTTCGCCGAGCAGCACACCGACGGCTATCCGTGGAAAATCGACGGTACCGTGCGCCAGGAGGTGTTCAGCCTGCGCGGCGGTCTGTGGTTTGGCACCTATCATCTGCTGAACTATCCGGCGAACTACAGCGTACCGCTGTACCGTTTTGCTGATTTTAACGCCGGATGGTACGCCAGCCGCAATGCCGCCTTCCAGAATGCCGTCTCTAAAGCAACGGGCGTGAAGCTGGCGCTGGATGGCGACTTAATTCGCTACGACAGCGACGAGGCGGGAACCACCGAACTGGCGGTGCGCCGCTTATCCTCCCAGCTGGCGATGAGCGACGACGAGATCCATCGTCAGTTAAAGAAAGGCGACACGCTGGCGTTTGAAGAGAGCGATCTTTATAAACAGGTATTTCGCATCGCCGATAAGAAAGCCGGTAAAACGCTTCCGCGGGAAGTCCTGCCGGGTATACAGCTTGAGAGCCCCAAAATCACCCGTAATCTGACCACCGCCTGGTTTGCCAAACGCGTTGACGACCGACGGGCCAGCTGTATGGCGCGCCGCTAACGGCGGCTGCGCCAGCGAAAAATCAGCCCTGATATGCCAATTAACAGGCTGGCCGCCACGAAGGGAATCAGGCCAAACAGGGTGCCGACCAGCAGGCCAATTTCGACCCGGGGGCGGCTACTGTCCTGCATCTGAATCAAGTGCTCAAGAACGCCCGGCGCGTGGATTAGCATGCTCAGCATTTGCGCGCCGGCCCAGAAGCAAAACAGCACAAACAGAGCATAGGCGATGTTGCTGCTGGTAATAGCGCTCCTCTTTTTGCCGCCGTTGACGGTCTTTGCAAAGGTGAACTCAGCCATATTGACCTCCGGACTTCGCTTTCTTGCCGATTTTTACTCCGGCTACATACGAGACATTCTGGCAACCCCGGGGGGATTCCAGTATCAGATTGCTGGTAATTTCCGCCCAGGAATATTCCTGATTTCATCGGCTTGTGAGTTTGCTACAAATTTGTGAAATTTAGACCGCTATCGCAATGTGCGACAATTCTCCACGCGGCTGCAGACCGGCGGTGATGGCTATGCGAAGATGCTTTTTTTGTTGTCGGAGTGGTTATGAAACTCACTGAAAAAATCCGCCGCGACTGGCACTACTATGCGGTTGCCCTGGGGTTAATTTTTATTATGAATGGCGTAGTCGGGCTGCTGGGGTATGAAACCGAAGGCTGGCGTTCATATGCTGTTGGGCTGGTGACGTGGGTGATTAGCTTCTGGATCGCCGGTTTTATTATTCGCCGCCGTCCGCCAGAGGAAGCGTAAAGCGGAGGTGGTGAACCCGTAGCCCGGGCAGGCGCTTGCGCCGCCCCCGGGGAGATAACCTGAAGCCGTGTTGGATGTGGTTTCCCGGAGGCGATGCTGCGCATCTGTCCGGGCTACCGGCCCGGTAAGGCACCAGCCGCCACCGGGCGATACCTTGATTAATTCATCGATGTTTTCAGCGCCCGATCGGCGGCGTGACGCTCCAGCGCCAGTTCAATCAGGCGGCTAATCAGGCTGGTGTAATCCAGGCCGCTGGCCTGCCACAGCTTCGGATACATGCTGATGTTGGTGAAGCCCGGCAGGGTGTTGATTTCGTTAATCACCACGTCGTTATCAGCGGTCAGGAACACATCGACGCGCGCCATGCCGCTGCAGCCGAGGGTCTGGTAGGCGCGAACGGCGATATCGCGAATTTTATCGTTTACATCGCTGTCGATGGCCGCCGGAACCACCACCTTCGCCCCTTGATCGTCAATGTACTTGGTGTCATAGGCGTAGAATTCGCTATTAAGAACGATTTCGCCGCAGGTACTGGCCTGCGGATTATCGTTGCCGAGCACCGCGCACTCGATCTCACGCCCTTTAATCCCCTGTTCAACCACCACTTTATGGTCAAATTCGAAGGCCAGGGCGACGGCCTGCTGATACTGCTCTTCGCTGTTGACCTTGCTGACGCCCACCGAGGAGCCCTGGTTCGCCGGTTTGACGAACAGCGGCAGGCCCAGCTTCGCCTGCACCTCGGCAAAGCTTACCTGATTCCTGTTAGCGCGGGTCAGGGTAATAAAAGGGGCAATCGACAGCCCGGCATCGCGCAGCAGACGCTTGGTCACGTCTTTGTCCATGCAGGCGGCGGAGCCGAGGACGTCGGAGCCGACGAAGGGCAGGTTAGCCATCCGCAGCATACCCTGCAGAGAACCATCTTCGCCAAGAGTGCCGTGAACGATCGGGAAGATGACGTCGATGGCCGCCAGCGGCTGGCCGCTATCGGCGTTAATCAGCTGCTGCGCCTCGCGTCCGGGAATCTGCGCCAGCGTAATATCGGACGGGCGCAGGGCAATATGGGCAGGATCCTGCGGATTGAGCAGATAGTTACTGGCGTCGTTAATATGCCATTGCCCCTGCTTATCAATCCCCAGCAAAACTACGTCGAAGCGCGTTTTATCGATCGCTTCCACGATATTTTTCGCTGACTGAAGCGACACTTCATGTTCTGCCGACTTACCGCCGAAAACGATCCCAACCCTCATCTTAGCCATTTCAACTTCCATCATGATTACATCAAAGGGCATAACATAGCATGTGAAAGAGCCCCCTGGCTGCCATAATATTCACCGGGTAAAGCATTGGGAGGCGGCGCGTGAAAGGAAAAGGTCTTATCGTTCTGTTGGCGCTGCTGGCGGCCGGATATTACGGCTATCGTTATCTTCCCGCACAGTACAATCCATTCGCGCCGCTGCGCCTGGAAGACCCCCCGGGACTCCTCAGCCACTATAAACTGCGGCGATTAACGCCCGCCGAGTGCGCTGGCCTGCTTGAGGAGGCCAACCGGCGGAAGCTCATTTCCAGCCAGCCGGTGGCCGATAGCGGAGGAGCGTGTCCTCTGCAGAATGTGGTTCGGGTGCGTGATTTTGGCACGGTGAAGCTCAGCAGCAGCTTTCTTGCCAGTTGTCCGCTGGCGTTGAGCAGCGCGCTATATCTGCAACAGCAGGCGAAACCGTTGACTCGCCGGATGCTGGGGCAAGAGCTCCGCCAGATTGACCATTTTGGCAGCTATGCCTGCCGTAATATTTACCATCGCCAGAACGCGCGGCGTAGTGAGCATGCTACCGCGGAGGCGCTGGATGTCAGCGGCTTTCGTCTGTCCGATGGCCGACGCGTCAGCGTGCTGAAAGGGTGGCCCGATGCGCAGTATCACCCCTGGCTGCAGGCGTTACTGGCCGGCGGTTGCCGCTATTACGGCAACGCTTTAGGGCCGGACTATAACGCGGCCCATGCCAACCATTTTCACTTCGGGATGCGCGGCCAGGGTTTCTGTTTCTAAGCATAACTCACTGTACACCACGATTTTCACCACGAAATCATTCACAACAGGGCTATATGGTGTCATAAAACACTAAACTCACCTCTGGCGCATCTCTGGTAGTACGGCGGATCGGGGAAATTGCTAAGCTAGGTAATAATTGCCAAAAAATTAATGAATACGCGTAGTTATGGAATCCTGGAAGGTTAATCTTATCTCCGTCTGGTTTGGCTGTTTTTTTACCGGACTGGCTATCAGCCAAATTCTCCCCTTTTTGCCGCTGTACGTTTCTCAACTCGGCGTAACCTCGCACGAAGCGTTATCCATGTGGTCTGGGCTGACCTTCAGCGTCACCTTTCTGGTGTCAGCGATCGTCTCGCCTATGTGGGGCAGCCTGGCCGACCGCAAAGGGCGCAAGCTAATGCTGCTGCGCGCCTCGCTGGGGATGGCCATCGCCATTTTACTCCAGGCCTTTGCCACCAACGTCTGGCAACTGTTTATCCTGCGTGCGGTGATGGGGCTGACCTCCGGCTATATTCCTAACGCTATGGCGCTGGTGGCGTCTCAGGTTCCGCGCGAGCGTAGCGGCTGGGCGCTGAGTACGCTTTCAACGGCGCAAATCAGCGGCGTGATCGGTGGGCCGCTGCTCGGCGGTTTCCTGGCTGACCATGTCGGTTTGCGCGCGGTCTTTATCATCACTGCTGTTTTACTGACCGTGAGTTTCCTGGTGACGCTGTTTCTGATCAAAGAGGGCGTCCGCCCGCAGATGAGTAAGGCGGAGCGGCTGAGCGGTAAGGCGGTGTTTGCCTCGCTGCCTTATCCGGGTCTGGTAATCAGCCTGTTTTTCACCACCCTGGTGATCCAACTGTGCAATGGTTCAATTGGCCCGATTCTGGCGCTCTTTATTAAGTCGATGGCGCCGGATAGCAATAACATCGCCTTTCTTGCCGGCATGATCGCCGCCGTACCGGGCGTGTCGGCGCTGATTTCGGCTCCCCGTCTGGGGAAACTGGGCGACAGGATCGGCACCTCGCGGATCCTGCTGGCGACGCTATGCTGCGCGGTGGTGATGTTCTTTGCCATGTCGTTCGTCACAACCCCATTCCAGCTTGGTGTGCTGCGTTTTCTGCTCGGTTTTGCCGATGGGGCAATGCTGCCGGCGGTGCAAACGCTTCTGCTGAAATACTGCAGCGACAGCGTGACCGGGCGGATTTTTGGTTATAACCAGTCGTTTATGTATCTTGGCAACGTGGCCGGTCCGTTAATCGGCGCATCGGTCTCGGCCATGGCCGGCTTCCGCTGGGTGTTTATCGCGACGGCGGTTATTGTCCTGATCAATATCTGGCAGCTGGCCATCATGCTGCGTCGCAGCCGTCGTACAACGGCTTAATCCCTTCTGTTCTCCTTCGCCGGTATTGACATCACAGCGTCAATGCCGGTCGCCGACCGCCTTCAGCTTCAAATGTATCACCGATCACAAAACGATCATTTTCCCCTCTCATCCTCTTCTATTATTAACTGTTACGCGTATACAGTTACGCGTAACAGTTATCTTAAAAAGAGGTTTTATGCGAAATTTATTCGATTTGACAGGGAAGCGCGCGCTGATCACCGGGTCTGCTCAGGGGATAGGCAATTTGCTGGCCGGCGGCCTTGCGGAGTATGGGGCAGAAATCATCATCAACGATCGGACTCAGGCTCGTGCGGACCAGGCGGCGCAGGCGCTGGTGGCGCAGGGCTTCCGCGCGGTAGGGTACGCATTTGATGTCACTCAGGCGACGCAGGTCGAGCAGGCGATAGCCCGCATCGAAGCGGAGGTCGGCGCCATTGATATTTTAATTAATAACGCCGGGATTCAACGACGTTTCCCTTTTACCGAGTTTCCGGAGGAGGAGTGGGATAACGTTATTGAGGTCAACCAGAAGGGCGTTTTCCTGGTTTCGCAGCAGGTGGCGAAATATATGATCGGCCGCCGCGCCGGGAAGATAATTAATATTTGCTCAATGCAGAGCGAGCTGGGGCGTAAAACCATTACGCCTTATGCGGCCTCGAAAGGGGCAGTTAAAATGCTGACCCGCGGCATGTGCGTTGAGCTGGCGGAATACAATATTCAGGTTAACGGTATCGCACCGGGATATTTTGCCACCGAGATGACCACCGCCCTGGTCAACGATGAGGCGTTTTCCGCCTGGCTGTATCAGCGCACCCCGGCGGCACGCTGGGGCAAACCGGAAGAACTGATTGGCGCCGCGGTGTATCTGGCTTCTTCAGCGGCAAACTTTGTTAACGGTCATTTGTTATTCGTGGATGGCGGGATGCTTGCCGCCGTCTGAATCACTTCACGTCCTTCGAACCGCATGCGCGCACGCACTGCCTGAAGGACGGATTATTAAACCCGTGTGATGGTATTCAACACCTGAGGATGGCTTATGCAAATGCTCGCGAAATTACCCGTGCGTCGCTGGTGGTATTTAATGCCGATTATATTTATTACCTATAGTCTGGCCTACCTTGACCGCGCAAATTATGGTTTTGCCGCTGCGGCGGGAATTGAAAGTGATTTAGGGATTACGAAAGGAACGGCATCGCTTATTGGCGCACTATTTTTTCTCGGCTATTTCTTTTTCCAGGTGCCCGGTGCGATATATGCGGTAAAACGCAGCGTGCGAAAAATGATTTTCTTCAGTCTTATTTTATGGGGATTTTGCGCGGCGGCGACCGGGTTCGTCAGCAATATTCCGATGCTGATGGCGATTCGCTTTACGCTGGGGGTGGTCGAGGCGGCGGTGATGCCGGCAATGCTGATTTATATCAGTAACTGGTTTACCAAAACCGAACGTTCACGCGCCAATACTTTCCTGATCCTCGGAAATCCGGTGACGGTGCTGTGGATGTCGATCGTTTCGGGCTACCTCATTCAGGCGTGGGGCTGGCGCGAGATGTTTATTATCGAAGGCATTCCGGCGGTGCTGTGGGCGGTATGCTGGTGGATTCTGGTGCGCGATAAACCGTCCGAGGTTTCCTGGCTGAATGAGCAGGAAAAAGAGACCCTGCAGAAGGTGATGGACAGCGAGCAGAGTCATATCAAGCCAGTGCGCAACTACGGTGAAGCGCTGCGCTCGCGCAATGTCATTATGCTCTGCGCGGTCCATGCGCTGTGGAGCATCGGCGTGTACGGCTTCATGATGTGGATGCCGTCAATTCTGAAAAACGCCGCGCAGATGGATATCGTGGCGGTGGGCTGGCTGGCGGCGGTGCCGTACCTGGCGGCAATCATCCTGATGCTGACGGTTTCCTGGCTGTCGGATAAGTTTCAGAATCGAAAGCTGTTTATTTGGCCATTATTACTGATTGCCGCTATCGCTTTCTTTGGTTCGTGGATGGTGGGCAACCAGGCGTTCTGGCTCTCTTACCTGCTGCTGGTGATTGCCGCGGCGTGCATGTACGCGCCCTATGGCCCGTTCTTCGCGCTCATTCCTGAACTGTTGCCGCGTAACGTCTCCGGGGTATCGATGGGCCTGATCAACAGCTTCGGCGCGCTCGGCGCTTTCCTCGGCGCGTGGCTGGTGGGGTATCTGAACGGTATTACCGGCGGACCGGGGGTATCCTATACCTTTATGGCTATCGCGCTGTTGTCCTCCGTCGTGCTGATGTACAACGTGCGCGCTAACCCACAACCCGCCACCTCCTCGGTGACGGCAAAAAAGGTCGCCGGTTAACATAAACCGCCGCTGCTGTGGTAAGGTTCTCTGCAAGGACATAAGTCGTTTGTCGTAGAGAACCTGATGAAAAACAACCGGATGACATTGCAGGATATCGCCAACCTGGCGGGGTTGAATAAAATGACGGTCAGTCGTTATTTACGCGACCCCGGTCAGGTTTCCCAGCGCAGCCGTGAGCTGATTTCGAAGGTCATGGAAGAGAACAACTATATTCCTAATCGGGCGCCGGAAATCCTGCTTAATGCCCGCAGCAAAACGATTGGCGTGCTCATTCCCTCTTTTCGCAATCAGATTTTTGCCGATGTGCTGGCCGGAATCGAATCCGTCACTTCCGCTCACCAGTACCAGACCCTGATTGCCAACTACGAATACGATCCGCAGCGTGAAGAGCGCGAGGTGCTTAACCTGCTCTCTTATAACATTGACGGGCTGATTTTGACCGGAAAACAGCATAGCGATCGCATGGTGCAATACGTCCGCGCCAGCGGTATTCCTGTTGCTGAACTGATGGATTTTGGCGGTCAGCAACTGGATATCCAGGTAGGTTTCGATAACGAAAAGGCGGCGTGGGACATGACGAACGCCTTTCTTGAGAGCGGTAAACGGGCGATCGCCTTTTTTGGTTCAATGGACGATCCCCGCGATTTAAGCCGCTTTCACGGAACCGAACTGGCGCTGGCGGCCCACGGTTTGAAGCCCTATCATATGGCGCCGCGCACCATCTCCTCGGTTGCGCTTGGCCGGCAGATGTTTCTGCAAATGCAGCAGGTGCGGCCGGATATCGATGCAATCTTTTGTACCAACGACGATCTGGCGGTAGGCGTGCTGCTGGAGTGCCAGGCTCAGGGAAAAACCGTCCCGCAGGAGATGGCGATTGCCGGTTTTCACGGGCTGGAAATTGGCCGCGCCCGGCTGCAAAAAATCGCCAGCGTCATTACCCCACGTTATGAAATCGGTAAAACTGCGAGCGAAATACTTATTGCACGTCTGGCCGGAAAAGACGCGCCGGACAGCGTTAATCTGGCCTACCAGATATATTATGGCGATACGTTATAGTTATCGATAGAATAGCGATATTCCATTTTATTCTTATTTGTTAAATTTGGTTATGTCGCTTATTAATCCGTCATTGAGTCATTTCCTGGATGGCGGGGTGTAAAGAGCAAAACGTTTCGCTTGTTATTCATGGGTGAGCCGATTCATTTTAAAAAAATAATTGTGGCAACCGACGGCTAATGTATGACATAAATAGCAGACTACGGACCTCGCATAAGGATAAAGCGCTGTGAAGAATCTCATTGCTGAGCTACTGGTAAAACTCGCCCAAAAGGAAGAAGAATCGAAGGAACTGACGGCCCAGGTCGAGGCGCTGGAAGTGGTGGTCACTGCTCTGTTGCGCCATATGGCGCAGGACGCCCAGCAGGCGCTCATCAGCGATATCGAGCAGGCGATCGACGAGGCCAGCCCCGGCCCGCTGGTCGATGACCGCGATACCCAGCTACTGCAGCAATATATAAAAAAGCTGTTACGGCATCCTCGTAGTTAGTTTCGTGACAAGGTATGGATGCTGTCATTTTACTGTCACATCGCTTTTATACAGTCTCCCTCGTTTTGTTTTTTAAAGTATTTTTTACATGGAGACGATAAAAGTGAAATTAAGCGCCCTGTTTATTGCCCTGCTACCTCTGCTGGGCTCCCCGATTATTCACGCAGAAACAACAACCGCACCGGTTCTGGAAAATCGCGCCGCCCAGGGCGATATCACCACGCCGGGCGGCGCGCGTCGTTTAAGCGGCGATCGGACCGAGGCGCTGCGCGCTTCGTTAATCAATAAACCGGCTAAAAATATTATTTTGCTGATTGGCGACGGGATGGGGGATTCTGAAATTACCGCCGCGCGAAATTATGCAGAAGGGGCGGGCGGATTTTTTAAAGGGATTGACGCGCTGCCGCTGACTGGCCAGTACACCCACTATTCGCTGGATAAGAAAACCGGCAAGCCGAATTATGTGACCGACTCCGCCGCTTCCGCTACCGCATGGACCACCGGCGTAAAAAGCTATAACGGCGCGCTGGGCGTCGATATCCATGAAAAAGATCATCAGACTATCCTTGAGCTGGCGAAAGCGGCGGGTTTAGCCACCGGTAACGTCTCAACGGCGGAACTGCAGGACGCGACGCCGGCTGCGCTGGTGGCGCACGTCACTTCGCGTAAATGCTACGGCCCGAGCGTGACCAGCGAAAAATGTGCCAGCAATGCGCTGGAAAAGGGCGGGAAAGGTTCCATTACCGAACAACTGCTGAACGCGCGTCCCGATGTGACGCTGGGCGGCGGAGCGAAAACCTTCGCTGAAAGCGCGACGGCCGGCGAATGGCAGGGCAAAACGCTGCACGAGCAGGCGGTGGCCCGCGGCTACCAGATCGTTACCGATGCCAGCTCATTGGCCGCCATTAGCCAGGCAAATCAGGATAAACCGCTGCTCGGTCTCTTCGCGGAAGGCAATATGCCGGTGCGTTGGGAAGGCCCAAAGGCGTCTTATCACGGCAATATCGATAAGGCGGCAGTAACCTGTACTCCGAACCCGAAACGCGATGCATCGGTGCCGACGCTGGCGCAGATGACTGAAAAAGCCATCGATCTGCTGAGCAGCAATGAGAAAGGCTTCTTCCTGCAGGTGGAAGGCGCTTCCATCGATAAACAGGATCATGCGGCGAATCCGTGCGGCCAGATTGGCGAGACCGTCGATCTGGATGAAGCGGTACAGAAGGCGCTGGAATTTGCCAAAAAAGAGGGCAACACCCTGGTTATCGTCACCGCCGACCACGCTCACGCCAGCCAGATTATCCCCGCCGATACCAAAGCGCCGGGCCTGACGCAGGCGCTGAACACCAAAGATGGCTCGGTGATGGTGATGAGCTACGGCAACTCTGAAGAAGAGTCGATGGAGCATACCGGTACTCAGCTGCGTATCGCCGCCTATGGCCCGCATGCGGCTAACGTGGTGGGCTTAACCGATCAGACCGACCTGTTTTACACCATGAAAGCCGCACTTAATCTGAAATAACCGGACGCCGGTGATGAATTTTCGTTACCGGCTGGTTTTTTCTCCATCAGCGACCAGACTTACAGTGTTCCACTCATAGAGGATGGTGCGATGAAAATAACATTACTTGTGACCCTACTTTTTGGCCTGGTATTTATGACAGCGGTGAGTGCCGCGGAAAAAGAGTTGACCCCCCAGCAGCAAAAGATGAGCGTCTGCAATAAAGAAGCATCAGCGAAGTCGCTAAAAGGGGATGAGCGTAAAACGTTTATGAGCAGCTGCCTGAAGAAAGAGGGCGCGGCCCAGAACGGTAAGGGGTTAACGCCTCAGCAGCTAAAAATGCGCGAGTGCAACGGTCAGGCGACCCAGCAGTCGCTGAAAGGTGACGATCGCAGCAAATTTATGAGCGCGTGCCTGAAAAAACAGGTGTAGAAAATGAGCGGGTGAGGGATACCCCACCCGCTGTCCGATGTGGATATCAGGAACGGCTCAGCTGCTCTGATTTTTCCATGCATTTCGCCATGGCTTCGATAACGGCGGAACGGAAACCCTTCTCTTCCAGCACGCGCACGGCCTCGATCGTCGTGCCGCCCGGCGAGCACACCATATCCTTCAGCGCGCCCGGATGTTCCCCGCTTTCGAGCACCATTTTGGCCGAGCCCATCACCGCCTGGGCTGCGAATTTATATGCCTGAGCGCGCGGCATTCCGCCGAGTACGGCGGCATCAGCCATTGCTTCGATAAACATAAAGACGTAAGCCGGCGCGGAGCCGCTGACGCCTACCACCGGGTGGATCATCGGCTCAGCAATAATTTCCGCCTGGCCAAAGCAACGGAAGATGGTCAGGATATCCGCGGTCTCTTCGGCGCTAACCAGCGCGTTTGGCGTAACCGACGTCATGCCCGCATTAACCAGCGAAGGCGTATTGGGCATCGCGCGGACTATTTTACGATCGTGGCCCAGAGCGCGCGCCAGCTGGTCGAGGGTGACGCCAGCGGCAATGGAAACCACCAGAGAGTCTTTATTCAGGCTGGAGGCAACGTCGCTGAGAACTTTCACCATCACGCCCGGCTTAACGGCGCCAAAGATAATATCCGCTACCTGAGCCACTTCCTGCGCGCTTTGCGCCGCATTTATGCCGTACTGGTCGTGCAGGGCCGCCACTTTATCCGGCGACGGGGTGTAGACCCAGATTTGTCCCGGCTGAACCTGTCCGCTGGCGATCAGGCCGCCGAGAATGGCCTTGCCCATGTTGCCGCAGCCGATAAAGCCGATTTTCTTCTCCATCACCAATCCCCTTGTTTGTTTTATCGTTAGCGACATAGCTTATCATCTTGTTGCTTTCGCGGAAGGCCAAAGCAGGCGACAATACGTTATCTCTTTTTCATCGACAGGAGCCGCAATGGCTATTTGGGTTGATGCGGACGCGTGTCCGAACGTCATTAAAGATATTTTGTTCCGCGCCGCCGAGCGTACGCAAATCTCGCTGACGCTGGTCGCTAACCAGCCGCTGCGCGTCCCGCCGTCGCGCTTTATTCGCACGCTGCGCGTGGCGCAGGGTTTTGACGTGGCGGATAACGAAATCGTACGTTTATGTGAACCGGGGGATCTGGTGATTACCGCCGATATCCCGCTGGCGGCGGAAGTGCTGGCGAAGGGTGGGGCGGCGCTGAACCCGCGCGGCGAACGCTACAGTGAGGCGACGATACGCGAACGCCTCACGATGCGCGATTTTATGGAAACGATGCGGGCCAGCGGCGTGCAGACCGGCGGCCCGGATAGCTTATCCCAGCGCGATCGACAGCAGTTTGCCGCCGCGCTGGAGAAATGGCTGCTGGACGTCAAGCGCCAGCAGGGTTAAACCCAGCTGTCGTCGTCGCTGCCGAAATCATCGTTGCCAAAACCGGCGTCGAAGTCGGCATCATAGTCGTTGTTGTCGGCAAGGAACTGACTGTCATCCTGGCGGAAGGTATCGTCAGCGACGCTATTGTCCTGCGCCTGGCTGAGATCCGGCTGCGGTTTCTCTTCGATGATATTAACGATCTCCTGCGGATGCGAGCCGCTAAACATATTGGTGAGCATGTTTCCCAGCACCACCCCGCCCGCAACGCCCGCCGCCGTTTGCAGCGCACCGGCCATAAAACCGCCGCCGCTGCGGGCGCCCTGAGGCGCATAGCTCTGCTGTTGCGTCTGCGGAGCATACTGAGGCTGGACGCTGGCCTGAGGGCGACCATACTGCTCGGCCCCAGGAATGGGATCGGAACCGCGAGACTGACCGCCGCCAAACAGACCAGAGAGAAAGCCACCGCTGCTCGGCTTCGCGGCCTGCAGCTGGCTGACCTGACTTTCCAGCGCCTGGATCCGCTCGTTGAGCTGCTTGATTGCCGCTTCCTGAATCAGAATCGTTTGCGCCATATAGTAAGGGGCGAACGGTTGTTCTTTAATGTGCCCGGCAATCCGCTCCTCGGCGCTGGAATCGCGCGATGCGCTGCGGCTCTCGGCCTCTTTTAACCGGGAAAACAGTCCATCGATAAGGCGTTGCTCTTCAGATTGCATACTACATACCTCTGTCATACTGATTGATTAGCCTCAGATTCGCTCCGAAGCACGGATGTTGTAAATATGTGGCTGCGTAAAGCTGTGCAGAAATGTGTTACTGTTTACGCCAGACTGCGAACAAAAAATAACTTTTGTACAAAAGTAAAGCTGGCATAACACCACGTGCAATGATAAGTTTACATTTAAAGTCCTTTCTATTACTAAGGTGAAAGGGTTTGCAGATGGTGTGTAACGTTTATTTTACGGTTATCGTCGGGTAAGTTTGCGGTACCATTGTTTCTCTTTTCGCTTTCATTTATCCGCAAAACGCGGAACCAAGGGGTCTTCGGTAATGACACAGCTAATTTTTCTTGTCGGGCCTCGCGGCTGCGGTAAAACGACGATCGGTCATGCGCTGGCGGAAGCTCGCGGTTTCCAGTTCGCCGATACGGATCATGAGCTTCAGGAGCATGAACAACGCAGCGTGGCGACTATCGTTCAGCAGGAAGGCTGGGAACGCTTTCGCGCTCTGGAAACGCAGGCGCTGGAACGCGTCGCTCAACCCGCAACGATCATCGCTACCGGCGGCGGCATTATTCTCAGCGAATACAATCGTCAGTTTATGCGGGAAAATGGCGTCGTGATCTATCTTGAGGCCACGGTTTCTGCCCTGATTGGTCGTCTTGAAGCCTATCCGAAGGCGGAACAGCGCCCTACGCTGACCGGAAAGCCGATCCGCGATGAAGTGGGGGAGGTGCTGGCACAGAGGGAAGCGCTGTATCGGGCCGCCGCGCATCATATTATCAACGCGACCGTCCCGCCGGATGAAGTCGTTGAACAGATTATGACGACCGTCTGCGGTGAGACCTATACCAGTTAAGACTTTACCTGGGGTAAACGGATCGGCAGCGCCTATACTTTAAATCTCTTAAGGTAAAAAAAGGAAATGCTATGCCGACCAGACCTCCATATCCAAGGGAAGCGCGCGTTGTCGCCGTTGAGAAAGGCCCCGAGGGGCAAACGGTGACCTGGTACGAACTGCGCGCTGACCATCCGACGCCTGACTCGCTTATCAGTGAGCACCCTACAGAACAGGAAGCGCTGGACGCTAAACGGCGTTACGAAGATCCTGATAAGTCATAATTCCCCAATAAATGTCCGGGATTCGCTCTGAAAAAGTCGTAACCGGGCATATATCACATTTTTAATTAATTAACAGTACTAATGATTAACTAAGATACGGATTTTCAGGAGCGTTTTAAGCGCTTCTGGAATCTTTACATTCCATATTAGCCGTAACCTGCTACGCTTCACGACGGTTGATTTTGGTCACCAGGGGGCAGAAGTCGTAAATAGAAGCCTGTTTTGAAACAGCGGTTGTGACAAAGGTAAATGATATGAGTAGTGCATCGATGGCAATTTTGACCATTGGGGTGGTACCGGTGGCGGAGATGTTGCCGCTTTTAACTGAACATATCAGGGAAGAACAGATCAATCACATTAGCCTGTTAGGCAAAATGGCGCGCGAAGAGGTTATGCGCGATTACTGCGTGGGACCCGGCGATGAAGCGCTGTTAACCTTGCTCAATGATAATCAAATCGCGCAAGTCTCGCGGCAGAAAGTTGAACGTGATTTACATAGCGTCATTGCGATGCTCGATAAACAAAATTACGACCTTATTTTACTGATGAGTACCCATCCTTTTAGCGGATTTAAAGCAAATAATGCAATCCTGCTCGAGCCGCAAAGGATCATTCCGCCGCTGGTCGCGTCGATTGTTGACGGCCATCAGGTGGGAGTAATTGTTCCGGTGGAAGAGATGCTGCCGCTGCAGCGGGATAAATGGCAGGTGTTAACGCATACTCCTTTTTATGCTATCTGCAGTCCGGTTAACGGTAGTAAAGAACAGCTGCTGGCCGCGGGCAGGGAGTTAATTGAACAAGGCGCTGACGTATTAATGCTGGATTGTCTTTGTTACCACCAGCAGCATCGCGATATATTACAAAAAGCGCTGGATATTCCGGTTTTATTGTCAAATATACTGATTTCACGGCTGGCGGCAGAACTATTAGTTTAACCTGTTGTAACACGTTAATTTTACGTGACAGGGGCAAGGAGCGCCCCCTATATTGTGCCTTCAACACAAGATCATAAGGGCGAGTTTATGCTTCAAAGCAATGAATACTTTGACGGAAAAGTAAAATCCATTGGCTTCACCAGCAGCAGCACCGGTCGTGCGAGCGTGGGCGTTATGGCGGAAGGGGAATACACCTTCGGGACCGCGCAGCCGGAAGAGATGACCGTAGTCAGCGGCGCGCTGAACGTTCTTCTGCCGGGAGAAACCGAGTGGAAAGTCTATGCCGCCGGGGAAGTATTCAACGTTCCGGGGAATAGCGAGTTTAATCTGCAGGTGGCTGAGCCGACCTCTTATCTGTGCCGCTATCTGTAACGTTCGTTTCCTTCCTGCGCAGGCAGGAAGGAATTTACCCGATTAGCGCTGCGCTTCGCCGCCTAACCCTTCTACCAGATTCTGAATCAGCGCGGCCAGTTCGCCGGTCATCAGAATAAAGTCCGCGTCAAAGCGCTGAGCGAAATCTTCCCGGTCGATATCTTCATTCTGGTCCCGCAGCTCGTCGCAGAACTTCAGACGTTTAATCGAACCATCATCGCACATTAAGAACTGAATGCGCTGTTGCCAGTCGAGCGCCAGCTTGGTCACCACCTTACCAGCCTCAATGTGCACAGCGATCTCATCGCTGACCAGATCCTGTTTTTTCGCGCGGATCACGCCGCCATCTTCCAGCATCGCTTTCAGCTCGGCTTCATCCAGCAGCTGGAAACCCTGAGCCACGGTACCGGAACGCACCCACTCGGTCAGCGTGAGTTCGATCGGGGTTTCCAGCGCCAGCGGAACAACCGGCAGCGAGCCCAGGGTTTTACGCAGCAGCGCCAGCGTATCTTCCGCTTTTTTGGCGCTGGCGCAGTCCACCATGATCAACCCGTTGACGGTATCGATCCACATCATGGTCTGGCTGAAGCGGCTAAAGGCGCGCGGCAGCAGGGAATGAAGCACTTCATCCTTCAGCGAATCTTTTTCCGTTTTTTTCAGCTTACGGCCCTGTTCGGCTTCCAGCTTGAAGATCTTTGCTTCCAGCGCCTGTTTGATCACCGGAGACGGCAGGATCTTCTCTTCTTTACGTGCGCAGATAACTATCTGGCCATTTGCCGTATGGGTCAGCGCATCACTGTGTGAGCCCATCGGCGGAACCCAACCGGTTTTGGCCATATCCTGGCTGCCGCAAGGGGTAAATGTCAGCTCGGCCAGCTGTTTTTCCATCTCCTCGGCGCGCAGGGAAATGTCGCGGCTGAGACGATAAACCATTAAATTTTTGAACCACAGCATGATAATTTCCACGGCTTTGTCGTTAAATCCAGCGGGCATGATAGCGAATTGTCGCTATGCTTGCATTGTTAATCGGGAGAGGAATTCACAGTGCGCATTGGGATTGATTTAGGCGGGACCAAAACGGAAGTCATCGCGCTGAGCGACCAGGGAGAGCAGCTATTTCGCCACCGCCTGCCTACGCCAGGGGGGGATTATCGCCAGACGATAGAGACGATAGCCTCGCTGGTCGAGATGGCCGAGCAGGCTACCGGGCAGAGCGGCACGGTCGGCATCGGCATCCCCGGTTCGATTTCGCCTTATACCGGCGTAGTTAAAAATGCCAACTCAACGTGGCTCAACGGCCAGCCGTTTGATAAAGACCTTTGCCAGCGCCTGCAACGTGAAGTGCGTCTGGCCAACGATGCCAACTGCCTCGCGGTGTCGGAAGCGGTCGACGGCGCGGCGGCCGGGGTGCAAACGGTATTTGCAGTCATCATTGGCACCGGCTGCGGTTCAGGCGTGGCGCTTAACGGACGCGCCCATATTGGCGGCAACGGCACGGCGGGCGAGTGGGGACACAATCCGCTGCCGTGGATGGATGAGGATGAACTGCGCTATCGCGCTGAAGTACCGTGCTACTGCGGTAAACAGGGCTGTATCGAAACCTTTATTTCCGGCACCGGCTTTGCTATCGATTACAAGCGGTTAAGCGGCCACCAGCTAAAGGGCAGCGAGATTATGCAGCGCGTCAGCGAGCAGGATCCGGTGGCGGAACTGGCGCTGAGCCGCTACGAGATGCGGCTGGCGAAGTCGTTGGCTCACGTGGTCAACATTCTCGATCCGGACGTCATTGTGCTTGGCGGGGGAATGAGCAACGTTGATCGTCTCTATCAAACGGTGCCGAATCTGCTAAAACCATGGGTATTCGGCGGTGAATGCGAGACGCCGATTCGCCGGGCGGTGCACGGGGACTCCAGCGGCGTGCGCGGCGCGGCCTGGCTGTGGCCGCTGTAATCTTCAACCCGCTGCGCGGCCTGAACGGTGCAGCGGGTACCCTGCGGATTATCGGTCCGGGATCTCCTCCAGGCTGTAATAAATCGACAGCCCCATTTTTTTGCCTTCCTCAATATCCAGATCCGCGCCGCGAGATTCGCCCGGCAGGCGTAAAATAGCGTCACAGCGGCTAATTAAGCGGTGAGCGACGGGGTAGAGATATTCCTCGCTAATCGCATCGCCAATTTCCGTGGAGCCCGCGGCTTTGGCAATGGGGAGAGCCAGCCATTCGCCGACCACGGGGATATGTCCTTTCTGATAAACGCGTAGCGCAACCTGGGCCATATTGTTCAGGTTAGCGTCGATTAGTTCCGCGCGATTGTGAGTGCCGCTGCGTACCGGGCCGGCAATCAAAATTAGTAAATTTTTCATGGTTAAGACCTTCTTAATGGGCCAGAGGGGATGGGACGATGCTGCCGGAGGCCGCAGTTCGCCCGTCAGAAAAGTTATCGATGCACGTTTTTGCACGAAATGATGCGATGACGATAATGAACGCGTTTTCATGCATGAATTAGCCTGATTTTCATCATTAAAGCAATTTAATTGAACTTATCATGCGTGTTCGTGCGATATCAAGATGTATCGTGAATTTCTGACCCGGACAACGGAGCGACCTCTCCCGTGGGAGAGGTCTTGAAGGCAGGTGCGGAGGGAGAACATTACTCGACGGCGAAGGTTTTATCCAGGCGGCTATAGCCCAGCCCGTTGATCTTTTTAACTTTAATTTGCACCGGAATGCGCTCTTTCATCGCCTCGACGTGGCTGATGACGCCGATAACCTTGCCGCTGGCGTTGAGCGCGTCCAGCGCATCCAGCGCGGTATCGAGGGTTTCGCTATCCAGCGTGCCGAAGCCCTCATCAAGAAACAACGAGTCTATTCGCGTCTTATGGCTCACCAGGTCGGAGAGCGCCAGCGCCAGCGCGAGGCTTACGAGGAAACTCTCGCCGCCGGAGAGGGTCCGGGTGTCGCGCACCGCGTCCGCTTGCCAGGTGTCGACCACTTCAAGCTCCAGGGCATCGCTGGCTTTACGTTGCAGCAGATAGCGACCGTGCAGGCGATTAAGCTGATGGTTGGCCAGCCACACCAGATTATCCAGCGTCAGGCCCTGGGCAAATTTACGGAATTTATCGCCCTCCCTGGAGCCGATAAGCGAGTTCAGCCATCCCCAGTCTTCCACTTCCTGCGCGGTGCGCTCCATCTGCTGGCGTAAAGCGTGCTGACGCTGCTGGTTTTCTGCATTCTGTTTCAGCTGCTGGCGAATCTCTCCCTGACGGGCGCTGTTTTCCCGCAGCAGCGTCGTTAGCTGCTGAAGCTGTTCCTGCACCTGCTCAAGAGACTGACTGAAGTCCATTTCCGCCGGCGGCTGCCGGCTGTGGTTATCGAGCGCTTCGCGAGCCCGTAGCGCCAGCGCCTGATTCTGCTGTAGCCTGCTCTCCAGCGTCTGTTTCAGGTTTTCGAGACGCTGGCGCGTTTCCTCATCAAGCAGCGCGGCGAGAAATGCCTGCCGGTCCGCGAAGGGGCTGGCGGCCAGCGCTGCGCTGAACTGCGCTTCGCTCTCTTTCAACTGAACCTGCTGCTGGCTCTCCTGCTGCCCCAGAGTTTGCCACTGGCTCTGGAGCGCGAGGCAGTCATCGTGCACCTGACGCCAGCCGTCGAGCGGCGCGGGTTCTGCCGCTAAGTCCGTTTCCGGTAAGGCCTCCAGCAGCGGGGTCAGCTGCTGGAGCTGTTCCTGCAGGGCGAGCAGTTCATTCTGTTTGGCCTGCCAGCTGCGGGTCTCTTCTTCCCGCAGCGCCAGCCAGCTCGCGGTCTGCTCTGCAGCCGGTAGGCTCAGGCTAAAGGCGCTCAGTTCGGCCGCCAGCGCGGCGCTGCGCTGCTCTTGTTCCTGCTGTAGCTGCTGAAGCTGCTGCTGGCACTCCTGCTGCTGAGCCTGCCAGGCCAGACGCTGCTGATGCTGATAGAGCCGCTGTTCATGCTCCTGCTGCGCATTTATCCAGCCCGGAATATCATCCTTTGGCGTCAGGTCGATATTTAATCCGCCGATCGTCTCCTGCCAGCGTGATGTAAGCGCTTGCTCCTGCTGCAGAAGCGATGCTTTCTCAGCCGCCTCTTTTTGCTGGTGCTTAATCAGGGCGTCCAGCTCGCCGCGCACCAGGGCGCCAGCCTCCGCCAGCTGTTTAACTTCGCGCTCCAGCGCATCGCGCCGCGCCTGATTAACGCCGGGAACCAGCGCCTGATATTCGGCGACGGCCGGATGCTGCGCGGAACCGCAGAGCGGACATGGGGTACCGGGCTGCAGGCGAGCACGCTCGGCCTCAAGACCGGCAATGCGCGCTTCCATTTCGCACAGGGCTTTCACATCGCTCAGCTGCTGATTCTTCTCTTTATAAGCCTGACGGCGCTGAGCCAGCATCGCTTCCAGTTTTTCCTGCTCCTGCCTGGTGGCCTGCCCGGCGGCGTTGAGCTGCATCAGGCGCTGGCCCAGAGGCTGAAGTTGACTATGTAGCGCTGAGAGCTGCTGGCGCAGAGCGCGAGCCGCGGCGTGCTGCGCCAGCCCGGCGCTGACCTGTTCGGCATCCAGCGTCAGCCCGGCGGGCGGCAGGTCTGCCAGTCTGCGACGGGTTTCCGCCAGACGTTGCTGCAGGGCGGCTTGCTGCTGGGTATCGCGAGTCTGCTGCTGGAAAGCCGCCCGCCAGCCCGCCAGCGCATTGCCCCACCGCTGAAAACGGTCATGCTCTTTTAGCCATGCGGAGAGCGTTTGCTGGTGGCTCTGCAGGCGTTCAGACTGCTGGCGGGCGGCGAGGCGAATCCCCGCTCGCCGTCGCAGCCTTTCATGTAAGCGAGTATTTACTTCTTCTCTCAGGCGACGGGTTTGCGCCAGCGCGGTGGTTTGTTCCTGCTGACGCGTCCACTGTGGACGTAAGTGCTCTGCAGGCTGGGCATTCAGCAGCACGGTCAGCTGCGGCTGCGCCTGCTCCAGCGCAGATTGGGCTTCGCGTAGCGCGCTCTGCGCCTGCAGATCTTCTGCTGTCAGCTCTGCGCGGCGTACCAGCCACTGACGGGCATTTTGCAGACGGCTTTGTTCGCTAACCTTCTGTTTTTCTTCATCAGTAAGCGCTTGCAAACTTTGCTGTAGCGCCTGCTGCTGGTCGTCGCTTAGCAGCAGGACGCCGGAAGCCTGAGCCTGGATTTTCTCCAGCTCGACGCGGGCCTGCTTATGCTTTTCAAAGACCTGCGCGGAAATCTGGCCGTAAATTTCGGTACCGGTCAGCTCTTCCAGCAGCTCGGCGCGCTCTTTCGGTTTAGCATTCAGGAAGGCGGCGAACTGCCCCTGCGATAGCAGCATCGAGCGGGTGAAGCGGCCATAGTCCAGGCCGGTGAGCGAGGCGGTCATTTCCAGCTTGTCTTTGATCTTATCGGCGAGGATTTTGCCATCCTCGCAGCGCGCCAGCTCGACGCGCGGCACCTGCAGGTTGCCGTCCGGCTGGTTTCGCGCCCGGTTCTGACTCCAGAAGGCGCGATAGGCGATGCCTTTGACTTCGAACTCCACTTCCGCCAGACATTCGGCGGTGTCGCGAGTCATCAGATCGTTTTGTGATTGCGACACGCTGCTCAGGCGCGGGGTTTCGTGATAGAGCGCGAGGCAGATAGCATCCAGCAGCGTGGTTTTTCCGGCGCCGGTCGGCCCGGTAATCGCGAACAGACCGTTGCTGGCGAACGGCTCAGCGGTGAAATCAATTTTCCATTCACCTTTCAGTGAATTGAGGTTTTTCAGGCGTAAGCTGAGTATTTTCACAGGCGATCCTCACCGTTCAGGCTATGCAGCGTTTCATTAAAAAGCTGTTCCAGGCGCTGCTGCTGCGCGGCTTCCAGCGTTTCCAGCGCCAGACGGCGGGCGAAGACATCCTCCACCTGCAGTTCGCTGAGGGTCTCTCGCTGAGCGCCGGCCAGAATGCGGTTGCGCTGGGCGCGACTGCGGCGCACCAGCAGGACTTCCACCGGCAGCGTTTCGGTCTGCGCCTGAATTTTACGCTGGATATCATGCATATATTCGTCGCTGGTGATTTCGATATCCAGCCACACTGCGGGCTGCAGGGCGCTATCCTGCCATTGGTTTAGCTGCTCGCTAATGCTGGCGAAATCGCCCTTTAGCACCGCCAGCGGCTGGGTGACGGGAACGATAAGCGGCGTGACATCCGCCAGACGCCCGTGGGTAAAAGTGACCAGATTGACGCTTTTATTTTTCCCTGTTTCATCAAAGCTCAGCGGGATGGGGGAGCCGCTGTAGCGGATATGCTCGCAGCCGCCCACCACCTGCGCACGGTGAATATGGCCGAGCGCAATATAGTCGGCAGGCGGAAAACGGCTCGCCGGAAAGGCGTCCAGCGTACCGATATAGATTTCGCGCACCGCGTCGCTTTTGCTGGCGCCGACGGTGGTTAAATGGCCGCTGGCGATAATCGGTAGCGCCCGGTCGCCGCGCAGTTCGCAGGCCTGCTGGTACTGCTGCTGGTAATAGTCGCTGATGGCGCTCAGGAGCTGCTGCTGCTTTTCGCCGCTGGAGTGCCCGGCCTGGCTGGTTACCAGTTCACGCGGGCGCAGGAACGGCACCGGGCAAAAAATCGCCCCCGGCGAACCGTCGCGCAGCGGCAGAATAAAGGGGGCGTGGCCGGCATTGGCCACGACCGTGGTTTTAAGGAACGCAAGAATGTCTCGCGACTCGTTGAGGGTGGCGACCGAATCATGGTTGCCCGCCAGCACCACCAGCCGACAGCCGGTTTGCTGCAGCTGAACGACAAACCGGTTATACAGCTCGCGCGCGTAGCTCGGCGGGGAGCCGGTATCAAAAATATCGCCCGCGACAATAATGGCATCGACGTCATGTTCCTGCGCGCTGGCCAGCAGCCAGTCGAGAAACGCCTGATGTTCGGCGGCGCGACTTTTGCTGTAAAAATTTTGCCCAAGATGCCAGTCAGAGGTATGAAGGATGCGCATAGTTGTTCCATAGCGTAAAAGCGAAAGCGGCATTATATACCCGTCATCCTTCAAGTTGCTTATGCGTTGGCTACCCGCGCCCACCCAGTCGCATCGTTATCTCTTTTTTGGGACTTACGCCCTTGCTGCCTTTAAGCAAGCCGAATTATTACGGGGATAAGACTGCTCTCAGGCGCGATAAGTCCGTGTCACAATTCGAAATCCGCGTTCATCCGGCGGTCATTTTTTTCATAAATCTGTCATAAATCTGACGCATAATGGCCGCGCACTTCTATACTGATGGCTAAAAAATACAGGGTAAATAATGGCGAGAAGAATTCTGGTCGTTGAAGATGAAGCTCCAATCCGCGAGATGGTTTGCTTTGTTCTGGAGCAAAACGGCTTTCAGCCCGTCGAGGCGGAAGATTTTGACAGCGCGGTTAATCAGCTCAATGAACCCTGGCCGGATTTGATCCTCCTCGACTGGATGCTGCCGGGTGGGTCGGGTCTGCAGTTTATTAAACAGCTCAAGCGTGAAGCGATGACCCGCGATATTCCCGTGGTGATGCTCACCGCCCGCGGCGAAGAGGAAGATCGCGTCCGCGGTCTGGAGACCGGTGCCGATGACTACATCACTAAGCCGTTTTCCCCGAAAGAGCTGGTGGCGCGAATTAAAGCCGTGATGCGGCGCATTTCGCCGATGGCGGTGGAAGAGGTGATTGAAATGCAGGGGCTGAGCCTCGACCCCTCTTCGCATCGGGTCATGACCGGTGAAAATCCGCTGGATATGGGGCCGACGGAGTTTAAACTATTACACTTCTTTATGACCCACCCGGAACGGGTTTATAGCCGCGAACAGCTGCTGAATCACGTCTGGGGAACCAACGTTTATGTCGAAGACAGAACGGTAGACGTGCATATTCGCCGTCTGCGCAAAGCGCTGGAACATAGCGGCCATGACCGGATGGTACAAACGGTTCGCGGTACGGGATATCGTTTCTCCGCCCGATTCTGAATGTTGACAGGAGTGTGAACCGTGCTGGAACGGCTGTCATGGAAAAGGCTGGCGCTTGAGCTTTTCTTGTGTTGTATCCCGGCCCTGATCCTTGGGGCGTTTTTAGGTCATCTGCCGTGGTTTTTATTGGCGGCAGTGACCGGTCTTCTTATCTGGCATTTCTGGAATCTGATGCGCCTGTCATGGTGGCTGTGGGTTGACCGCAGCATGACGCCTCCGCCGGGTAGTGGCAGCTGGGAGCCGCTGCTGTACGGACTGCATCAAATGCAGATGCGTAATAAAAAGCGTCGCCGTGAGCTGGGCAACCTGATTAAGCGCTTTCGCAGCGGGGCGGAGTCTCTGCCGGATGCGGTAGTGCTGACCACCGAAGAAGGCGCGATGTTCTGGTGTAACGGCCTGGCGCAGCAGATCCTGAATCTGCGCTGGCCTGACGATAACGGGCAGAACATCCTTAACCTCTTGCGCTATCCTGAATTTGCCAATTACCTGAAATACAGGGATTTTTCTAAACCGCTCAACCTGGTATTGAATAACGGTCGCCATCTGGAGATTCGCGTGATGCCCTACAGCGATAAACAGCTGCTGATGGTTGCGCGCGATGTTACGCAGATGCACCAGCTGGAAGGGGCGCGGAGAAACTTTTTCGCTAACGTCAGCCATGAGCTGCGTACGCCGCTGACGGTGCTGCAGGGGTATCTGGAGATGATGCAGGAGCAGGTGCTGGAAGGGGGGACGCGCGAAAAAGCGTTGCACACCATGCGCGAGCAAACTCAGCGAATGGAAGGCCTGGTGAAACAATTGCTGACGCTGTCGCGAATCGAAGCCGCGCCCGTCCTGGCGATGAACGATAAAATCGATGTGCCGATGATGCTGCGGGTCGTTGAGCGCGAAGCGCAAACGCTAAGCCAGCAGAAGCATGCGCTGCATTTTTCGGTTGATGAATCGCTGAAAGTGCTGGGTAATGAAGAACAGTTGCGCAGCGCGATTTCCAACCTGGTGTATAACGCGATCAATCATACGCCGCCGGGAACGGATATTACCGTAAGCTGGCAGCGAGCGCCGCACGGGGCAATGTTCAGCGTCGAAGATAACGGGCCGGGCATCGCGCCGGAACATATTCCGCGCCTGACCGAGCGTTTCTATCGGGTGGATAAAGCGCGCTCGAGACAGACCGGCGGCAGCGGTCTGGGGCTGGCGATTGTCAAACATGCGGTCAGCCATCACGATAGCCGCCTCGAAATTGAGAGTACGCTGGGTAAAGGCACCCGCTTTAGCTTCCTGCTACCGGAACGTTTAATTGCCAAAAATTGAACGCCTGCATGTGGGTGTCAGCATAACTTGCCAATGACCAGCTTCGGCTGGTCATTTTCGTTTGCAGTAAAATCGAAGTTGAGTAATTAACGAACGTTAGCTGCTTTTTTGTTCGCATGATAAGCCAGATGTTTTCCATCCATCAGGTAAATAATTCTACGTATTAAAATAGAGTCAGCATAATCATCTGCTTTTGCGATCCCTCCTTGCTTTAAAACGTTATAAGCGTTTAAATTGCCCCCCTACGGTCGCAGACAGACTGTTTTTGCGTGGTAATTCAAAAAACAATTCTTTTCCACGCCGCTTTGGGAGCATATCCCGCTGAGTTTACTGACAATGGCCGCTGTATCATCCCCAGGGGAAAGGCGCGGTATTTATCCGTTTTTACAACACCACATCCACAGGCTGTAATGAATTTATGACCCATCAGTTAAAATCTCGCGACATCATTGCGTTGGGCTTTATGACCTTCGCGCTGTTCGTCGGCGCAGGCAATATTATCTTTCCTCCGATGGTTGGCTTACAGGCCGGCGAACACGTCTGGACCGCGGCTATTGGCTTTCTGATTACCGCCGTGGGTCTGCCGGTGCTAACGGTTGTGGCGCTGGCGAAAGTCGGCGGCGGCGTAGAGAGCCTGAGCACGCCGATTGGTAAAGTTGCCGGTATCCTGCTGGCGGTGGTTTGCTATCTTGCCGTTGGGCCGCTGTTTGCGACTCCGCGTACCGCCACCGTCTCTTTTGAAGTGGGGATTGCTCCGCTGACCGGCGACGGCCCGCTGCCGCTGCTGATTTATAGCGTTATCTATTTTGCCCTGGTGATCCTCGTTTCGCTCTATCCGGGCAAGCTGCTGGACACCGTCGGGAATTTCCTCGCGCCGTTGAAAATCATCGCTCTGATTATTCTCGCCGTTGCGGCGATCGTCTGGCCAGCCGGTCCGCTGAGCCACGCGATGGAAGCCTACCGTACCGCGCCATTCTCCAACGGCTTCGTCAACGGCTATCTGACCATGGACACCCTTGGGGCGATGGTCTTTGGGATCGTGATTGTCAACGCGGCGCGTTCTCGCGGCGTGACCGAAGCCCGCCTGCTGACCCGTTACACCGTCTGGGCTGGCCTGATGGCCGGCGTGGGCCTGACGCTGCTGTATCTGGCGTTGTTCCGTTTAGGTTCCGATAGCGGCACGCTGGTGGAGCAGTCCGCTAACGGCGCGGCGATTCTGCACGCTTATGTCCAGCACACCTTCGGCGGCGCGGGGAGCTTCCTGCTGGCAGCGCTGATCTTCATCGCTTGCCTGGTGACGGCGGTAGGCCTGACCTGCGCCTGTGCGGAGTTTTTTGCCCAGTATCTGCCGTTCTCCTATCGTACGCTGGTCTTTATCCTTGGCCTGTTTTCGATGGCGGTTTCCAACCTTGGCCTGAGCCACCTGATTCAGATTTCGATTCCGGTGCTGACGGCTATCTATCCGCCGTGTATCGCACTCGTGGTATTAAGCTTTACCCGTAGTTGGTGGCATAATTCGTCCCGCGTTATTGCCCCGGCAATGTTTATCAGCCTGATGTTTGGTATCATTGACGGCATTAAAGCGTCGGCGTTTGCAGAGATTTTGCCATCCTGGACCGCGCGCCTGCCGCTGGCGGAGCAAGGGCTGGCGTGGCTGATGCCAAGCGCCGTGATGGTGATTCTGGCCGTTATCTGGGATCGCGCAGCAGGGCGTCAGGTGGCCTCCAGCGCGCACTAACCGACGCTTTACACAGGTGTTTAACCACGGGACTTCAGGTCCCGTGGTTTTTTGTTTTTTTGGTCATCCTCCCCGGTGCTTTGCCCCCGCGAAGGCCAGAGGAGAAAAACGGCATGGAACACGATGGAAAGTAGTAACAAGCTTAAGCGCGGGCTAAGTACCCGGCATATTCGTTTTATGGCGCTGGGGTCGGCAATCGGCACCGGCCTTTTCTATGGTTCGGCTGACGCGATTAAAATGGCGGGGCCGAGCGTTCTGTTGGCTTATATTATCGGCGGCGTCGCGGCCTACATTATTATGCGCGCGCTGGGCGAAATGTCGGTACACAACCCGGCCGCCAGTTCGTTCTCGCGCTATGCCCAGGATTACCTTGGCCCGCTGGCGGGCTATATCACCGGCTGGACCTACTGTTTTGAAATCCTGATTGTCGCCATAGCCGACGTCACGGCCTTCGGCATCTATATGGGGGTCTGGTTCCCGGCGGTGCCGCACTGGATCTGGGTACTCAGCGTGGTGCTGATTATCTGCGCCGTCAACCTGATGAGCGTCAAGGTCTTCGGCGAGCTGGAGTTTTGGTTCTCCTTCTTCAAAGTCGCCACTATTATCATCATGATCCTCGCCGGTTTCGGCATCATTATCTGGGGGATCGGCAACGGCGGGCAGCCGACGGGTATCCACAACCTGTGGAGCAACGGCGGCTTCTTCAGCAACGGCTGGCTGGGGATGGTGATGTCGCTGCAGATGGTGATGTTCGCCTACGGTGGGATTGAAATCATCGGCATCACCGCCGGTGAAGCGAAAGATCCGGAGAAATCCATTCCGCGCGCCATTAACTCGGTGCCGATGCGTATCCTCGTGTTTTACGTCGGTACGCTATTCGTGATTATGTCTATCTATCCGTGGAACCAGGTCGGAACCAACGGCAGTCCTTTCGTTCTGACCTTCCAGCATCTGGGTATTACCTTTGCCGCCAGCATCCTGAACTTTGTGGTGCTGACCGCTTCGCTGTCGGCGATTAATTCCGATGTCTTTGGCGTGGGGCGTATGCTGCACGGTATGGCGGAGCAGGGCAGCGCACCGAAGATGTTTACCAAAACGTCCCGTCGCGGGGTGCCGTGGGTAACCGTGATGGTAATGACTATCGCGCTGCTGTTCGCCGTTTACCTTAACTACATTATGCCGGAGAACGTCTTTCTGGTGATCGCCTCCCTGGCGACATTCGCCACCGTCTGGGTGTGGATTATGATCCTGCTGTCGCAGATCGCCTTCCGTCGCCGTCTGCCGCCGGAAGAGGCGAAGGCGCTGAAGTTTAAGGTGCCAGGTGGAGTAACGACCACGGTGATTGGCCTGCTATTCCTGGTCTTTATTATCGGTCTGATTGGCTACCATCCTGACACGCGCATCTCGCTGTACGTGGGCTTTGCGTGGATTATTCTGTTACTGATTGGCTGGCAGTTTAAAACTCGCCGCGAGCGTAAGCTGGCGAAAGCCTAGTCCTTTTCGTTCTCTTCTTGCCGGATACGCACGGGCTATCCGGCAAGCCGTTCCTCCACCCCCGCCATCCTCCCCCAATAATTCTGCCGACGATGAGTCATACGCCAGTACGCTATGGCAAGGTGTGCCCATTCTGCAAAGAGAGGAATAATGATGTTGAAGGCATGGCACCTCCCGGTTGCTCCGTTTATTAAGGAGCAGCCGGAACGACTGATTATCACGCTATGGTTAAGCGGCGAGGATCTGCCGCCGCGGGTCACGCTACGCGCGGAAGAAGATAACGAGGAGCTGTCGCTGCCGATGCGCCGCCTGCGGCAGGAACCGCATCCGGGCGTGGTGGCGTGGCGCGGGGAAATCAGCCTCGTCAACGGGCTACCGCGTCGCCGCTACAGCTTCAAGCTGCTGTGGGCCGACCGCCAGCTGTGGTTCACACCGCAGGGGTTCAATCGTTTTCCGCCGGCGCGGCTGGAGCAGTTTGCGGTTGATATGCCGGAAAGCGGGCCGCAGTGGGTGGCCGATCAGGTGTTTTACCAAATCTTCCCTGACCGCTTCGCCCGCAGCCAGTCACGCGACGCCGGGCAGGATAACGTTTATTACCACCATGCCGCCGGTCACGATATTGTGCGCAAGGCGTGGGATGAGCCGCTAACCGGCGAGGCGGGCGGCTCTACCTTCTACGGCGGCGATCTCGATGGGATCAGCGAAAAACTGCCGTACCTGAAGCAGCTTGGCGTCACGGCGCTTTATCTGAACCCGGTATTTGTCGCTCCCAGCGTGCATAAATACGATACCGAGGATTACCGTCGCGTTGACCCGCAGTTTGGCGGCGATGCGGCGCTGCTGCGCCTGCGTCACAACACGCAAAAAGAGGGGATACGCCTGATCCTGGACGGCGTGTTCAACCACAGCGGCGATTCGCATGCCTGGTTCGACCGCCATCAGCGCGGTAGCGGCGGCGCCTGCCACAACGCCGATTCGCCGTGGCGCGACTGGTATAATTTTTCTCCCGAGGGCATTGCCCACGATTGGCTGGGATATGCCAGTCTGCCTAAGCTCGACTACCGGTCGGCGACGCTGATCGATGAGATCTATGGTGGAGAAGATAGCGTGGTGCGCCACTGGCTGAAAGCGCCGTGGAGCATGGACGGCTGGCGGCTGGATGTCGTGCATATGCTCGGTGAAGACGGCGGGGCGCGTAATAACCTGCGCCATATCGCCGGCATTACCCAGGCAGCGAAGCAGGAGCGGCCGGAAGCCTTCGTGTTCGGGGAGCATTTCGGCGACGCGCGCCAGTGGCTACAGGCCGACGTAGAAGACTCGGCGATGAACTACCGCGGCTTTACCTTCCCGCTATGGGGCTTTCTCGCCAATACCGATATCTCCTACGACCCGCAGAAAATCGATGCGCAAACCTGCATGGCGTGGATGGACAACTATCGTGCCGGACTGTCGCATCAGCAGCAGCTGCGGATGTTCAACCAGCTTGATAGCCACGATACCGCGCGCTTTAAGTCTCTGTTGGGTAAAGATGTTGCGCGTCTGCCGTTGGCGGTGGTGTGGCTGTTCAGCTGGCCTGGGGTACCGTGCATCTACTACGGCGATGAAGTGGGCGTGGATGGCAATAACGATCCGTTCTGCCGTAAACCCTTCCCGTGGGATCCGGCTTTGCAGGATGGCGAACTGCTCGACCTGTACAAGCGCATGAGCAAACTGCGTAAGGCTAATCAGGCGCTACGCTACGGCGGCTGTCAGGTGATCTATGCTGAAGAGAACGTGGTGGTGTTCGTGCGAGTCTATAAGCAACAGCGCGTGCTGGTGGCGATTAACCGCGGCGCGGCCTGCGAGGTGGTGGTAGAAGATTCGCCGCTGCTTGACGTTCACGGCTGGCAGTTGAAAGAGGGCGCCGGTGATCTGCACGAGAGCGTGCTGACGCTGCCAGCGATCTCCGCCAGCGTGTGGTTTAGCCGTTAGTCATAGAGCTGGCTCAGGCTCTCGCTCTGCAAAATGGCCTCGCGCCACCAGCGCTGGGCCAGTCCGTCATTACCGCTGCGCCAGGCCATATAGGTGATATCTTTCTCGCGGCACGAGATGACGGCCTTTTCGACCAGCTCGCCGCTTTCCAGCCACCGCCGGGCAATATGGCGCGGTAAAAAGCCGCAGCCCAGCCCGGCGCGCAAGAGTTCAACTTTACTGGCGAAATCATCCACGCGGATTTGCGGCTGTTCGTCGAGCAGGTTGCTGTTGAGCGGATGACAGTAGCGGGCGCTGTCGCTGATCACGACCGCGCGGTGCAGGCTGAGCTGCTTGTTGGTCAGCGGTTGGGTCGTTTGCGCCAGCGGGTGCCCCGGCGCGATGACGAAAATATTGTCCATGGCGCCGAGCATTTTCCACGACCACTCGGCGGAGGTTGGTGGTTCATTGATCGCCCCAAGAATAATATCCGCGCCGTTGTGGGTGAGCTCTTCCCACGAGCCCGCGAGGGTATGGTGGGTAAAGTTAAGCCGGGTTTGCGGGTGCTGGGCGTAGAAAGCATCGATCAGCGGCAGCAGCGCGCTAAACGGGAAAGAGTCATCCAGCGCGATAGCCAGATCCCGCTCCCAACCGGCGCTGAGCTGCACTGCCTGCTTTTCCAGATCCTTAGCGGCATTCAGCAGCAATCGACCCTTCTCCAGCATCATTCTGCCCGTATCGGTAAATTTAGCCCGGTGGCCGGAGCGATCCAGCAGAGTGATATTCAGATCGTTTTCCAGCTTTTGGATCATGTAGCTCAGCGCCGCTGGGGTCTTAAATAGCGATTCGGCGGCGGTGGCAAAAGAGCCATGTTTGTCCAGCGCGTCGAGAATTAACAGGACATCAAGATTCAGGCGCATGCGTCAGATTCCGGTAAAAATGAGTGCCTCCGTTTTACCGGAGCGCCCTGTTCAATTCCAGTGAATAATTTAGAACGGTTAACCGTAAAAATTTGATAAACATAATTTTGCTCGTTTTGTAATGGTTAATCTAATCGCCATAACTTTTCGATTTGGAAATAAATTAGAAAAAAATCTTTAATAACTCGTTAGAAATTACTGACTATACTCACCATGCTTTATCAGTCAGGATCCAGACAGCTCAACGGCAACGGTAGTATCTTTTTAACTCATTGATTAACAGGATATGTTATGTCTATTCGTGAACTGATCGATCCCTCTAACTCGGCGCTTATTTTTATTGACCACCAGCCACAAATGGCTTTTGGTGTGGCAAATATTGACCGCCAGACCCTGAAAAATAATACGGTTGCTTTAGCCAAAGCAGGCAAAATTTTTAATGTCCCGGTAATTTATACTTCCGTCGAAACCAAAAGCTTCAGCGGCTATATCTGGCCGGAATTGCTGGCCGTCCATCCTGATGTGAAACCCATTGAACGTACCTCGATGAACTCCTGGGAAGACGCGGCTTTTGTTGAAGCGGTAAAGGCGACCGGACGCAAGAAACTGATTATTTCTGCTCTGTGGACTGAAGTCTGCCTGACGTTCCCGGCGCTGATGGCGCTGGATGCGGGCTATGAAGTTTACGTGGTGACCGATACCTCCGGCGGCACCTCGGTTGATGCCCACGAACGCTCCATTGACCGTATGGTGCAGGCCGGTGCGGTGCCGGTGACCTGGCAGCAGGTGCTGCTTGAGTACCAGCGCGACTGGTCGCGTAAAGAGACCTATGACGCGGTGATGGATCTGGTGCGCGAGCATAGCGGCGCTTACGGCATGGGCGTGGATTACGCTTATACGATGGTGCATGGCGCGCCAGAGCGTAAAGCTTAAATACACTTCATCCTTCAAGCTGCCTCTTTGTTGGCTTCGTTTGCCCGCCTCGAGGCAGCATGAACGATTTTGTGCATTGTTGTTTATGGCTAATGGCGGGGATAGCCCGCCATTCCCCTGAAGCAAGGAACTCTTAATGGCGCAGCAGAAATCGGTGACCCTGGTTATCAGTCATGTGCTCGACCCGGAGCATGGCCAACGGTATGAAGCGTGGCTGGGCAAAATTATGCCGATTGCGGCTGAATTTCCCGGTCATCTTGGCGCAAACGTGATTCGCCCGGCTCCCGGGCAGAATTTATGGAGCATTATCATTCGCTTCGACACCATTGAGCATCTTTACGCCTGGACCCAGTCGGAAACCCGGTGCGAACTGGTGGCGGAAATCGCACCGCTGCTGAGCGAAGGCGATCGTACCGAAGTCCGGACTGAACCGGCCTTCTGGTTTACGCCGCCTGCGGCGAATGTGCGCCAACCGCGACGCTGGAAGCAATTTTTAATCACCCTGCTGGTGATTTTCCCCAGTACTAACCTGGTGCCGTCGATAACCGGAATGCTGTTGCCCTCGCTGAAGGGAAGCCTGCTGCTGCACCTCATCAATGATGCCTGTGTGGTCGCGCTGGTGGTCTGGTTCTGGATGCCCATCGTGACCCGTCTGTTTGCTGGCTGGTTAAAGAAAAACTGAGCCAGCCTCCTGTAGGAGAACGTTATGTCGCAAACTGCCACACTGATCTTGACCCACGGTCGGGTTCATACTCTCGATCGTCAAAACCCCCTGGCCGATGCGGTGGCGATCGCTGACGGTAAAATCCTCGCCGCCGGTAGCCACGATCGGATCATGAGCTTTGCCGCGGAAGGGACGCAAATTATCGATCTTAAAGGTCATACGGTGATCCCCGGTCTTAACGACTCCCACCTGCACCTGATCCGCGGCGGTCTGAACTACAACCTGGAGCTACGCTGGGAGGGGGTTCCCTCGCTGGCGGATGCGCTGCGGATGCTGAAAGATCAGGCCGATCGCACACCGTCGCCGCAGTGGGTGCGGGTGGTCGGCGGCTGGAGCGAATTTCAGTTCGCCGAACGGCGGATGCCGACGCTCGAGGAGCTTAACGATGCGGCGCCGGATACCCCGGTATTTGTCCTGCACCTGTACGATCGCGCGCTGCTGAACCACGCGGCGCTGAAGGCGGTGGGCTACACCAAAGAGACGCCGGATCCGGCGGGCGGCGAGATCGTTCGCGACGGCAACGGTAATCCTACCGGCATGTTGATTGCCAAACCCAACGCGATGATCCTCTACTCAACGCTGGCCAAAGGGCCGAAGCTACCGCTGGAACTGCAGGTCAACTCAACGCGCCAGTTTATGCGCGAGCTGAATCGTCTGGGGCTAACCAGCGCTATCGATGCTGGAGGCGGTTTCCAGAACTACCCGGAAGATTATGAAATTATTGAACAGCTGCACGCCAAAGAGCAGATGACCGTGCGGATCGCCTATAACCTGTTTACCCAGCGACCTAAGCAGGAGCTGGAAGATTTTGAGCGCTGGACCGATATGCTCAAGCCGGGACAGGGCACCGACTTTTACCGCGCCAACGGCGCCGGGGAGATGCTGGTTTTCTCGGCGGCGGATTTTGAAGATTTCCTGCAGCCGCGTCCGGACCTCCCGGAGGGAATGGAAGATGAGCTGGAGCGGGTGGTGCGCCACCTGGTAGAGCACCGCTGGCCGTTCCGCCTGCACGCCACCTACGATCAATCCATCAGCCGGATGCTCGACGTCTTCGAGAAGGTAAATCGCGAAATTCCGTTCAATGGTCTGCACTGGTTCTTCGATCATGCGGAAACCATCACCGAACGCAATATCGAACGCGTCAAAGCGCTGGGCGGCGGCATAGCGGTTCAGCACCGTATGGCTTTCCAGGGCGAATACTTTGTCGACCGCTACGGTAAAGATGCGGTCAAACATACGCCGCCGGTGGCGAAAATGCTCGAGCTGGACGTTCCGGTGGGACTGGGGACGGATGCTACCCGCGTGGCGAGCTACAATCCGTGGACCGCGCTCTACTGGCTGGTTTCCGGACGTACCGTCGGCGGAATGGCGATGTACGACGACAGCAACCGCCTGCCGCGCGACGTGGCGCTGGAGCTGTGGACGGCGGGAAGCGCGTGGTTCTCAAGCGAGCAGGGTAAGAAAGGGCGCATTGAACAAGGCCAGCTTGCCGATCTGGTGGTGCTGTCGAAAGACTATTTCAGCGTCGCGGAAGAGGAAATTAAGGGGATCGAGTCGGTACTGACGGTCGTTGACGGCAAGGTGGTGTACGCCGCCGGCCACTTTTCGCCGCTGGCGCCGCCGCCCATTCCGGTGCTGCCAGAGTGGTCACCGGTGGTGAAGGTGCCGGGTCATTACCGTTCCGCGCCGCCGACCGCCGCGAAAATCGGCGCGATAGTTCAGATGCACCAGTGCTGCGGCAGCTGCGGCGTACACGGGCATCAGCATGATATTGCGCGCCAGTCGGCGATTCCGGTTGCCGATGAGCAGGCGTTCTGGGGCGTACTCGGCTGCTCCTGCTTTGCGTTTTAGCACCAGCTCAACCCGCCCCGGTATTGTCCGGCGGCGGGTTCCCTTCCTGACGAAAGCGCTTGTCTTTCCGTTTTTTAATAGCGGTTCTGTGAACCAAAAAGCGCGATGCGCCGCGCAATCATTTCGCGTACCGGTTTCAGTCCCTGATTAATCACTTTGCGCGGGTCGTTCACGTCATGACCGGTATCGGCGGCAAACAGGGCTTTCACCTCCTGACACCAGGCGTACATATTTTCGGTATTGACGTTGATTTTGGCCGTACCGCAGGCGATGGCTTTACGCATGTCGTCATCGGCAATACCGGTACCGCCGTGCAGGACCAGCGGAACATTGACTCGCTCAGAAATGGCTTTCATCTCCGTAAAACCCAGTTTGGCTTTGCCTTTATACAGTCCATGGGTCGAACCCAGCGCCGCCGCCAGGCAGTCAACCTGAGTTTCTTTCACCAGGGTGTAGCACTCCTCAGGGTCGGCGTAGATGACCGCCGAATTGACGATGCCATCTTCGCTTC
The DNA here is from genome assembly GCF_040065315.1 of Klebsiella sp. CN_Kp100. Lineage (NCBI taxonomy): Bacteria > Pseudomonadati > Pseudomonadota > Gammaproteobacteria > Enterobacterales > Enterobacteriaceae > Klebsiella > Klebsiella sp. CN_Kp100. The sequence goes on from NZ_JBEAIJ010000046.1 coordinate 67,140, forward strand.
CGGCAATCGTCCCCAGCTCCGCCTCGACGGAGATGCCTTTGCTGTGCGCCAGCGCAACCAGATGGCGAGTGATGGCGAGGTTTTCGCTGAACGGCAGATGTGAGCCGTCAAACATAATGGAACTGAATCCGGCCTCGATAGCCGCCTCGCAGGCCTCGCGGGTGGTACCGTGGTCCAGATGCAAAGCCACCGGAATATCAATATGTAAATAATCCATGGCATTGACCACGATGTCATGAATACATTTTAATCCCAGCATATGTTTCACCGTACCGCCGGAAACGCCTAAAATAATGGGCGATCGCAGTTGTTGTCCGGTACTTAATACAGCGCCGACCCACTCAAGATTATTAATATTGAATTGCCCTACGGCATAACCGTCCCGTAGGGCATGCTGAAGCATGTCCTTCATAGAAACTAACATAGTCACCTCGTGTTATTAATTAATAGCAATCATTCATCAAAATATTGCTTTAAGTTTCTTTCATAGCTATTTAAAGAATTGTGAACGACGGCAAGATCCGGCATCGATTCACGTACACCTTTTTTCTCAATAGAAATAGCGGCGGTGAGGCTGGCGAATAAAATAATATTGTCAATGTGCCAGGAGTAGTGAACGCCGTAGGTAAAAGCGCCATGGAATACGTCTCCCGCGCCGGTGGTATCAACAGCATTGCACAGCCAGGAGGGAACTATTTGCAGCATCCCGCTCTTTAAAAATGCGCAGCCTTTTTCACCAAGGGTAATAAAGGCTTCGCCGCGGCAAATTTTATTAAGCTCAATGAGCGCCGCCTTAATTTCTGCTTCAGTACTCAGGGCGCGATATCCCATATAGTCCCGGGCAAAATGTTCACTGACCACAAAATAATCGGTCCAGGCCGCCAGCTTAATATTACTGGCGCGTAGTGAGCCGCCATCCATGACTACCCGAGCGTTTGGCAGTTTCTTAATTAAATACTCGCTGATCTCGGCTTCATGGCCATCCACTAATAGCGTTACCGGTTCTTCAGCGGCGATGAGCCGTTCGGCTAAATCATCGAGCTTGAGCTTCTGATCGTAGGTCAGCGACGGCGGCGTCTGCATTTTACGGGTGATGATCGTCCGCGAACCCGTCAGGCGATTGACCAGCACCGAAGCCAGGGGGGTGATCATTTCATCAGAAAAGACCACCTGACTGGTATCAACGCCCGCTTCGGCAAATTCAGCAATAATTCGCTGGCCGTAAAGATCCTGATTCAGATGGCCGATGTAATAGACATCCTCCCCCCAAAGCCCCAACAGCCATGCCGCATTCGCTGCCGGCCCGCCGCCGCTTTCAATAAAATCGTGACAGAAATTTTTGGTATTCTCCTGCGGCCATTCATTTAAAAAGAAAAACTGATCAAAACATGAAAACCCGATGGACAAGATAGCCATAACCACTCCTGATTATTTTGTCAGCTGCGGGAAGAGAGGTTCCTTCCCGCAGGGAAAAATGAAACCGCTTATTCATTTTTCTTATCCGCAGTGAGCTCCTCATAGCTGAGCGTGTCACCGACCACGCGAACTGAACGAAAGCAGAATGGCACCAGCAGTGCGACGATCAGTGCCAGACAAATCAAATAGATAGTAATCTGGCCAAACTGGGTGAAAGCGTTGCCGATGATGATGCCCCAAACCGCGAAGTCGAAGTCGGCGAAGGTGCTATTTTCAAAGCCCAGATTACCCAGCGCCGGCAGCAGCATCGCCGGAAGGAAAGCAAGGAAGATACCGCCGATAAATGAGGCGATGATGCAGCCGCGTTTACCGCCCAGCTTATCGGCGAAAACACCGGAGGTGCCGCCGCAGAAGAAGTGCGGCACCATGCCCGGAATAATCAGCGCCATACCCAATCCGCCAAGAAAAAGCATGCCGACCAGTCCACCAATGAACGAGCTGATAAAGCCGACGACGACCGCGGTTGGGCTAAAGGTGAAGAATACCGCGCAGTCAACGGCGGGGATGGAGTTGGGGATCAGCTTCTGGCTAATTCCCTGGAACGCCGGTACCAGATCGCCGAGGATCAGCCGCACGCCGTTGTAGACGATAGCGACGCCAACCGCAAACTGCAGGCCGGTCAGGACAGAGAAGATCAGCATATTTTGATCCGTAATGGTGCTGAGATACTCGCTACCGGCGACGGCGCTGCATACAAAGTAGATGACGAACATGACGATCCCGGTGGTGACCGTGGTATCGCGCAGAAAGCCCCATTTCTCTGAGATTTCGGTATCGGCGAACGAGTTCGCCGGGTTGCCGGTTTTGGTGGCGATCCACGCTGAAATGTAGTAGCCCAGAGAACCAAAATGTCCCATCGCAATACCGCCATCTTCGGTGACCTGCTTGGTATAGCGCTGGCCAATGGCCGGAGATATCGCCGACCATGAGCCGAGCAGGAATCCGCCGATGAGCACCAGCATCCAGCCGCGGAATTCCGCCGCCTGTAGCACCGCTGAGAACAGACAGGCAAGGAAGAAAGAGTGATGGCCGGTAAGGAAGATATATTTATACTTAGTGCAGCGGGCAATAAGCAGGTTAAAAATAAAACCTAACAGTAGAATACTCATGGTTTCTACGCCCAGCACCTTCTGGGCGACGGAGACAATGGCCTCGTTGTTAGGAATAACGCCACGGATATTAAACCCGGCTTCGATAATCCCACCCAGCGGATTGAGGTTAGCAACGATAACCCCTGCGCCGGCGCTTAGCATTAAATAGCCCAGGATAGGCTTTAAGGTGCCGGTGAGTAATTTATTTCCGGGGGAGCGCAGCGCCACTAAACCGACAAATGCGATAATCCCCATCAGAAATGCGGGTTGACTAAATATTTCCGATAAGAAACTAAGAATAGCCTGCATGATCGTTCCCTCAATAATGATTAAGAGTGAGTCGCAGCAATTTTGGTGAGTGCTTCGGTAATATCCTCGGCGATTTTCGCTTTATGCACGTAGCTGCGAATAATGGCGACATTACAATGCGCAGGAAATTGGTTTGCCAGCTCTTTAATTGTGACGTAAAGGTCAGCTTTTTCTCCAACAGCGTTGGCAAAATCAACGGAGGCGACGTCGGCTTTAATACCCAATTCATCACAGATCTTTTTGACATTATTCGCAGCCATTAATGAACTGCCAATACCGTTACCACAAACTGTTCTGATAACTAACATAATGACTACTCCATTTGTTGTTGGATGAAATGTAATACTGAATCGATATCATTGGCCTGCTGAAGGAAGGTCACAATGTCAGACTCAATCAGCGAGGCTATTAGCTGAATCATTTTTATGTGGCTATCGGCATCCGCGCCGGCGATGGCGATGATGACGTTAACCGGATCAAACTCCTCATGGCCAAAGACGATTGGCTGCCTGCTGGTGACTAAAGAGAAGCCCGTGCGCAAGGCGCCTTTTTCTGGCCGGGCATGAGGCATCGCCAGGCCGTAGTCGATAACAATGGCGGGACCAAAATCCTGATAGACCTCAACCATTTCATTCACATATTCCGGATGACATATATTTTGTTGAGTCAGCAGCTTTCCGGCGAATTCGATACCCTGTACGGCGTTGGAAATATCCTGCTTAAGCGCAACCAGTTCAGCGTTAAAAATAATATCCATCATCCGATCCTTACTGGGTTCATATTCTTGAACTCGATCATGACCAAATATATCAATAAAAATTATGGGTTAGATCACAGATGGATTTTTAAATATTGAAGTCGATCACACTGACGGCAAAAGTGAATTACTTTATCGGTTCTGAGGTTTTTTATTATCTTGTTTAATATCAATTGGTTGTGTTTTTTCTTTTTGCCGGTAAGAAAATGGGAGCAGGAGCCAATGGTTAAATCGCTGAATTTAAAATGAAGAAATGTAATACTCATCACAAATATTGGGCGGTTTTTTTTACAAAGTTTGAACGAGATAGCAAAAAAAGCCCTGACGGAGGATCTTACTTATTCGTGACATCAATATTTGTATGCTGATGAGTTAAAAAGCTGTGGCGAGCGGGTAACTCCAGGCGGTAAAAACAAAAAAGGCCCGCATCTGCGAGCCTTTTGCTGAACGTTTGCCGATTACAGGCTGGAAACGTTCTCGGTCAGGTATTTAGCCACGCCTTCCGGAGAAGCGGCCATCCCTTCTTTTCCTTTTTCCCACTGCGCCGGGCAAACTTCGCCGTGCTCTTCGTGGAACTGCAGCGCGTCAACCATGCGCAGCATTTCGTCGATGTTACGGCCCAGCGGCAGGTCGTTAACGACCTGGTGGCGAACAACGCCGTTGGCATCGATCAGGAAGGAACCGCGCAGGGCAACGCCTTCGTCCGGGTGCTCGATACCGTACGCTTTCTGGATTTCGCGTTTGATGTCCGCAACCATCGCGTATTTCACCGGGCCGATGCCGCCCTGGTCCACTGGAGTGTTACGCCATGCGTTATGGACGAACTCGGAGTCAAAAGAAACGCCAACCACTTCGACGCCGCGTTTCTGGAATTCTTCGTAGCGTTTGTCAAAAGCGATCAGTTCGGACGGGCAAACGAAGGTGAAGTCCATCGGCCAGAAGAACAGAACGGTCGCTTTACCGCTGGTATGCTGTTTGAAGTTGAATTTCTCAACGATTTCGCCGTTACCTAAAACTGCCGCCGCGGTGAAGTCCGGAGCCTGACGAGTAACCAGAACCATATGATTCTCCTGTTAATACTAAGGTTAATTGGAACGCAACGCGGGCAAGTATAGGGAGAGGGGCTGGGGAACTCAACGCGACGCTGACAATCGCTGAGATAGTTTTTGCCTATCAATCGTTATTTAAAAACGCTTTTCAGAATAGCCTTTTCCGCCAAAAGCGCAATCATTTATAGTTCGCGTTTTTCCGCCTGCGTCATCATCTGCGGATAAAAGCGCCAGAACTGCCGCTCAAGACGATCGTAGTGGGTATCCAGATCTTGCCAGGAGTCGCGCAGGGCATCGAGTCGCGGGCGGCGGCTGGCCATCCCGTTCAGCACGCGCTGAATAAAATCCATATCCCGGTAACGTTCAAGCCAGCGCTCCGACCACAGATAGTCATTGAGATTGATAAAGCGCGGCGGGGAGGCTGGGAGGATCGGCGTGACCTGGGCGTGAGCGTAGCGGATAAACTCCGGCAGCGGCAGTTCCGGCGACAGCTGCGCCCAGTGGCGTGACAAAAAATGGTCCCACATCACATCCAGCGTAATGGGGGCAACCCGGCGCGTTTCGGCGCGGAACCACGCCTTGGCTTCGGTGACTTCCGGCAGGTTATCGGTCAGCACATCGATCCGGCGGTGCATAAAGATGCCCTCCACGACGTCAGCCGGCCACTCATCAGCGGGATTGCCGCGAACGAAATCGGCCAGCAAATTGCCGGAAAGGGAGCTATCGGCGAGATGAGCAAGATGCAGGTGCGCGAGAAAATTCATATAAACTTCATCCTTCAAACTGCCTCTTTGTTGGCTGCTGAGTTACTCGTCTCATCCATGAGACTGGCCCTTACGGGCCGCCGCTGCGCGGCGTTCAAATCTGTTCCTGGCAGATTTGTCACTCACTCAGTTGCTGTTTCGATGCATCTTGAATGATTTTGTGTATAGATTATGTTATTCATCCCGAGGGGTAAAGGTTGCAGGGATAACCTCCCGGCACTAGACTACCCGCCTCTTTATTAAGTCTGAGTTACCGTCATGCGCGTTGCCGATTTTTCCTTTGAATTACCTGAATCCCTGATTGCCCACTATCCGATGCCTGAGCGCAGCAGCTGCCGCTTGCTGTCATTAGACGGGCCGACAGGCGCGCTGACGCACGGTACTTTCACTGATTTACTCGATAAGCTCAACCCTGGCGATCTGCTGGTATTTAATAATACCCGCGTGATCCCGGCCCGTCTGTTTGGCCGTAAAGCCAGCGGCGGCAAGATTGAAGTGCTGGTTGAGCGGATGCTCGATGATAAGCGTATTCTGGCACATATTCGCGCTTCGAAAGCGCCGAAACCGGGCGCAGAACTGCTGCTCGGCGACGATGAAAGTATTAAAGCGACCATGGTTGCACGTCACGACGCGCTGTTTGAAGTTGAGTTCGATGACGCGCGCAGCGTGCTGGATATTCTCAACGCTATCGGCCATATGCCGCTGCCGCCGTATATCGATCGTCCTGACGAAGACGCCGACCGCGAGCTGTATCAGACCGTCTATAGCGCAAAACCGGGCGCCGTTGCCGCGCCAACCGCCGGCCTGCACTTTGATGAGCCGCTGCTGGCGAAGCTTCGTGAAAAAGGCGTGGAGATGGCCTTCGTCACGCTGCACGTTGGGGCCGGAACCTTCCAGCCGGTGCGCGTAGACAGCATTGAAGATCACATCATGCACTCTGAATATGCCGAAGTGCCGCAGGAGGTGGTCGATGCGGTGCTGGCGGCAAAAGCGCGCGGCAACCGGGTGATTGCCGTCGGGACGACGTCGGTGCGTTCGCTGGAAAGCGCGGCGCAGGCGGCAAAAAACGACCTGATTGAGCCTTTCTTCAACGATACGCAGATTTTCATCTACCCGGGCTATCAGTACAAAGTCATCGATGCGCTGGTGACCAACTTCCATCTGCCTGAATCGACGCTGATTATGCTGGTCTCTGCTTTTGCCGGCTATCAGCATACGATGAACGCCTATAAGGCTGCGGTAGAACAAAAATATCGCTTTTTTAGCTACGGGGACGCGATGTTTATCACGTACAATCCGCAGGCTATTTTTGAGCGTCCCTAAGAAGGCGATCTCACTCGCCATTTTGACGCCAGGCAGTAATCGCCATCCTCACGGACACGGCGTACGCTCCGGTGGCTGTGCGCTGAGCGATTGCAAACTGGCTGCGCCGATGACGCCTTCAGGAATTTATTAGCTATGGAATCATTCCGTAGCGAATCGTTAAACGTCAGACTGTTTTTCTGACGCAGGAGTGATAATGAAATTTGAGTTAGATACTACCGATGGTCGCGCGCGTCGCGGCCGTCTTGTGTTTGAGCGTGGCGTTGTTGAAACGCCAGCCTTTATGCCGGTTGGCACCTACGGCACCGTAAAAGGGATGACGCCGGAGGAAGTCGAAGCGACAGGCGCGCAAATCATCCTCGGTAATACTTTCCATCTGTGGCTGCGTCCTGGTCAGGAGATCATGAAGCTGCACGGCGATCTGCACGACTTTATGCAGTGGAAAGGGCCGATCCTCACCGACTCCGGCGGCTTCCAGGTCTTCAGCCTTGGCGATATTCGCAAAATCACCGAGCAGGGCGTGCACTTCCGTAACCCGATCAACGGCGATCCGATTTTCCTCGATCCGGAAAAATCAATGGAGATTCAGTACGATCTCGGCTCCGACATCGTGATGATCTTCGACGAATGTACGCCATATCCGGCGGACTGGGACTACGCTAAGCGCTCAATGGAAATGTCCCTGCGCTGGGCGAAGCGCAGCCGCGACCGTTTTGACGGCCTCGGCAACAAAAACGCGCTGTTTGGTATCATTCAGGGCAGCGTTTACGAAGATTTACGTGATATCTCTGTTAAAGGTCTGGTAGAGATAGGCTTTGATGGCTACGCTGTCGGCGGTTTGGCTGTCGGTGAGCCGAAGGCAGATATGCATCGTATTCTGGAGCACGTCTGCCCGCAAATCCCGGCCGACAAACCGCGATACCTGATGGGCGTCGGTAAGCCGGAAGATTTGGTCGAAGGGGTGCGCCGCGGGATCGATATGTTCGACTGCGTCATGCCGACGCGCAACGCGCGCAACGGCCACCTGTTCGTCACCGACGGCGTGGTGAAAATCCGCAACGCGAAGCATAAGAGCGATACTTCGCCGCTGGATGCGGAGTGCGATTGCTACACGTGTCGCAACTATTCACGCGCTTACTTGCATCATCTCGACCGTTGCAACGAAATATTGGGCGCGCGTCTCAATACCATTCATAACCTGCGATACTATCAGCGCTTAATGGCTGGTTTACGCAAGGCTATCGAAGAGGGTAAATTAGAGAGCTTCGTGACCGATTTTTACCAACGTCAGGGTCGAACCGTTCCACCTTTGAACGTTGACTAATTTTAATAATGAGGGAATTTCAATGAGCTTTTTTATTTCTGATGCGGTAGCAGCAACCGGTGGCGCGGCGCAGGGCAGCCCGATGTCTCTGATCCTGATGCTGGTGGTGTTTGGTCTGATTTTTTACTTCATGATCCTGCGTCCACAGCAGAAACGCACCAAAGAACATAAAAACCTGATGAACTCCATCGCTAAAGGCGATGAAGTGCTGACGAACGGTGGCCTGGTTGGGCGCGTCACTAAAGTTGCCGAAAGCGGATACATCGCTATCGCACTGAACGACACCACTGAAGTGGTTATCAAACGTGACTTCGTAGCTGCCGTTCTGCCGAAAGGCACCATGAAGGCGCTGTAATTACCCATTTTCCCTAAGGGAACTGCCGTGTTAAACCGTTATCCTTTGTGGAAGTACGTCATGCTGGTCGTCGTTATTGTCGTCGGCTTAGTGTATGCGCTTCCCAACCTGTATGGTGAGGATCCGGCCGTTCAAATCACTGGCGCGCGCGGCGTCGCCGCCAGTGAGCAAACGCTGATCCAGGTCCAGAAAACACTACAAGAAGAAAAAATTACCGCGAAGTCTGTGGCACTGGAAGAGGGCGCAATTCTTGCGCGCTTCGACACCACTGATATCCAGCTGCGCGCGCGCGAAGCGCTGATGGGCGTGCTGGGTGACAAATACGTCGTGGCGCTTAACCTTGCTCCGGCAACCCCGCGCTGGCTTGCGGCCCTGTATGCCGAGCCGATGAAGCTGGGTCTTGACCTGCGCGGCGGCGTGCACTTCCTGATGGAAGTCGACATGGATACCGCGCTGAGCAAGCTGCAGGAACAAAACATCGACAGCCTGCGCAGCGAACTGCGTGATAAAGGCATTCCTTACGCGACCGTGCGTAAAGAAGACAACTACGGCCTGAGCATCGCCTTCCGCGATAGCGCCGCGCGCGACCAGGCTATCTCCTACCTTAGCCCTCGTCATCGCGATCTGGTTATTTCCGCTCAGGGCAGCACTGGCCTGAAAGCCGTGATGACCGACGACCGTCTGAAAGAAGCCCGCGAATACGCCGTACAGCAGAACATCAATATCCTGCGTAACCGTGTAAACCAGCTGGGCGTTGCCGAACCTCTGGTTCAGCGTCAGGGTGCCGACCGTATTGTGGTTGAACTGCCGGGTATCCAGGACACGGCGCGAGCCAAAGAGATTCTTGGCGCGACCGCGACGCTGGAGTTCCGTCTGGTTAACACTAACGTTGATAGCGCCGCAGCGGCTTCCGGTCGCGTTCCGGGCGACTCTGAAGTGAAATATACCCGCGAAGGCCAGCCGGTTGTGCTGTACAAGCGCGTGATCCTCACCGGTGACCACATCACCGACTCGACGTCGAGCATGGATGAGTACAACCAGGCGCAGGTTAACATCTCCCTCGATAGCGCTGGCGGCAACATCATGTCTAACTTCACCAAGGACAACATCGGTAAACCGATGGCGACCCTGTTCGTGGAGTACAAAGACAGCGGTAAGAAAGATGCCAACGGTCGTGCGATTCTGGCGAAAGAGGAAGAGGTGATTAACATCGCCAATATCCAGTCTCGTCTGGGTAACAGCTTCCGTATTACCGGCATCAGCAATGCGACCGAAGCGCGTCAGCTCTCTCTGCTGCTGCGTGCAGGTGCGCTGATTGCGCCGATTCAGATTGTTGAAGAACGGACTATCGGCCCAACCCTGGGGATGCAGAACATCAAACAGGGCCTGGAAGCCTGTCTGGCCGGTCTGGTGGTCTCTATCCTGTTCATGATCTTCTTCTACAAGAAGTTCGGCCTGATTGCGACCTCGGCGCTGATTGCCAACCTGGTGCTGATTGTCGGCATTATGTCCCTGATTCCGGGGGCAACGCTGACTATGCCGGGGATTGCGGGGATCGTGTTAACCCTTGCGGTAGCGGTCGATGCGAACGTTCTGATTAACGAACGTATTAAAGAAGAGCTGAGCAACGGGCGTTCCGTGCAGCAGGCGATTGACGAAGGATATCGCGGCGCGTTCAGCTCCATCTTTGATGCCAACATTACGACGCTTATCAAAGTCATTATCCTGTACGCGGTCGGTACCGGTGCCATTAAAGGGTTTGCGATTACCACCGGTATCGGTATTGCGACCTCAATGTTTACCGCTATCGTCGGCACCCGTGCCATCGTGAACCTGCTGTACGGCGGCAAGCGCGTTAAAAAGCTGTCTATCTGAGGAGTGCGTTGTGGCACAGGAATATACTGTTGAACAATTGAACCACGGCCGTAAAGTCTGGGACTTTATGCGCTGGGACTACTGGGCCTTCGGCATTTCAGGTTTTTTGCTGATTCTGTCCATTATTATCATTGGCGTGCGCGGGTTTAACTGGGGTCTGGATTTCACCGGCGGTACGGTGATTGAGATCACCCTCGAAAAGCCTGTTGATATGGATCAGGTGCGCCAGTCGCTGCAGAAGGCGGGCTTCGAAGAGCCGCAGCTGCAAAACTTTGGCAGCAGCCGCGACATCATGGTGCGTATGCCGCCGGTACATGACGCCAACGGCAGCCAGGAGCTGGGCAGCAAGGTCGTTAACGTGATTAACGAATCGACCAGCCAGAATGCGACGGTCAAGCGTATTGAGTTTGTGGGGCCGAGCGTCGGCGCAGACCTGGCGCAGACCGGCGCGCTGGCGCTGATAGCCGCGCTGGTGTGTATCCTGATCTACGTAGGGTTCCGCTTTGAGTGGCGCCTGGCGGCAGGGGTTGTTATCGCGCTGGCGCACGACGTGGTGATCACCATGGGCGTGCTGTCGCTACTGCATATCGAGATCGACCTGACCATTGTGGCCTCGTTGATGTCGGTTATCGGCTACTCGCTGAACGACAGTATCGTGGTATCTGACCGTATTCGTGAAAACTTCCGCAAGATTCGCCGCGGTACGCCGTACGAAATCTTTAACGTGTCGTTGACGCAGACCCTGCACCGTACTTTGATCACCTCCGGGACGACCTTGATGGTTATCCTGATGCTGTATCTCTTCGGTGGCCCGATTCTGGAAGGCTTCTCGCTGACCATGCTGATCGGTGTCTCCATCGGTACGGCTTCTTCTATCTACGTTGCGTCCGCGCTGGCGCTCAAGCTGGGCATGAAGCGCGAGCACATGCTGCAGCAGAAAGTCGAGAAAGAAGGGGCGGATCAGCCGTCAATTCTGCCGTAAGGCAAGCGTGCATTGATAAACGAATCCCGGTCGCAAGGCCGGGATTTTTTTTATTACAACCGGCCGGATTTTGGTTACTCTCCCGTATCAGCGCTAAATGACATGGAGAAATGCCGATGGCTGTCGTAACTCTTTCCACCGTTCCTCAACCCCCGCTCTGGTACGATGTGCCTTCCGTCACGCTTAACGACGACACGCTGCGCCAGCGCAAAGCGAAGGTGCTGGCGAATATGCGGCAGCAAGGGCTGGATACGCTTATCATCTATGCCGATAAAGAGCACGGCGGCAACTTTGAGTATCTCACCGGTTTTATTCCCCGTTTCGAAGAGGCGCTACTGGTAGTGCATCGGGACGGTGAGGCGGTGCTGGTACTGGGTAACGAGAACCTGAAGCTGGCAAGCTACGCGCGGCTGGAAAATCGTGTGATTCACGCCCCGTGGTTTTCGCTGCCCAATCAACCGATGGAACCCCGCAAAACGCTGGCTCAGCTGTTTCAGGAGGCGGGCGTTGCGGGGGGAAAAAGAGTTGGCCTCGCGGGCTGGAAGCTCTTTACCGGCGCGGTTGATGACCGCGCGCGGATGTTCGATCTGCCCGCCTTTATCGTTGACGCTATTCGCGAGGCAGCCGGGCCGCAGGCAAGTATAACCAACGCCACCGGCATTTTTATCGACCCGGCAAGCGGAGCGCGAATCACCAATAATGCCAACGAGCTGGCGCACTATGAGTACGGTGCTAATCTCGCCTCAACCGCGATTCTGACCGCGCTTAACGCCATTGCGCCGGGGAAAACGGAAAAGCAAATCGGCGCGCTGCTGGCGGCGGAAGGGCAAGCGAATAGCGTGGTGATGATTGCCGCCACCGGCGATCGCTTTGCCGGAGCGAATCTCTACCCCAGCGATAAAGCTATCCAGCGCGGAGATAAATTCTCGCTCACCACCAGTTTTAAAGGCGGCCTGAGCAGCCGCGCAGCCTACGTGGTGGCCGATGAGAGTGAACTGGCGCCTGAGGTGACTGATTATCTGGACGTAGTGGCGAAGCCCTATTTCAACGCGGTGGTGAACTGGCTGGAAAATCTGCGCATCGGCATGCGCGGCGGCGATATGTATGCCCTGATCGAGCGAGTATTGCCGAAGGCGGAATATCACTGGCACCTGAATCCGGGACATCTGGTCGCGGATGAAGAGTGGCTCTGCTCGCCCATTGGCCCCCATTCAGCCGCCTGTCTGCAAAGCGGAATGATATTGCAGATCGACATTATTCCTTCCCGAGCGGGCTACGGCGGCGCAAGCATTGAAGATACCGTGGCGCTTGCCGACAGCGCGCTGCGTCGGGAGCTGGCGCAAAGTTACCCCGAGCTCTGGCAGCGCATTGTCGCCAGACGATCGTATATCGGCAATCGGCTTGGCATTGCGCTTCCTGAAGAGGTGCTGCCTTTCTCCAGTACCGTCGGCTACCTGCGTCCGTGGCTGCTTAGCCCGGAGCGCGCGCTGGTCTGCGCACCATGCTGACACAATGCTGTCAGTAGGCCTGTCATACACTCCTCCTGAACCCAAACAATGGACAGGAGGAAGTATGAACAACGTCATTAACTGGTTTGAGATCCCGGTTGCCGATATGGATCGTGCCGTGGCGTTTTACGAGCCGGTGATGCAGGTCACGCTGAAACGGGAAAATATGGAGTGTGCCGAAATGGCCGTATTTCCTTATCAGGACCCGGCTCCCGGCGGCGCGCTGGCAAAGTTTGATAGCGTAAAGCCCTCCGATCAGGGATGCATTATCTATCTGCATACCGATAATCTGACGGCCACGCTAGAACGCGTCAACTCTGCGGGCGGAAGCTGCGTTTTTGGCCCCTTTGAGCTGGCGGACGATATCGGCACGATTGCCCTGTTTATCGATAGTGAGGGGAATCGGATTGGTTTGCATCAACCCGCATAAATGAGATAACAAAAATGAGCCGACGCGCCGACCGTCTTTTTCAAATCGTGCAGATCCTGCGGGGGAGGAGATTAACCACCGCCGGATTGTTGGCCGAGCGGCTTGGCGTGTCAGAGCGCACTATTTACCGCGACATTCGCGATCTCTCGCTTTCCGGGGTTCCGGTTGAGGGAGAGGCCGGAAGCGGCTATCGGCTGCTGGCGGGCTATGATCTACCGCCGTTAATGCTGACAACCCAGGAATCGGAAGCGCTGATAGCCGCTATTCGGCTACTGCAAACCTGGGGCGGCGCGTCGCTGTCCCGGGCGCTGGAATCGGCGCAGGAAAAGGTGCTGGCGATATTGCCCGCGGAGAGCCGACGTAAGGCCGAGCAGTCGCGGCTGTTCGCACCGGACTTTGGTTCCCAGGGCTATAGCAAAGATCAGTTTGATTTGGTGCATCGGGCGGTCTCCGCTCAGCAGGCGCTCGCGCTGCGCTATCGTGATGAAGCGGGAAATCAGTCGCAGCGAGAAGTGCTGCCGCTGGGGCTTTTTTTCTGGGGCGAGCGCTGGCTGCTGGTGACCTGGTGCGAGCTGCGTGAGGATTATCGCTGTTTCCGTCTCGACCGCTGTCTGGAGATTTCCGCCACCGGGCGTCATTTCAGCGAACGAGCCGATCGTTCATTGAGTGATTTCTTGCGTAAGGTGAGGTGCGAAGAGCGTTAGCTTTAATTATCCCCGGCGCATTTGCCGGGGATAATCGAGCCGATTAGAAGTTGTAACCGACCACGAAATAACCACCCCAGCCGGTAGAGCGGACGTTAAAGTCGCCGTCGCCGAAGTTCAGTTTCGCGTCATCCGCCCACTGGCCGCCGTTGTGGAAGTAACGCGCCACGACGGAGTAGTGCCAGTGATCGTAGTTCAGCGCCAGGATATGGCTGGAAGCGATGGAGTTGCTGGTGCGTGAATGCTTACCGTTCAAATCATAAGAGTTGTCATCGCCCAGATCGGAGCCCCAGTCAAAGTTGGTGAAGCCGATATAGCTCAGTGAACCGCCCCACAGATCGGTCAGGGGCACAAAGTATTTCACTTTGAAACGGTAACCGTCCCATTCGTTCTCGTTAGATGCGCCATAGTTTTGCCACTGATATTTCGCATAGACGTTCAGGGAGAGGCTCATCGGCAGGCCGGTATCGATATCGGTACCCAGACCCATATACCAGGTGCTCTGACGACCGGATTTGTTGCGGCCCATGTCGTAGATATAGTTGTTGGCGAAATACCACTCTTTGAACGGGCCGAAGCTGAGGTCGGTACCGGTCAGTTTATCGATAGAGAAGCGCGGCTCAATTTCCATAAACAGCGGAGAACCGTGGTTCCAGATACCTTTCGCGTCGGTGTTGCCGCCGAAGAATACCGGCGCATCCATATAGCCATAGAAATCAAACCAGTCTTTCTTAGCGAACGCTTCATATTCCAGATAAGTATCGTTACGAATCTGCGGCCCAAAACGAGTGTGGTAGCTGCCCACCACGTTCACACTCTGGTGCCACCAATCAGACAGATATTGCGGTTTGTCGTTTTCTGCCGCGCTGGCAGAGAAAGATGCGGAGAGCGCCAGAGCTGCGCCAGCTGCCAGTAATGTTTTTTTCATAATGATGCCACTGTTTAAATTAAGCCTGAAGGCGTTAAAAGAATCGCCGTAGCGTTTCTAAATATTTCGTATTTCTGTGGCGTCTATTATAGGAATCATTGCTCACAAAAATATGTGTTGTTTCACATAACGAAGACATAGGTAATCGATTGCGTTCACGATTTTATGCATTTCTTGACGAAATGCCACCGAAATTCATAATTCCTGTCAATTTTTAGTGAACCGATCGGGAAATCTGTAAGTGGATTTGCACAGCGGAAAAAAAGCCGGATGTTGAACGCATCCGGCAGACGGCATTACTGCATACTGGCGGGCTGAATATCGTGGATGCGAACGAAGCCAACCTGCTCTGGCGTCACGCCATTCAGGCGCAGCGGAATGTCGACATCGCTCGGCGCCAGGACGCTTGCCGGAGCGCTAATGAGCTGATTTTGTACATTAACCTCCTGGTAGCTATCGGTTGTGCCGCTGATCTGCCCGGAGGCGACCGTCGCGCTAAAGGCCGGCAGCGGATCGTTTGATTCCCCCTGAATGCGCAGGGTGAGGCGGGTACCGTCGCCATCCGGGGCGATATTGAGCAGCGACATGCGCAGGGTACCAATCTGGCTTTTCAGGCGAGCTGGCGTTTTCGCCTCCGGCAGCAGGTATACGCCGCTGTTAGATTTCGCGTTCAGAACGTTTTGCTGAGTAATTTTTACCGTTTGCTGATTGAGCTGGGTCATCTCTTTGCTCAGAGTGCTCACGCTCTGGTTCATCTGGCGAATTTCGCTTTGCTGCGCGCAGGCGCTAAGGGTGAAAATGCTACCCACAATGGCCAGCTTTAAATAACGTCTTGTCATAGTCGAGATTCCGTTAACAGAGGATGCTTAATGGTAGATCGTTCGGCTAAACGCACTATAGATCCTTTGTCTCAAAAGCTCTTTCTTTGTTGTCGGGTCACTTCGCGGTAAACTACCTGTTAGTTTAACTACTTGTCAGGACGCGCTATGCATTGCCCTTTCTGTTTCGCCGTAGATACCAAGGTTATCGACTCACGTCTGGTGGGCGAAGGCTCTTCCGTGCGTCGTCGCCGCCAGTGTCTGGTCTGCAACGAACGCTTTACGACGTTTGAAGTGGCGGAGCTGGTGATGCCGCGAGTCGTAAAAAGCAACGACGTGCGCGAGCCTTTTAATGAGGACAAACTGCGCAGCGGCATGCTAAAAGCACTGGAAAAGCGTCCGGTCAGCTCAGATGACGTCGAAATGGCGCTTAACCACATTAAAACCCACCTGCGCGGAACCGGCGAACGTGAAGTGCCGAGCAAAATGATCGGCAATCTGGTGATGGAACAGCTGAAAAAGCTCGATAAAGTGGCCTATATCCGCTTCGCTTCCGTCTATCGCAGTTTCGAAGATATCAAAGAGTTTGGCGAAGAGATCGCCCGCTTACAGGACTGATCCATGCAGGACGAAATATACATGGCGCGAGCGCTGAAGCTGGCTGCGCGCGGACGCTTCACGACTCACCCAAATCCGAATGTCGGCTGCGTGATCGTCAAAGATGGCGAGATCGTCGGCGAAGGTTTTCACTATCGCGCCGGTGAACCGCACGCGGAGGTGCATGCGCTGCGCATGGCGGGCGAAAAAGCCCAGGGCGCGACGGCGTACGTGACGCTGGAACCCTGCAGCCATCACGGGCGTACGCCGCCGTGCTGCGAAGCGCTAATTGCCGCAGGGGTAACCCGCGTCGTTGCCGCAATGCAGGACCCCAATCCCCAGGTCGCGGGGCGCGGTCTGTACCGCTTGCAGCAGGAGGGCGTTGACGTCAGCCACGGGCTGATGATGAATGAAGCCGAAGCGCTGAATAAAGGTTTTCTCAAGCGCATGCGCACCGGCTTCCCGTGGATCCAGCTAAAAATGGGCGCATCGCTGGACGGCCGCACGGCGATGGCCAGCGGAGAGAGCCAGTGGATCACCTCACCGCAGGCGCGGCGTGATGTCCAGCGCCTGCGCGCGCAAAGCCACGCTATTCTGACCAGCAGCGCGACGGTGCTGGCGGACGATCCGGCGCTGACCGTACGCTGGGACGAGCTCAACGCTGAAACCCAGGCGCTGTACCCGCAGGAAAATCTGCGCCAGCCTTTACGCATCGTTATTGATAGCCACAATCGCGTCACGCCGCAGCACCGTATCGTGCAGCAGGCGGGCGAAACGCTGTTTGCCCGCACCCGTGAAGATGAACGGCAGTGGCCGGAGAGCGTACGTACTCTGCTGGTGCCGGAGCATAATGGTCGGCTGGATCTGGTTTTATTGATGATGCAGCTGGGCAAACAGCAAATTAACTCGATCTGGGTGGAGGCCGGGCCAACGCTTGCCGGCGCGCTGTTGCAAGCCGGGCTGGTGGATGAGCTTATCGTCTATATTGCGCCTAAACTGTTAGGCAGCGATGCGCGCGGATTATGCGCGCTGCCGGGGCTTGAGAAACTAGCGCAAGCACCCCATTTCAAATTCAACGAGATACGTCATGTAGGCCCGGATATTTGCCTGCATTTAGTGAACGCTTGATTTCCCTGGTCAAAAGGGAAAGCAGTGCGCCGATTATTATGATAGAATCCGCCCCCCTTGCGGGGCCAAATGAACTGAACCCGAAGGAAGAGTATGAACATTATTGAAGCTAACGTTGCTACCCCGGACGCTCGCGTCGCCATCACCATTGCGCGTTTCAACAACTTTATCAACGACAGCCTGCTGGAAGGTGCGATTGACGCCCTGAAGCGTATTGGCCAGGTTAAAGATGAAAACATTACCGTTGTTTGGGTTCCAGGCGCGTACGAACTGCCGCTGGCGGCTGACGCACTGGCGAAAACCGGTAAGTATGACGCGGTGATTGCGCTGGGTACCGTTATCCGTGGCGGCACTGCGCATTTTGAATATGTGGCTGGCGGTGCAAGCAATGGCCTGGCGCACGTCGCTCAGGACAGCGGAATCCCGGTAGCCTTCGGTGTTCTGACCACAGAAAGTATTGAACAAGCCATCGAACGCGCTGGCACCAAAGCCGGTAACAAAGGCGCTGAAGCAGCGCTGACCGCGCTGGAAATGATTAACGTATTGAAAGCCATCAAGGCCTGATTTTTGTAAGGGGAATTCCGTGAAACCTGCTGCTCGTCGCCGCGCCCGTGAGTGTGCTGTCCAGGCGCTCTACTCCTGGCAGTTGTCCAAAAACGACATTGCTGATGTCGAATACCAGTTCCTGGCGGAACAGGATGTAAAAGATGTCGACGTTCTGTATTTCCGCGAGCTGCTGTCCGGAGTGGCGACTAACAGCGCGTATCTCGACGGCCTGATGAAGCCGTACCTTTCTCGTCTGCTGGATGAGCTGGGTCAGGTGGAAAAGGCGGTCCTGCGTATCGCGCTGTTTGAGCTGTCAAAGCGTAGCGATGTACCGTACAAAGTTGCGATTAACGAAGCCATTGAACTGGCGAAAACCTTTGGCGCTGAAGATAGCCACAAGTTTGTCAACGGCGTGCTGGACAAAGCTGCCCCGGTAATTCGTCCCAACAAAAAGTAAACTCCAGGGCCGGATTTGCAGAGTCTCACTTCTGCAAACCGGCCTTATTCTTTTCTTTTTCTGAGGCATAACGTATGGCATGCGGCGAATTTTCCCTGATTGCCCGTTATTTTGATCGCGTAAAAAGCGCACGTCTTGATGTTGAAACCGGCATTGGCGACGACTGCGCGCTCCTGAATATCCCCGAGAAAAAAACGCTGGCAATCAGCACCGACACCCTGGTGGCGGGAAACCATTTTTTACCCGACATCGACCCTGCCGACCTCGCCTATAAAGCGCTGGCGGTAAATTTAAGCGATCTGGCGGCGATGGGCGCCGAACCGGCGTGGTTAACGCTGGCTCTGACCCTGCCGGAAGCGGACGAAGCCTGGCTTGAAGCCTTTAGCGACAGCCTGTTCGTACAGCTTAACTATTACGATATGCAGCTCATTGGCGGCGATACTACTCGCGGACCGCTGGCGATGACGCTGGGTATTCACGGCTATGTGCCAACGGGACGCGCGCTGAAGCGTTCCGGGGCAAAGCATGGCGACTGGATTTACGTCACCGGCACGCCGGGAGACAGCGCTGCTGGCCTGGCGATTTTGCAGGATCGGCTGCAGGTGGAAGATGCCACCGACGCGGATTACCTCCTGGCGCGTCATCTGCGCCCGCTGCCGCGGGTTCTGCAGGGTCAGGCGCTGCGCGATCTGGCGAATTCGGCCATCGATCTTTCCGACGGCCTGATTTCCGACCTGGGGCATATTCTCAACGCCAGCGGCTGCGGCGCGCGCATCGACCTTGATGCAATGCCGTTCTCGGATGCGATGCTGCGCCAGGTGGATAAGGAGCAGGCGCTGCGCTGGGCGCTCGCCGGCGGTGAAGATTATGAACTGTGCTTTACCGTACCTGAACTCAACCGCGGGGCGCTGGACGTGGCGCTTGCCAATCTCGGCGCGCGTTTTACCTGTATTGGACAGATCGTTCCTGAATCGGAAGGCCTGCAATTCACCCGTGAGGGCAAGCCGGTAACGCTGGACGTTAAGGGGTATGACCATTTTGGCGCGTAGTAGAGATGTGGCGAAAAGCCGGCTGAAGATGAGCAACCCCTGGCATCTGCTGGCAACGGGATTTGGCAGCGGTCTTAGCCCCGTGGTCCCCGGCACGATGGGGTCGCTGGCGTCGATTCCCTTCTGGTACTTGCTGACCTTTATTCCCTGGCAGCTCTATTCGCTGGTGGTGATGATGAGTATCTGCATCGGCGTCTATATTTGTCACCGTACGGCGAAAGATATGGGTACCCACGATCACGGCAGTATCGTCTGGGACGAGTTTGTCGGGATGTGGATTACGCTGATGGCTTTGCCGACGATGGACTGGCAGTGGGTTGCCGCCGGGTTCGTGATTTTTCGCATCTTTGATATGTGGAAGCCGTGGCCTATCCGCTGGTTCGACCGCAATATCCACGGCGGGATGGGGATCATGGTGGATGATATCGTCGCCGGGGTGATTTCCGCCGGGGTGCTGTACGTCATTGGCCACCACTGGCCAATTGGGCTTTTCTAAAGGTCGTCCGGCCCGCCTGGCGTGTACCGCCAGGAGATCGTGCAAGCCGGCGTTTCCCGGAGGCGGTGCTGCGCACCTGTCCGGGCTACTGTCCCACAGACGGTGGAGAACTCGTAGCCCGGGCAAGGCGCTTTGCGCCGCCCCCGGGAGCAAAGCGCAGAGTGGCATAATTTCCCGGA